>ONIY01000032.1 GCA_900318065.1 uncultured Prevotellaceae bacterium
ATTTTAAAAACCACGAGAAATATATATCTCCGAGCTTGCGAGGCTTTGCGACACCGATAGGTGCAACTTTGCGAGATTATCGTTCCCTCACCGCCGTTCTACGTTCCACTTTCCACGCGCCATAGGTGCAACTTTGCGAGATTATTGTGCCCTCACTGGGAATTACACCCACGCAAAAGTTCTCTCACAGGAAAACGACACCCAGGCAACGGTTCTCTCACAAAGCTGCCACTGCGTGGTCACAAAGTCTGCTTGCGCAGGAATTTTAAAAACCACGAGAAATATATATCTCCGAGCTTGCGAGGCTTTGCGACACCGATAGGTGCAACTTTGCGAGATTATCGTTCCCGCTCAAGTTTACTTGAGTCTTTAACATTTTTTCAACCTTTGCGATGGAAATACTTCCTCTTTTGTGGCAATGATTCAAAAATAATTCCTACCTTTGCATCAAAATTGTGAGATAAGATGCTTTTATCCATCATCCACACTGCCTAAGGTCCTGTATACAAAAGGTTTGTATGCAAGGACTTTTCTGTTTTATAGAAATAGAGATTTTTATAAACATATTTTTTACTAACTACTAATCAATTCATGCGTATGAAAAAATTACTAACTTTCTTAACCCTGCTCACGCTGTTCTTCACCACAGCGGGAGCGGAAGAAAAGACCATTACACTTGATGTTAATACATTCGGTGCAACTGATTCTTATGCTTTAAAAGAAGCGGAAGTGGATGGTTTTACATTTGTGGCGAATCAGATCTATAAAGCTGTAGGAGACAATGCTGGTTGTATGCAGTTTAATAAAACTAATGGTCGTTCAGCAAAGGTTTACAATGAGACAGCAATTCCTGGTTTGAAAAGTGTTACAATTAATTACAAAACGATTAAAACTCATGCTGTAACCGATGGTAATGCTTCTCAGCCTTCAACAAATTCTCAAGTTGGAGGAAATACAAATGTGGAAGGTTCAAAGACTTATAATATTACAAGTGGTTCCGAATATTTCATGTTTGAGTCTACAATAAACGGTGCTTTTTATCTTTATTCAATAGTTGTTACTTACGAAGAAAGCAGCACACCTGCAACCACTTATAGCGTCAATCTGAACCAGTCAACAGGTGGCACAATTAGTGCAAGCACAACCACTGCTGCCGAGGGTGCTACTGTGACTCTTACTGCCACCCCCGATGCTGGCTATCAATTCACAAGCTGGGAAGTTCTTGACGGTGACGCTAATGAGATAACTGTGACAAACAATCAGTTCACCATGCCCGCAAGCAATGTAGAGGTCGAGGCCACCTTCACTGAGCTTACCCCTCATGCTATTACCGTCATTGGTGGTTCTGCAAATCACACATCAGCATACCAAGGACAGACTGTAACAGTTACTCCCACAATTCCAAGTGGAAAGGTTCTTGACCAAATCACTACTACTCCTGAATTGACATTAACACCAAGCGGCGACAACTACACCTTCACAATGCCAAACGAGGCAGTGACCGTAACAATCACCTACAAGGATGCGCCCACCTACACCAATAAATTCGAGCGCATCAATAACACAAGTCAACTCGAGACAGGCGTCCGTTATCTTTTGGTTTATGAGACAAAACCTGCTGTGATGGGTGCTATCACTAAATACGGCACATCTGTTACATCAGGTTTCACTTATAGCAATGGTGTTATCACACTTAGTGGGACAGATGCCAAACCTCTGATCCTTGGAGGTGATGCAACCAATGGCTGGACTTTCGACCTTGACGGTAATCTCCTGTCACAAAATAAAAGTAGTGGCACATTGAATACCACTAATTCAGACAACACTCTTTGGAATATATCTTTTAGTGGTAATAATGTTGTAATTGGCCATTCAATAGACGGCACTGATTATTCCATTCAATATAACTCATCAAACCCAAGGTTTGCTAGTTATAGCAGCAATCAGTCTCCCATCCAACTCTACAAAGAGGTAGGTCAGGTTAGCGCTGATAAGCTCTATATCATTGGTAACTCTTTGAATGGTGTTACTGGTTGGGATATGACAAAGGGTGTTGAGATGATATATAGCAGTACTACAAACAAATTCTCTGCCGATGTCTATTTCGATGGTATGGCAAATAGTGGTAAAGATTACTTCCAGTTTGCAAAAGGTATCCCGTCAGAAGGAGATCATATGAATGATTGGGAATCTCTTACAGGTCGCATTGGAGCTGACTCACAAGGTAATTGCACTGTTGCAGAGGCATGGATGGATGGTAATTCTCCTATGCACCTAAGAGACTATAATGCTATTGAATCTTTCGAAATCACTCCAGGCCTTTACACTGTTAGTGTGGTTCTTGGTAACTCATGGAACTGCTATGTAAAGAGAAATCCAGTTACCATGACCATCAATAACAACACCAGTGGCACTACATATTTCGAGGAAGGCTCTACAAAAACAGCAGTTCTTGTATCTAACTTAACAGAATATGAAGGTGCTAAGATCTACTATACCACCGATGGTTCTACTCCAGATGAAAACAGTACTGAATATGGTGGCGAGCCACTTACAATTTCCGAGACTACAACAGTTAAGGCTATTGCAATCTTAAACTACATTAAGAGTGAAGTTGCTGTAAGGAATTTCATCATGACTCCTAAGGCTCCAGAGATTACCCCTGCCAGCTGCACATTCAACGAGCCTCTCACAGTGAACATCACTGCCGAGGAAGGTGCCACCATCTACTACACCATCGATGGCAGCACTCCTACCTCGAGCAACAGCACTCAATACACTGGCTCATTCACCGTGAGCGAGACCACCACCGTTAAGGCAAGGGCTTATTTCGGCGAGGTTTACGGCTCGGTAGCCGAGGCAACATATACCTATGTAGAGCCTGTAGAGCCAGGTACTGACAACTTCATTAGAGTAACAAGTAAGGATGACATTGTAGCAGGCCGTGAGTACATTATTCTTACAGCCGACTACACATGGGCAATGGGCGCTGTTGATAATAAGAAGGCAACAGCCACACAAGATTTTGAAATAAGTCTGGATCACTCGACCGTTACAGCTGGCGATGCTGTTAATATCTTGAAATTAGGTGATGGTAATGTGTATGAAAACAATAACACTAAATATTGGACACTCACACAACAAGACGGAAAGAAATTCCTCCTTAGCCAAGGCGGAGCCGATATTCAAGCGCAAACTTATGTTGCTAGTGGTTGCACCGATGAGTTTATTATCAACATCACAGCTGGAACCCACGAAAACAATTATGCAGTAGTCTCTGGCACTGGAGGACGCCAAATTTGGTATCAGAATAATGGTAATGAAGCTGGAGTCTTTGGCCATTATTCAAATAATACAGCAAATAATTCAACTTCTTATCAAAGGATTTTCCTCTACTATCGTGATGCTGTTAAAATAGTTGATCTCAAGCACCTTTGCAAGAATGGTGTAGAGAATCAGTCTTACAAGATTTCCAACGACTTGCAGGTGGCCTATGTTGATGTTGAGAGCAATGTTCTTTGGGTTAAGGACGCAGATGGTCAGTCAATCTGGTCAACTAGTCCTGCCGAGGATGACGACAACTTCCCAATCGAGATTCAGGGCAACACCCGCCTTAATCAAGCTGATTATGACCAGAGCAACTGGCTCGAGGTTCACTTGACAGGCAACAATGCCAACAGCTTCAAAGACAAGGTTATCAAGGGTGGTTCTATCAGAGGTAAATTCACCAGCAAGTTGAACCCCACCATGGCCGATGTTACTCTCACAACCGAAGACATCAACACCGAGAGCACTACTGCTTATGCTCCTAACTACTACATGGCAGCCAACTTCTTCGGTAGCCAAAATTGCGGTTCGGAGATGGCAGGTCATGAAGGCCATGGTCACTTCTTCTTCATGAATCCTAAACCTCAAGAGTATGCTCACGTAGTATGGGCGGTCTACAATGCAGATGACAATACAATGAACATGACAACCGCCACAGAACATAACACTCACAAGTTCCAGGGTTCGTTTAAGGTTAACATGAGTATGAATGACGGTATTGAGACCCTTGGTAATGGTGTTGGATATAATGACTTCACCGCAATCATTCGCTTGAAGACTGCAGGTAAATCAGCTCCAATGCTGAAGGACAGCAAGCCTGCAAATGCTGAATATGAGGTATTCCCATTGAATATAACCAACCAGACTCCAACCGCCATCAACACTGTTGAGGCTGGCAACGGCGTTGTCAAGAGCGTGAAGTATGTTAACGTGGCCGGTATGGTAAGCGATTTTCCCTTCCAGGGCGTAAACATCGTGGTTACTGAGTACAGCGACGGCTCTCGCTCGACTAGCAAGATGCTCAGGAAGTAAGCCTCACAGGCCCCCAGCGGTGGAACATGACCAGCGTGTCGTGATTCCATCCAGATAGAAAATCACCCGCCCCCGCAAGTATGCCCAGGGCGGGTGATCTTTTTTCTCGCCCGCTCACGGGGGAGGGGGGTAATGATTATTCCAGCGTGAGAATTGTTTTCCTGTGAGGTCACAATAATCTCACAAAGTTGCACCTATCGGTGTCAAAAAGCCTCGCAAGCTCGGAGATATAAATTTCTCGTTTTTTAAAATTCCTGCGCAAGCAGGCTTTGTGACCACGGAGTGGCAGCTTTGTGAGAGAATTGCAGCTTGGGGCGGGCTCCCCTCTCCACTCTGCACCCTTCCCTCTGCACCCTTCCCTCTTCCCTCTTCCCTCTCCCCTCTCCTCTCTCCCCTCTGCACTCTGCACTCTGCACTCTCTCCTCTGCACTCTCTCCTCTGCACTCTCTCCTCTTCCCTCTCTCCTCTTCCCTCTCTCCTCTTCCTTCTCCCCTCTTTTTGTGTTGCAAGGCATTTGCCTTGTTCAAAATTGTGGTTTTTTGTTGCGGGAATGGGTTTTAGTGAGTATTTTTGCATTATGGAAGATAATCGAGAGGAGCGTCGCCGCCAGTGGTGGCTTCGTAATAAGGGCAAATATGAGAAGAGGGAGTCTATGCTTCGCCGCATGGCTGGGCATGACTATTATGGTCGTTGCATCTACATGATAACGCTGAATGTTGCTGGCCGTCGCGACTTGCTTGGCGAGTTGCGTGGTGCTGATGCGTGCCACAGCGAGGCTTGGGTTGCGGCTTCGAGTCTTGGAGAGAAGGTGATAGGCTATTGGCAGGAGATTCCCTCGCATCACCCTGAGGTGAGAGTTCTCAAGCACCAGCTTATGCCCGATCATTTTCACGGCATCATCTTTGTGACAGAGAAGATTCCGGTTCACCTGGGCACAATCATCAACAGTTTTAAGAGTGCCTGCACCTTTGCGGCAAAAGAGCTGGGAATTTCCACTCCGTTGTGGGAGAAAGGCTATAATGATTCTATTTTGAAGAGCCGCGGCCAGTATGACCACATGAAGAGTTACTTGGCCGACAACCCGCGGCGCCTCATGGTAAAGAGGAGCTCAAGGGATTTTTTCACTGTCAGGCACTCGCTGCATGTTGGTGGCCGCGAGGTGGATGCCGTGGGCAATGTGTTCTTGCTTGATTATCCTGTGAAGGTGGCGGTGCGTTGCTCTCGCAGCTTGAGTGAGGAGGAGATAGATGAGAAGGTGTCGCAATTTCTTGAGATGGCTCGCCATGGCACGGTGCTTGTTTCTCCCGCTATCAGCCCTGGGGAGAAGAAGGTGATGAAGATGGCCCAGGAGGCTCAATGCCGGGTAATAAAGATTGTGGACAATGGGTTCTCGGATATGTATAAGCCAGCCGGGAAAGACTTTGACGCTTGCGCCAGGGGCGACTTGCTGCTGGTGTCGCCATGGGCGCATCGCAACGAGAAAATCGACCTCACAAAGCAGCTGTGCGAAGAGCTTAACAGCCTTGCTGCCGCTATCGCTCAGGGAGAGTAGCTTGCTCCTCTTGAGCGCCGCTTTTTTCTTGAGCACGGCTTTCTCTTGAGCGCCGCTTTTTTTCTTGAGCGCCGCTCTTCTATTGAACGCCGCTTGTGCGGCGCAGTACTGGACGGGGCGGGCTCTTGCTGCGCAATACTGAACGCCGCTTGTGCGGCGCAGTACTGGACGGGGCGGGCTCTTGCTGCGCAATACTGAACGCCGCTTGTGCGGCGCAGTACTGGACGGGGCGGGCTTTGCTGCGCAATACTGAACGCCGCTTGTGCGGCGCAGTACTGGACGGGGCGGGCTTCCCTCTCCCCTCTCCCCTAAAATAACTGAAAACTGATGACTGAATACTGAAAACTTTTCATTATCTTTGCACTTGTAATGGTAACGAAGAGGAAAGGATATATCGAGGGCCTTATTGAGCAGGGCGAGCACGAGCATCAGGACTTTAAGTATCAGATTACTGACGCGCGCAAGATAGCTCGCTCGATCAGCGCCTTTGCCAACCATAGCGGGGGCCACCTGCTCGTGGGGGTGAAGGACAACGGCAACATCGTGGGAGTGAGCAGCGACGAGGAGATCTACATGATTGAGCAGGCGGCGCAGATGTACTGCCAGCCCGAGCAGCAGGTGAAATTTGAGGTGTTTCGTGTCGCTGGTAAGAACGTGCTCAAGGTCGACATCGACGAGGCGAGTGAGAAACCCGTGAAGGCGCCCGACGACAACGGCCAGTGGCGCACCTACTACCGCGTGGCCGACGAGAACGTGCTCGCCACCTCCACCCACGCCAAGGTGATGCGGCGCAAGAGCTCGCCCACGCCCGAGGACGTGGTGATAAACCTCACCGAGAAGGAGGAGCTGCTGCTCGACTACCTGCAAGATCACGGCGGCATCACGCTCAGTGGCTATGAGCGACTGGCCCACATCTCGTTCTTCGCAGCCCAGCGCACCGTGGTGAAGCTGTGCGAAATGGGCATCCTCGACATCCAGTACCACCACAACCAGTGCCTCCTCACGCTCGCATAGCACGGGCGCCGCAGGCGCAGGGAAGAGGGGAGAGGGGAGAGGGAAGAGAGGAGAGGGGAGAGGAGAGGGGAGAGGAGAGGGGAGAGGAGAGAGGAGAGAGGAGAGAGGAGAGGGGAATGCTTAATGCAATGCACAATTGAGCCCTCTCCCGCTCGAATGCTCGAGAATTCGAATGCTCGCCCGCTCGATCCCCCATCCTCGCTCCCCCGCGCCGCAGGCGGACAAGGCACGCCTTGTCCCTACAGAGCACCGATTTCCCATCCCCGATTTCCCATCCCCGATCCTCGCTCCTTCGCGCCGCAGGCGCAACTTAACACTTAACCTTTAACCCTTAATAAAAATGCTTGGCTACTCGTGTTGAGTGCCAAGCATTTTCGTTTAGTTCATCATTGCGCGTGGGGCAGAGCTTTATTTGAGCTTTGCGTAGCCGTAGGCGGCGTTGTCGCCGAGTTGCTCCTCGATGCGGAGCAGCTGGTTGTACTTCGCCATGCGGTCGGTGCGGCTGAGCGAGCCGGTCTTGATTTGTCCGCTGTTGGTAGCCACGGCGATGTCGGCAATAGTAGTGTCCTCGGTCTCACCGCTGCGGTGCGAGGTCACTGTGGTGTAGCCATGACGGTGAGCCATCTCGATGGCGTCGAGAGTCTCGGTGAGCGAGCCAATCTGGTTCACCTTGATGAGGATAGAATTGGCAGCACCCATCTTGATGCCCTTCTGCAGGAAGTCTACGTTGGTGACGAAGAGGTCGTCGCCCACGAGCTGGCAGCGGTCGCCAATGCGCTCGGTGAGCTTCACCCAGCCTTCCCAGTCGTTCTCGTCGAGGCCGTCCTCGATAGAGTCGATAGGATACTTGGTGATGAGCTGCTCGAGGTAGTCGATTTGCTCGTCGTCGCTCAGCTTCTTGCCGTTAGGATCCTTCTGCTTGCCGTCCTTGAGCTGCTTGTAGTCGTAGAAGTACTTGCCGTCTTCGATTACAGCAAACTCGCTGGCAGCGCAGTCCATAGCAATCTTCACGTCCTTGCCGGGCTCATAGCCAGCCTTCTTGATAGCCTCCACGATGCTGTCGAGAGCGTCCTCAATGCCGTTGAGAGCTGGTGCGAAACCACCCTCGTCGCCCACTGCGGTGCTCAGGCCACGTGCCTTGAGCAGCTTGGCGAGGTTGTGGAACACCTCGGCACCCATGCGAATCGCCTCTTTCTCGGTGGTAGCACCCACGGGGCGAATCATGAACTCCTGGAATGCGATGGGGGCGTCGCTGTGGGCACCACCATTGATGATGTTCATCATGGGAACGGGAAGAACATAGGCGTTGGTGCCGCCAATGTAGCGATACAGTGGCATGTTGAGGGCGGCAGCGGCAGCGTGAGCGGCAGCGAGCGACACGCCCAGAACGGCGTTGGCACCCAGCTTGCTCTTGGTCTTGGTGCCGTCGAGCTCGAGCATGCGAGCGTCGAGGGCGCGCTGGTTGAACACGCACATTCCCTCTACGTGAGGAGCGATGATGGTGTTGACGTTGTTCACAGCCTTGGTGACACCCTTGCCCAGATAGCGGCTCTTGTCACCGTCGCGTAGCTCGAGAGCCTCGTTCTCGCCAGTAGAAGCGCCACTGGGCACCGAAGCGCGTCCCATAACGCCATTTTCGAGTGTTACTTCAACCTCCACTGTGGGGTTGCCACGAGAATCGAGAATCTCTCTTGCATGAACTTTAGAAATCTTCATAGTTTCTTTTTATTTGAGTGTTACTTTAATTATGTGTTTTATTTTTGTGCAAAAATAGTGAATATATTTGTTGTCTCAAAATATTAGCCTCATTATTGGGCGATTGTGCTATGACAAACGATTGCGAATGCCCCCCTAGGCATGCTGCCGCTACTGCGACACGGTGAGGGCAAAGGCGCGATAATACTGCATGCTGCCGCTGGTCACTATCGCCACTAGCGTGCAATAGCCTGGTGCCAGCGGCACTATCTCGATGTGCTGCACTGCGCCAGTGCTGCCCATGCTGCATTGAGCAACAGCGGTGTTGTCGATAAGTCCCGAGAGGCCGCTGCCAATGGGCTGATAGGTGGAATTGTCTATTGCCATGATGCGCTCATGGCTGCCGCTCATGGTGATGTCGTGCGAGATGTCGCTGTGGTTGGTCTGCAGGAAGGAATAGGCCATCGATGTGGTTGTGCCGTGGAGGATGATGTCGTAGATGAACGTGATGTCGCCCGAGGTGATGGCACCATCGTGGTTCACGTCGAAATTGGCGGCGTGCTGGTTGGTCTCCACGCCCAGCAGATAGGAGTAGACCAGGGTGATGTCCATCGAGGTCACCGCGTTGTCGTTGTTGACATCGGCGCCATTGTCCACATAGTCGCTGCTGAGCACCTGGCTGGCATTGCGCCAGGGTGCCGACGACTGATAGCTGCTCAGCGACTTGCTGGGCACATGCAGCTGAAGCTGCGACAGTGCCTGCGAACTGAAGTAGTCGCTGCCCACCTCGGGAGGTGTGTCGTTGCACAGCCACAGCTGGCGAAGCGAGGTGCAGCCCTTGAACACCTGCAGCCCAAGGTTGGTGACAGGCGCTGTGAAGAACACTTTCTCGAGCGATTTGCAGTCTTCAAACGCGCCGTTGCCCATGTGTTTCAAGACATTGCACACCACCAGCGTCTTGAGCGCCTCGCATCCCTTGAATGCGTGGTCGCCAATGCGTTGCACCACTCCGTGGCACAAGGGCATGTAGTTGAGCTTCTTGCAGCCCAGGAATGCCTCGTCGCCAATGATGATGAGGCGCTCGCCGCCATTGAAGGTGGTCAGTGAGGTGCATTGCGCAAAGGCTCTGGCGTCGAGGGTCTCTATCGAGATGGCATTGTCCACCTGTTGCAGGTTCTTGCAGTCCTCAAAGGCGCCTCCGCCCATTCCATTGAGGATGGCGTTAAAGGTAACCCTTTTCAGGTGCTCGTTGTGGGCAAAGGCCTGGGGCATTATCGTATCGACCACATTGTTGAGGGCAAACTCCTCGTTGGTTTTCGACCTGAGATAGTAATACAGGCTGGTGCCCCTCTTGTTATATAGCACCCCGTCCACAACCTTGAAATAGAGGCTGTTGCTCCCTGCGCTGATGTTTTCCAGCGCCGAGAGCGCGCTCAGGGGGTTGATGTTGTCGTCGGTGTTGATAACCGCCAGGCTGTCGTTGTTGAAATTGAGCGATTTCACCAGTGATGCCACGCCGGCGGTAGAGGTGTTGCCCAGCTCGGTGACGGTGTAGTAGGTGCTGCTGAGCTTCACGCCCTTGGTGAGGTTGAGCACTCCACTGGAGTTGACGGCAGCAGGCTTGATGTCGACGATTGTCATTTGGTTCTGAGTGTTCCAGTCGTAGGCAAAGTTGTCGTTGTGGTACACGTCATAGCGCTCTTCTATGTTGGCAAAGTCTTGCCACGACTCGCAGGCGAGGAAGCTGGGCATTGCGCCGGTGGGCACTTGCAGCAGTGTGCTCGCCTTGAGCGACGCGTTCAGGGCATTGCTCGCCACTGGCGAGGGCTCGCTGTTGCGGTAGTTGATCTTCTCCAGGCTTGTGCCCTTGAAGCAGTCGTCGCCAAACTGTGTGGTGGTGCCTGGGATTGCCAGGTTCTTGAGAAAGACGACATTCTCGATGGCGTTAGGCTCTATGGCAACCATGCCGCAGGGCAGGTAGTAGGTGGCTCCTGGCTTGCGCATGGGGTAGAACACCAGCGTTCCGGGCTCGCCCTGCTCTTTGTCGGTGAAGTCGTCGCCACGCTTGAGCTCAAAGAGCACGCCTTCGAGCGAGGTGTAGTAGTAGCACTGGTTCTCTACATTGACTTGCTCGAGCGAGGGCATGTCTTTAAAGGCACCGTGCTCCACCATGGCAAGCGAGCGCGGCAGGTTGAGCACGCTCAGGCTGGTGCAGTGGGCAAAGGCGTTCTCGCTGATTATAGCCACTCCCAACACCAGGTTCACACTGGCAAGGCTGGTGCAGTTCTCAAACGCTCCGTGGGGAACCAGCTGCAGTGTCGAGGGCAATTCCACCTGGGTGAGCGCTGTGCATCCGGCAAAGGCGCGCTCGCCCATTGTTGTGACGCCGTCGATGATGCTCACTTGCGCCAGTTGAGTGCATCCGGCAAAGCACTCGGCACCTATGGTCTTGAGCTTTAGCGCATGGCTGGAGTCGAAGGTCTTGATGCCGGTATTCTTGAAGGCTGCGCTGGCAATGGCGGCAACGTTGTACTTCTCGCCGTTGTAGCCATAGATCGACTCTCTCACCACCACCTCGTTGCCCAGGGGGATGCGGCCGGTGAGTGTCACCTGCGCCGAACTGTCTTTCACATAGGTGTAGCCGTTGTTGTCGATGAACGAGTAGGGCAACTCGGCGATGTTGTAGTCGCGCCAGCCCACGGCACTGTTGTAGAGCGACGCCACAGCACCCGCTACGCCCGAGGTGGGCACATAGATGGTTGTCTGCGACTTGTCGAGGGCAAACGGGTCGCCCTGGAGCAGCAGGGGAGTGTCTTTCATCACAGTGAGGCTTTCCAGCTGTGGACATTGCCCGAAGATGCCGGTGCCCAGGTGCTCGATGGTGCCTGGCAGCAGCATCGCCTGGAGCGATGAGCAGCCCATGAAGGCGCCAGTGCCTAGCACGGCCACTCCGCCTTTGCCCTCAAGGCGCTCGCTGGATGCCCAGTTCACCTCCTCCAGCGACTGGCATCCCATGAAGGCGCCAGTGCCCAGCTCAAGTGGCGTGTCGTTGTTCATCACCACTGTGTTGAGCGAGGTGCACTGCGCAAAGGCATATTCCTTGATGAGCGCAACAGCCTGGGGGATAGTCACCTGGGCGAGGCCAGTGCAGTTTAGGAATGCTCGCTTGCCTATTGTCGCCACCTTGCCGCCAAAAGTCACTTGTTCCAGGCTGGGACAGTCGGCAAACGCCCTGTCGCCCACGGCGGTGACGTTGTACACCTTGTTGTTGTGTGTCACCTGCTCGGGAATTGTCACAGTGCCGCTATAGGCAGTGCCGCTGGGAGCACTCGCCACCTCTACCTCGTTGAATGCATTCAGGATGTTGTAGTAAACGCCGCCCACCTCAAAGTCGTGCGCGCTCGCCACCATCCCGCACAGGGCAACCATGAGCATCATCGCCGCCATGCGCAGTATATCAGTCTTTCTCCTTATGTCAGTGTGCTTCATCATATATTATTATAACGTAAATATATAGTAATAAATTATAAAGCAGCGCAAAATAACCCGTTTTTCGCCCTAAGCGTAGGGGGGGCTGTTGCAAAAATGAAGGTTCCCGCAACTCCCCCTCTAAGATAGAGGGGGTGGGGGGAGTATGACAAGAGGCAAAAACAGAGGCGCCACCTGCGGCGCCTCCGTTTCTTCATTTAGCAAGTTTTACTAAACCTGCTGATGTTTTTTTTACTTGCTAGTGCCAAGCATAGCGTTGTAAACCAGTGTTACGTCGGCCGAGGTAACGCTGCCATCATTGTTCTGGTCATAGTTAACTGCACCAGTGTAGTCTCCTGAGAGAATGATGTTGTAAAGCAATGTAACGTCGGTTGCAGTAACTTGGCCGTCGCCGTTCACGTCGCCAGGAACAACATCGCTACCACCCACCTTCTCAATCAGGTTAGGATAGAACTGGAGCTGCTCAACAGTGCCGTCGCTCTTCTTGTAGTAAGCCAGGAAGCCTTCTACGTTGTAGGTAGCATCATAGTCGAAGTCCTCACCAATAGTAACCTCGCTGAAGTTCAAGCGCATGATAATCTCGCCAGTCTCATCGGTGAGAGTAAAGTTGCGAGCGTCGCTTTCAGTAGCAGTGATAGTGCAGTTCTCCATGCGCAGGTAGTTGTGGATCATGCTCTGGTCAATCTCCTCGATGGTGATGAGCTCAGGCTCTACTGGAGTGCCAGGAGTTGCCTCACCAAATGTCGAAGCGATTGGAAGCATCTCGGTCATGCCGTTGTAAATTGTCCAGTTACCAGCGATGCCGTTGAGTTGGTCGCCGTTGTTGTAGCTGTTGTCGAGGTGACCGTAAACCAGCATGAAACCGCTGTTGTCCTTGATGTAGAGTTGGTTTCCGCTATGGTAAACAGCAGTAACAGGGTTGTTGAACATAACGTCGGTTCCTTGCTCGGTTGCGAGCAGACCAGCGATGTTGTCAACCTTGGGAAGGTCATCGAGGTTAACCACCTTCTCAAATGCGGTGGGTTGCAACTGATAAGTGGTAACGTTGTCTTTGCTGAAGACACTGATAACACCAGTAATGTTGTAGGTAGCGCCGTCATTAGGAATGGTTATGCCAGAGTACTGGTTGAAACCTGCAGCAGTGCCGGCAGCGTCATTAATAGTGAAGTTCTTGCTACTGATGTCGCTAATGGTAGCATTCTCGATGGTTACATAGTGACCAAAGTTGGCCTCTACTACAGCAGCAGTTGTAACAATCTCAGGATCTACAGCTGGACCAGCGGTTGCTTCCTGGAAGCCGAACAGGTCTTGGTCACCATTGTAAGACATTTCTAAGAGACCATTGTACTCCTTGAGATATCCACCAAATCCGCCAGGAATGATGTCGCCGTTCTCGTAGTGCATGTTGCCTGCATTGCGACCGAAGATCAACAGGTAGCCAGTGTCATCCTTTACCCAAACGTAGTTGCCATTAGAATAATAAACGGTTACTGGGTTAGAGATAGCGGCAAAAGCACCTACTCCAAGAGCATAGTAGGCTGCGATGTTGGGAACCGAGTTAACAGACTCAAAAGTGTAGGTAGCGGTAGCAACAGGACTTGTGGCATCCTCGGTAACAGCGATAGCCTTCAGAGTAGTGTTCTGGCTGATGTTGATAGGAGCGCTGTAAACTGCGCTGCTGGTTGTTGGGTCATTGCCATCGGTGGTGTAATAGAAAGTAGCACCTGTAGCGCCAGTGATCTCAACGTTTACGGGAGCATAGAAAGTGCCACCAGCGGGGTTGAATGTTGGAGCAGGGATAGTGATAGTGCCACCGTCCTCATAGGTGATAACAAGGCTGGAGAAGTCAAGCTGACCAGCCTTAGACTCGCCATCAGAACCATAAACAGCTTGATCGCCAACGGTGAAAGTTACAGTCTGAGATGCACCATTCCAAGTAACTGTCTCATCACCTACAGCCTGAGTTGCAACAGCACCAGCGTTACAGGAGATGGCAGCAAGACGCTTCTTGCCTTGGGCAGAAATGTTGAAAACAATATTGGTCATGTTAGTACCGCTATTGTTTGTGATGGTGTAAGATCCCTTTGCGTAAATACGCACATCAGAACCACTTGCCACATACTGGGGAGCTGTTTGACCGTTGTTCTTCTGAGCAAGGAACGTAAAGCCATCTACAGTGCCATTAACCAAGTCGGGCGAAGCAGTAAATGTCTTCTCAAGAGCCATTGCGCTAAAAGCGCACATGCAAACAAGTAAGAGAGATAATAATTTCTTCATAAATAGCTTAAAGTTAAGAAGTTAATAATATATGTTGATTAATCTGTTGACGCATGTATATAATCACGACAAAGGTAGTCATTATTTTTCAATAATGAAAATGAAAAAGAAAATAATTTCCAAAAAAGATTTTTAGGGAAGATTTTGTAGTTTAGTCGGACGAGTCGGACTTGTCTGACCTGTCCGACTTGTCCGACCTGTCCGAAATTAGCGTTTCACGATGGCGAGTCTCACGAGGCCATGCTTGCGTCCTGCAATGTAGAATGGTTTTACTGTGCCGTTGTGGTCATGGTTTGTTGCCATCATGGGCTGTCCCAGTCCAAAGAGCATCACGTCGAGAGTGTCGCCCTTGGTCAGGCGGTTGCTGCCTCTAACTTCCATCACTTCAAATCGTTTGTTTCCTAAATATCTCATTCGGCAATATCGGTTTGGCAGCCATTCCATTTCCACTTCATCATCAACCTGAAGGTGGTCGCTCTGTATTATTTCTTGGTTCAGCGAGCCCGAGGTGGGATCTTCGTTGCGAAGGGTGAAATCGGTCCAGTCTCTATATCCTAAATATCTTGCGAGCACACTCAGGGTGGCGTTACTTGGCTCATGGCTGTCGCTCACATATCCCACTAATCGCTTTATTGTGCTTATGCTCATGCGCTCGCCAGTGGTTTGAAACACCGAGAGCAGCAGTGCGTCAAAATCGCTGGGTGTGGCAAGGTTGCGACCCAGCTTGTTCTGGACCTGCCGTAATAGTTCTTTTATCTCGCTGTTATTTTCATTCATGGTGCGAAAATAGTGAATAATCTTCAAATAATGACGATTTTTACCAGCCGTGAACCAAAATGAACCAAGAAAAGCTGTTCAGATAGATTATAGACTTATTAATTTTGCGGTCAATAAATGGAGAACCTCGCAATGCTCCTAAGTAATCATCAGGTGGGTTCCCTTGTAAAAGGGAGTTCACCTTATTTTCATGTCAGTGAAGATTGGGGCGAGGTTGGGTGACAGATGGCTTGCGGTGGTTGTCGCCACTTTGCGTGCCTCCATGCGCGCCTGTTCGAGCAGCTGTCGGCCCTCATCTGTTTCCAAATATTCGCGCATGGCGGCGTTGCGCTTAAGGTCGTTGCTATAGATGGTGATGATCTGTGCCTTGACCTGATTCTCAATGTTGATGATAAATCGCGTGCATGCCATGATTTTAGACGGTCCCATAATGACGTAGGTGCTGTCTATCTCAGTGAGTTTGTTGCTCTGGGCAGTTACAAGACTTTTTGCTTCATTGCGTGCGAAGTCAAGAACGTCTTCTTTGAACGATGTGTTGTCCAAAGGGGTAGATGGCGCTTGATGTGTCTCGGTAACAGTTGGTTGTGAATCGCTGGCAGCATCTTTCTGTGGTAGAGTAGTGGTTTGGACTGTCTCGCTGGCGGTTGCTGTGACTGGAGTGTCGATTTTTTCCTCATGAAGTGTGACGGCTGTTGTGTCTGGATATTGAGTGATGAGAGGTTTTTTGCCTTTGTTTTCCAGCACCATGAAAACAGCGATAAATGAGCAGATGAGGGCTATCGTTGCGGCAATCCACATCCAGCGGCGGTTATGATGGTTGAGAATAGCACGGGCGGCTTGGGCATTGGCTGGACGCTCGTCGGGACTCTCCTTGAGGCATGCTTTGGCGAGGCGGTCGAGGCGGCGGTCGCTATGAGGCAGTGCGTCGTTAATCTCACTGGCAATTACCCCCAGTGAGTAGAGGTCAGTGCGATTATCTATTTGTTCTCCAGCAATCAGCTCGGGAGCGGCATAGCGGCGTGTGCCGGCAGGACCTTTGAGGATGGCGTGGCTCGTAGTATCGCTCACGCCAAAGTCGATGAGCTTCACACGGTTGCCGCTGGCAGTGAGCATGATGTTACTCGGCTTGAGATCGCGGTGCACCACTTGGCGGTTGTGGAGATACTCTAAGACCCCAAGCAACTCGTTGATGATGTTGTAGGCTAGGGTAGCATTGAAATTGTCGTGTTTCATCGCTTCTCGCAAAGTGCTGCCGTCCACCCATTCCTCCACGATGCATTTCCCCAGGCTAGGTACCTCTTCAAGGCCCATGACAGCTACAATGCCAGGATGCGAAAGGGTGTAACCAATTTCAAACTCCTTGCGCTGCTGCGCCAGGGCGATGGGGTTGGTGCGGTAGTCGGCCTTCAACGCCTTGAGCACGTGCCACTTGCCATACCTCATGGCACGATACACGGCACTGGTGCCGTGCTCGCTCTCGCGCAGCAGCTCCACGTCGCGCCACTGCCCACCGGCAGCAGTCGCGGCACTCTCGTCCTCGGGCCACGACGACTCGGTATATGCTTCCTCTTCGCTCACACTGCAAAGGTAGCACTTTTTATGTCATTCAGCAAAAGGTGACGTTGCATTTTTCTTGAAAATGCCTATGGCTCTGATGTGCCACACCTAACGTGAGCTTGACGAGAATAATATTTAGCGCACACTAGTGCTAGTACTCAAGATTAAGAGTGTTGCCATTAAAAGGTGGCCAAGTTTTAAACGTTATACTTTTGCCGCCCGAGTTGATAACTGCCACAGGCGCTTTTTGCCCATAGATATAGATGTTGCCGTTTTTTACATAGTAGTCTTCAAGAGTGGTGGTTTCCATCTGGTTTCGCATCGCATCAAGCACTTGGGCAAGTTCCTCTTGAGAATAATAGTCGCTTTCAATATCGACCGATAGTGTAAGTTCCATTTCCTTGGAATTCAAAAAATGGACCGACACATCTGTGATAAGGCGAAACTTGCCGTTATCGTAGGCAGCGGCCAATTCAGGATCTGAAATTTTGGCATTATATTTTGTGTAAGTGTGTCCAATTATGATAGAAGGATTGACACCACTCTTTTTATTGCCTTGCTTAACCTTGGGAGCCGCCATGATTATAAGGCAACCCAAGAACAGCATTATTGATATAAGTGAGACTTTTTTCATGTTATCCATACATTAGGTGTATTATTATTTGCCGCGTCTCTTTTTTGAGGAATTGCTTTTGTTGGATTGCGGAGTTGATTGTGTGTAATACTCAATTTCTCTTTCTTCCATCTTAACCAAATTGCCATCTTCCCACACCAGTCGTGTAGTCCAGTTGCCTTGGCTGTCATATTCATAATCGTCATATTCCGTGACTTTTGCGGCGTATGAGTTCTTCACCTTAGCGACAGTTCTCTCTACTGCGCCTTTAGCGTTGTATTCATAAGTCATCTCGGCAGCAATGCCATAAGGAAACTTTGTCACAGCACTTTCGGCTTTCCATTGATTGTTGTAGGTTATTGTCGCAACAGCGTCACTGGTTGGCGCCGACAATGTGGCCGACCTGCCGTTATACACCATTTTTTCTGTCATCCTGCCGTTTTTATAAATTTTGGAGACAACACTGGCACCTTGTTTCTCAAAAGTCGTTTTAGAGGTTAAGTCCCCATCGTCGTCATAGCACTGGATTAATGTGAGCTTGCCGTTTGTGTATGTGTTCTTGTAGGTGTAACTGCTGCCATTGTCAGTTTCTTTGTAGGTCAAGAAACCATTGTTGTCATATTCCTCGTAAGTGACGTCAGCTTCTTCGAAAATGTACTCATCGCCTTCTTCGTGACTGAACTTAGAGTTATAGAAAGTGCATGATTTCACCTTGCCATGCATTTCGCCAGCTATGACATCAGGGATCTGGGCTTGTGAGTAATTTGTCACTGAAGCTAATAACATCGCGGTAAATAAAAAAAACTTTTTCATTTGCTTTTTGTTTTTAAAGTTCATAAATAGAATTAGTCATGCAAAGGTAGTTAGGAGTTGTTGAACAAAATCGTCCACCAGTGGTTCATTTTAGTTCACGGCAAGTTTTTTCTAATCGTCCACCAGTGGTTCATTTTAGTTCACGGCAAGTTTTTTCTCGTTTCTCTTGTGCATTTCAGCAATAATTATTAAATTTGCAATCTCCTTCAGCAGTGAAGGGGGGTGACATAAAAGCGTTTGCTAACGTTTTTCCAATGGCGCTCGAACTCGCAAACTTCGAACCCAAGTCATTGAGAAACAACAGCAGATGCCTGTGCAAAGCGCGTAGCACTTTGCCCTAAGTGATGGCTCGCCGCGAGCTGTCGCACCTTGGAGGGCGTAGCTATATGGCTTGCGTGGGCCTGCAGCATGTTTCTTGTAAACCAAGACTTGGGAGCATTGCGAGGCTTGAGCGTCGTGGGAACAAGAACAGCAGCAAGGTTCCCACGCTTTTTTGTGTTGTATCACCTCATCAGGCGAACCGTGAGGAACATGAAAACATTGAAAAAACTATGCCAAGATTCTTAATCACGACCAAAAGAATGAAAAACGACAATGGCGTGCGCATCGAGCCAGGAATGAGCGTAGAAGTCGTCACACAGTCAATGACTAATCCCCTGCTAAACAACGGCGGCCGACAAGTTGCCGACGCCTTCATGCGCATCTACGGCATCGACCTCCGCCGCGCCGGAGCGATGAATACTACTTACTTAGATATTGAACGGATTGGATAAAAATTGTTATTATGGATGCAAACAAAACATTAATACAAACTTCAATAAAACTAGTGGAGCTGATGGATAAAACTGCTGACAAGGCTCTACCAACTGAAATCGCAAATGTTGTAAAACTTCACAGTAAACTTGCAGTAGGTTCTGCATGGATACCTGTGCCAGGCGCTGACATGGCAGCTGGAGCAGCAAACATTTGGGGTATGTATATTAGAGTAAACAACAAACTTGGCATACCATTTGGCGAAAACGTAATGAAATCTATTGGTTCTGGAGTCGCAACCAATCTTGCCAGTTATCTTGCTCTAAGTGGCGTTGCTAGCGCTATGAAATTTATACCAGGAATAGGCTCTATTGGTGGGGCAGTTCTGATGTCGGCATCTCTTTATGGTGTAACACTTGCCTCAGGATGGGTTTATTTGCAAGCCCTATGTGCTCTTGCCAAAAAGAAAGGAAATTCTTTTAATGCATCTGATATAAGTGGAGCAGTTAATGATTTTCTTAATAACAAATCTGTTATTAAGGAGTTTATTGATTCTGCCAAAAAATCATATAAGAAATAATTGTGAACTAATATGAGCACCTTTTGATAACACTCTTTATAATCATTTGTTTTGTAATAGCTATTTATTGCGCTTTACAACCTGATAAACGCAATGAAGAACAGCAACAACAAGTTAAGGATTCCATTAAACAATTGCCTGTTATAGATTTGCATGCTCGGCCAACAACGACATTTCAAAATATCTTGAACTTAAGTACAAAGTCATCTAAAATTGAGACTTTTTATCATGAAAAAGGTTGGATTAGAATTAAAATGCAAGATGGGAAATTTTTTAAATCTCATCTTAACAACATTAAAACACAATTTCATGAGATAAAAGGCATTACTCAAATGACAGTTTCATCAGGCAAGAGAAGCATTACAATTGTGAAATATGAATATATATTCACAGAGGACGAGTGGGATATTATCATAAAGACACTTATGCTTTCTGGTGTCACTTTTGGTTCTCATATTTTTTGGAAAACTTATAAGAATGTCTCTCTTTTAAGTTCAATAATACAAGGACTTAGTAAAATATAAAGTGTTAAATATTTAAGTGAGCAACTTGATAAATATAAAACCAGACAATGAAAAATTATTATCAACATGAATCAATTTGAAACAAATAATCAGTGTTGTCCGATATGTAATGGTCCAACCAGCATAACATCAAAGGACAACACACCAACCTCAAACAAATTATTTAATAAAGGAGCAAAACTCGCAAGTGGTTTTGCCATAAATAAAGGTGTTCAAGTAGTTACTTCAATAACACCATTGGCTCCTATAGCACCTTTATTGGGACTTGCGGCTAAAATGTATACAAAAAAATATGTGAATGCTGCATACGATAAGAAATTTAAAAGACCACTGCAATATATTCGAAGTTGTCCATACTGCTGTTTGAGTTGGGATGATAGATATAGCAATAGTCACATTTACAATTATATTTCTGAACAAAAGAATATAATGGGTAAATCAAATTCCGACTGGGGAAAATGTATTTTAAAATTTGTTTTATTGATTATTGCTGTTGGATTCACATGGTTCTGCTGGAATTATTGTCACATACATGATGCAACATCATATCATACAGAACCAGGATTAATTTGGGGAACAAATGAAGTCGCAGACATACATCCATTGTGGTATGTCATAGGTATTTTATTTCTTATCTTTATTCCTTTATCAATAATGGCTTTATGCTCATTTGCTGAATCTCTTTCCAATAATATTAATGAATTCAAGAGAGCAAGGAAAATTCGTAAGATGTCAATACAGGAATTCGTACTTGAACCAGAAATTGGTGCTATACTTTCAGAATCCATGACTGCAACATAACAATTTTAAGGTGGGTTCTATAAATTGCTCGAGGCAGATTGTTTTAGATTTTTGAGCATGTTCTGTCTCAAATGTGCGAAATAGTAGCGGGCTATCAAGCATTTGAGGCAAAAAATGCCAAAAAGAAAATATGACCGAAACAGCGGAATTCATATCAGCAATTTATAGAACCAACTTTCAGTAACAATTATTAGATTCTAACTTATTTTCCATTTGAACATGGACATTACATAAATTTTTATGAGTAAAAAGATTCTAAAATGCCCATACTGTGGCAGCACAAGAGCAAATAGGACAGGATTAGGTTGGGCTGAATCAGCCGCAAAAGGGATTGGCGCCTTTGGGGTTGGTTTAGTTGTTGCTTCTTTTAATCATGTGGCAGGTCACAAAACGACCGAAAACATTATTGAGGGCAATTCCTCAGAATACAAATGTAAATCATGCGGGAAAACTTTTAGACATTCAGATAAAAAAGGCTCCTATAGATAATTTCTTTAGATAATTAAGCATGATTTCTCATGCAGTATACTAAGATTTCATATCAGCAGAATGCTCGGTCGCTACTAGCACGCAGTCGTGTAAAGTGGTGATTGAGAGCAGTTCGCGCTCGTTGCTGAACCTGTTCAATCTAGGAGCTAACATGCACAACGTCACCCAGCTTGAGGAATACATCAGCAACGAGGTGTATAAGCTCTGCAGCGAGGAGGAGATAAAACTCAAGCCCACCGAGATTAAGATGCAGGAGTGAGTTTTTCGGACTGGTCGGACAAGTCGGACTGGTCGGACACGTCTGAACCGTCTTAACCGTCCGATTTGCATAGTTACGGACGAATAATTTTCAAAATTGTTTGTCCGTAAGTGTTTTTTTTGTATCTTTGCTGCGTCATCAAAACCAATTTGAATTATGAAGATAATAGGCAGGTTACAGGAGCAGCAAGAGTTGAGGCAATGTTATGAGTCGGGAAAGCCAGAGTTTGTGGCGGTGTATGGTCGTCGCCGTATTGGGAAGACTTTCCTTGTGCGCCAGTATTTTAACGACAATTTCGACTTTTACACCACCGGCATGTTTGGTGCGTCTCGCGTTGAGCAAACAACTTTATTCTGCAATCAACTCAACAAGTATTCTAAGGGTTCTTATCCGATGGTTGACAACTGGTTTGCGGCATTTGACTTGCTGAAGAACTATTTGTCAGCATTGAAAAAAAAGCGCATTCTTGTCTTTATCGATGAGTTGCCGTGGCTTGACAGCGCTAAATCTAGGTTTTTGAGGGCATTGGAGCTGTTTTGGAATTCATGGGGCTGCATGCAACCACGATTGATGCTTGTGGTATGTGGCTCTGCCACCACTTGGATGACCAGCAAACTTATAGGCGACAAGGGCGGACTTCACAATCGCTTGACTCGCAGCATTTATCTTGCGCCTTTTACGCTAGGCGAGTGTGAGCAGTATATCGACGAATTGGGCGTGAGATTTAATCGTTATGAGCAAGTTGAGAACTACATGATTATGGGCGGTGTGCCTTATTATCTCAGTCTGCTGAAGAAGAATTTGAGTCTGTCGCAGAATATTGACTCGCTGTTTTTCTCCAAGAGTGCGCCTTTGGCGCGGGAATGGGATTTGCTTTTTAAATCTTTATTTGCTGATTCACAAGTGTATATAAAAGTCATAGAGGCAATAGGAAACAAGAGAAAAGGGCTCACTCTTGCCGAAATAAAGAAGGAGTTGAAAATGGGTGACGGAGGAGGTTTGTCGCTGGTGCTTAACAACCTGTGCCAGTGCGACTTTGTGACAAAGTATTACCCATTTGGCAAGAAGAATAGGGGGGCAATATATCAGCTCACCGACCCGTACACCCTATTTTATCTAGCATTCTTGCACAACCGCAACATCACCGACGAGCACTTGTGGAGCAACTCAATAGATACACCAGCACGACTTGCATGGAGTGGATATTCGTTTGAGCAGGTGTGCTTGCATCACATCCAGCAGATTAAGAAGAAATTAGGCATTTCAGGCATTCTCACGCAGGTGAGTTCATGGAACAATGTGGAAGATGACCACCGTGAGCAAATCGACCTTGTTATCGACCGTCAGGACCAAGTGATTAACCTTTGCGAGATGAAATACTCGCGTGCGCAATATGCTCTTACCAAGCAATATGTCAGCCACTTGAATGAGCGCTTGGAGGCGTTCCGGAGAGTGACAGGCACAACAAAAGCCCTGCACTTGACGATGATTACAACTTATGGACTTAAACAAAACAAATATAGCGGCATGATTCAAAGCGAGGTGACAATGAGTGACCTGTTTGGTTAACAGAACATTAACACTAAAACCTTGATTTATACCTCGTCCGTAAGTGGGTTGAAAAACATAGTTACGGACGAGTAATTTTCAAAATACCTCGTCCGTAAGTGGGTCTTAATAATCACGCATTCTTAGAGTATTTCCAGCCCACGTAGAGGTTGCGGGAGAAGATCAGGATTGAGATGCTCTGGCCGAGCATGAGGATGGGGTCGTGGCGGATGATGCCGTAGACCAGGGTGAGGGAGGCGCCCACCACGCTGATGAGCCAGAACACTGGTGGCAGGCACGACTCGTGACGCTTGACGGAGTAGACCACCTGATAGGCATATCGCGAGAGGAAGATTAGCTGGGCGCAGGTGCCGTAGATCATGAGCCACAGCGGGATGTCGGGATTATGGATAAAGCGGTCGACGAGGTGGGGCGCATTCATCGCGGTGGCAATGAGCGCTATCACCGGCACGCAATAGAGCACTATGCGGATGGGGCACGGGATGAGCCGCCAGGCACCCTTGTAGTCGAGGTTGAGCACATAGACGTAGAACGAGAGCATCTGTCCCACCAGGATCACGATGTCCTCACGCAGCCAGCCGTAGGTGAGCATGAAGCAGCACCCGGCCAGGCTGAACGCCCAGTAGCCGGTGGGCGATACCACGCGCTTGAGGCGCTCGGTCATTACCCACTGCACCAGCTGTCGCATGCCGTAACACAGCTGCGACAGCAGACCCACTATTAGCGTGAAACTTATCATCCACTTTCTTGATTTAGGTCACAAAAATAGTAAAAAAATGACATTCTTAACTGGTTTTGGTCAAAAATGATTACCTTTGTGGCAATAATAGCATTTAATTGTCATGAATTTTATCGACGTAAACAGTGTTGTAAAGCAATACGACGGCCACCTGGCACTCGACCATGTGGACCTGCATGTGCCGCAGGGGTGCATCTACGGGCTGCTGGGACCTAACGGTGCCGGAAAGACCTCGCTAATTCGCATCATCAACCGCATCACCCGTGCCGACAGCGGCACCGTGCTGCTCAACGGCCGCGAGATGGTGCAGAGCGACATTGCCAACATAGGCTACCTGCCCGAGGAGCGAGGACTGTATAAGAAACTGAAAGTGGGCGACGAGATAGTCTATCTTGCCCAACTCAAGGGCATGCCCAAGCGCCTGGCGGTGAGCGAGATGGAGAAATGGCTGCAACGATTCGACCTCACCGAGTGGAAAGGCCGCAAGGTGGAGGAGCTGTCGAAGGGTATGCAACAAAAGGTGCAGTTCATCACCACCGTTATCCACAGGCCACAGCTGCTCATCTTCGACGAACCATTCTCGGGCTTCGACCCGGTGAACGCCGAGCAGCTCAAGCGCGAGATCATGCAGCTGTGCAACGAGGGCGCCACCATCCTGTTCTCGACCCACAACATGGCGAGTGTGGAGGAGATTTGCGAACAAATCACCCTCATCAACCACTCGCGCGTGGTGCTCGAGGGACGTGTCGACGACATCAAGCAGCAGCACAAGAAGAACCTCTTTGTGGTGAATGTGAAAGGCGGCAAGGCTATCGACCCTTGCGACAACCTCTTTGAGATAGTGCCCAGCCACGAGCACAGTGGCACGCTCATCAAGCTCAACAAGGGCGTGACGCTGCACGATACAATTGCCTATCTCAACGACCATTACACCCTCACCGGCATCACCGAGCAGCTGCCAAGTATGCACGAGATTTTCATAGAGACAGTGCAAGGGTAGAGCGCCTGCGGCGCGGGGATCGAGGATCGAGGATCGAGGATCGAGGATCGGGGATCGAGGATCGAGAATCGAGGAGTTCCTATCCACTCCTATCCACTCCTATCCACTCCTACCCACTCCTATAACATCAATAAAAACCATCAATCAAAAATAATGAACAAATTAAAACTGATAATCCAGCATGAGTACATGACGATAGTGGGCAAGAAGTCGTTCATTATCATGACGTTGCTCATTCCGTTCCTGATAATTCTGGTGGGATGCATTCCCGTGCTGCTTGCCTATATCAACAATAGCGCCGACACCAGTGTCACGCGCATCGCTGTCATCGACGAGAGCAACCAGTTTGGCGCAGCATTCAAGAACTCCACCAACTATAACTTTGTGGTGATGAATGGCGACCAGTCGTTCAATCCGCATGAGTTCTACCAGAAAGCTGGCGACAGCCTCGATGCCATCGTTGTGATTCCTGCCGACGTGCTCAACACTCAGCAAGCCACAATCTACAGCGAGAACGCCATCGACAACAGCACCATTGGCTATCTCACCTCTTGCCTCAACGACACGCTTGCCAGCGCCAAGATTGCTTCGTTCAACGACCCCGAGCTGCAATCGAAAATCGAGCAGTCGCAGGTGAATGCCTCTATCAAGAGCATCAAGTGGGACGAGACGGGCAAGGAGCAGGAGCAGAGCGCCGAGATTGCCTCGGTGCTGGGAATGATTCTTGCTTTTCTCACCTACACTTTTGTCCTCTCCTATGGCGCCATGATAATGAACAGCGTCATCGAGGAGAAGACCAATCGCATAGTCGAGGTAATCGTGAGCAGCTGCCGTCCCATGGAGCTGATGATGGGAAAGATAATTGGCGTGGGACTTGTGGGACTCACACAGTTTGCCATCTGGGTGGTGCTGCTGGGCATCGCTGGCAGTGTGCTGGGAATGCTTGGGCTGGGCGCAGGCGCTGTTGCCTCGCCCGAGGCGATGACCGCTGGCATGAACCTGCCACAAGGCAGTGTCGACACCGAGCTCTCGGGCATTATCTCCGCCCTCACCAGCATCAACTATGTGTCGCTGCTGGGCAACTTCGTCATCTACTTCATTGGCGGTTACCTGCTATATGCGTCGCTCTTTGCCGGATTTGGCTCTGCCGTCGACCAGGCGAGCGACAGTTCGCAGTTCACCATGCCCATCATCCTCATCATGGTGGTGGCTCTCTATGCCGGCGTCGCATGCATCGAGAACCCCAGCGGTCCCATGGCGGTGTGGTGCTCTATCATCCCGTTCACCTCGCCCATTGTGATGATGGTGCGCCTGCCCTTCGACGTGCCCTGGTGGCAATTGCTGCTGAGCATAGCTCTCCTCTACGCCACAGCTCTGCTGTGCATCTGGATTTCGGCACGCATCTACCGCACCGGCATCCTCCTCTACGGCAAGAAACGCTCGCTCAAAGAGGTTGTCAAGTGGATAAAGTAGAGTGTAGAGTGTAGAGTGTAGAGTACAGAGTGTAGAGTGCAGAGTGTAGAGTACAGAGTGTAGAGTGTAGAGTGCAGAGTATAGAGTTTAGAGGTTTTATTAAATGTCAGTTGTGCGGGCCGCAGGATGGAGGTGGGGAAGCCCGTAGGGCTGACGCTGGGGTTAGGCAGGGGTGAAGCCGCAGGCTGAACCCCTGCCTAACCCCTTACCAGTCCTAACGGACTTTTATCTTCCACCAAATATTTTTATTGTCCTAATATTACGTCGTAGATGCAAGTGACGTCGGCGGCGGTGATGTCGCCGTCAAAGTTTGGATCGAGGTGCTCGCCATAGTCTACTTGCACACCGTGCAGGAGGATGCTGTACATGGTGGTTATGTCGTGGGACGTGACTGCGCCGTCGCCGTCCACATCGCAAATGTGGTGATGCATCCAGACGTCGAGCAGCGGCAATCGCTTGCTGAACCACTCGGTGATATACTCTTTCTCGGCGGCAAAGTCGAGCGGATGCCCAAAGAGGTCGCTGTCGCCGTTCCACCGCTGCTCCTCACGGGCTGCTGCTCCGCAGTCGATGAGGCGGTCAATGGCGCTGCCGTAGCGGTTGAGCAGGCTTTCCTCGCTCAGCCAGGTGGCGCGCAGCTCGTCATACCGGTCCAGGAACTGCTGGCGATACTTGCACTTGTTGTGAAACATCATCTTGAAGAGCCAGTTGTAGGGATACTTGAAGAAGTTGTAGGCGGTGAGAGGCGGGCGCCAGTCAACGGGCGACCACGTCTGTCCCACCGTTGCGTCAAGGTCCCACACGGCAATCGACAAGCGCTGGTTCATGGCCCTGTCATGGCACAGCCAGTAGATGTTGCGTGCCGAGTTGTCGTTGGCATTGAGGGTGAGATAGAAGATGGTGTAGTCGATGATGGGAGGCATGTCGAAGTAGTAATCCACAATGTAGTTGAACGCCTGTATCGACGCGCATGAGCCTATCGCGTTGATGGCGTTATACAGCACCTGGTAACTCGTGGGGAACACCTCGTCGAGCTCGGGATACTTGGTCTCAAAGCCACAGTACTCGGGCAGTGAGTCGTTAAACTCCTCGGCCCACCTGAACCCCGACTGGCTGTTAAACACATTGGTCTTCCACAGGCCGCCATGGAACACGTTGTTGATGGTGTCGTGCTTGACAAGTTGCAGCTGCTTGCGGTCCATCGCCTCGGTGAGGCAGTAGATGCCGCGGTACTCGTTGCACAGGAACATTTCCACCACCTTGCCGCGCACTCCAGTGAGGGCATCGGGAGCCTGGTCTATGTAGTGAGGAGGCCGTGCCATGTCGAGCCACAGCTCGGTGGCAATGCGGTTGCGCACTCGTGCCATGTCGGCCTGGCCAGCGTCGAGTATCCAGTGGTTGTCGCGGCGCATGCCCAGGAGTTTGCGGCTCTGCTTCTCGCCGTTGGCATCTACAAACTTTATGCTGTAGTTGCGCTTGTGCTTATCGGGGGAGTTGGTTGTGTATCCGCGCCACTTCACGCGTGCGTTCATCACCTCGCTGGCGCCTTGTCCCGGCTCGGCAAGCACCATGGTGCCCTGAGTGTAGTCATAGCCAAAGTCTCCCTCCATTGCCACGATGGGAAACCAGGTGAACTGCAGGTTGTAGTCTTTGCTCTCTCCGTTGGGGCCGATGCACGTCACTGTCCAGCTCCTGCCGCCAGCGATGTTCTCAAAGGTGTAGGCGCGGTCATCGCCCAGGGGCAGGCCGTCGATGCTCTGCACGGTGAAGCCATTGGTGTTGTCGACCGTTGCCGTCATGCTGGTGCCGAACCACTGCTCGGGCACCGATGCCAGCAGCATGCAGCGGGCGGTGTCGCAATAGGCGGGATTGCCATTCACGGTGAGCACTGCCACGGCATGGGCTGTGTTGCCAGCAGCCAGCAGCAATAATGCCAATGCTAATGTTCTATATAAATATTGTCTCATGTGTCGTTTATCGGTTATTGCCAAGTAAATAATCATAAAGGATGCTCAGGTCGGCGGCGGTGATGGCGCCATCGCCGTTCACGTCAAGATTGCCACCGCTCTCGATGCCGTAGAGGAGATATTCCTCAATGACAGTGATGTCGTGCGACGTGACTGCGCCATCGCCGTTCACGTCGCAGGGGTGACGCATCATGGTGGTGTCGAGGTGGGCAAGGCGTTTCTTTATCCAGTCGAGGATATAGTCCTTCTCGCCCACGATGTCGAGTGGCAGGCCGTGGATGTCGCTGTCGCCGCTCCACCGCAGTTGCTCGCGATACACCGAGCCACTCTCCACCAGCCTGCCCACGAGGGCATTGATCCTCTCGCTCAGGCTCTGCTCGCTCAGCCACGTCTTGCGCAGTTGCCAGTAGCGCTCTATCATGTCGTCGTGATAGATGCACTGGGGGTCGTTGAGCATGCGAAAGTGGCGGCTCGAGAAGCGGTAGTTGTAGGTGGGTTCGGCTTTGCCGCCGCGAAAGTTGGGCGAGTCGCGGTTGGTGCCCATCGACCAGTCGAGGTCCCACGCTGCCAGCGTCATGCGCTTGTCTTGCTCGCGGTCATAAATCACCCAGTAGATGTTGTTGACGCCATTGTCGATGGAGATGAGAAACTGGATGAAGATGCCGTAGTCGATGAGGACAGGGATGTCGAAATAGTTGTGAGCCTGAGCGTTGAAGCCCTCCACGTCGTTGTCGACCACAAACTCTATGGCATCGTGCAGGTCGACGTGCTGGGTGGGATGAACATCGTCAAACTCAGGGTACTCTATCTCAAACGTGTCGTAGTAGGGGCTGTCGTTGTCATAGTCAACCACCACCTTAAACTCTGCCACTCGGCTCCAGGCTGTCGTGTTCCAAATCATGCCGTGGAAGGTGTTGCTCTGCTCGTCATATTTCTTCACCTGCAACTGCTTGCGGTCGATGCTCTCCATGAGCGAGTAGATGCCCATGTAGTTGCCGTTGACCACCACTTCAACCATCTCGCCACGGGCAGCGGTGAGGGCGTCGGGAGCCTGGTCGATGTAGTAGGGCGGTCGCGACATGTCGAGCCACAGGTCGGTGGCAATGCGGTTGCGCACCCTCGAGAGGTCGACCTGGCCCGCATCGAGTTTCCAGTGGTTGTCGCGACGCATGCCCAGCAGCCGCCGGTTCTGCTTCTCGCCATTGGCGTCGACAAACTTGATGCTGTAGTTGCGCTTGTGGCGCCCATCGGTGTTGGTGTATCCTCCTCGCCACTTCACCAGTGCTGTCATGCCCTGTTCCACCTTGCCGTCGGGGGTGAGCAGGCTCACGAGCGCGTTGTTGAAGTCATAGCCTATGTCGCCCTCCAGGGTCATGATGGGAAGGCTGGTGAACATGAGCCGCTTCACGATGGGCTTGTTGTCCTTGATGGCTCTCACCAGGTAGGCCTTCTCGCCGCTCAGGCTGGCAAAGGTGATGGGGTTGCTCGCCAGCGACTGCCCGTTGACGGTGATGTTGTGCCAGTGGCTTGCGGTGTCTACTTGCACCACTGCCGTGAAGTCGCTGCCATAGGCCTCGCGCGGCACAGGGCAGATGATGATATTGCTGCCATTGTCGCCCACGGCAGGCACACCGTTGACATAGAGCTGGGCGCCAGCCATGCCGCACATCACTATCATGGCCACCATTGTCATGGTGAGCCTCTTGACTACTTGGGCAATATGTAATGCGATATTCAACATCAGGTGTGCGCTTGGGGCCATTACCCCTAACCTATAAAACGTTGAATATCGCATGTCTATTGCACCAGTAATCTTGTTTTTTGGCGCAATAAGTGGTGTTTTATGTCACAAAGCCAGTCTACTGCCCCAGGAAGTCGAGGAAAGCCTGCTTGTAGCTGTCGCCAATGGGGATGTACAGGTCCTTGTCGTAGACGATGCGGTTGCGGTCAATCTCGCGTATCTTGCTCTTCTGGACAATGAACGAGCGGTGCACCCTGATGAAGCGTGACGAGGGCAGCATCTGCTCTATTGCCTTCATGTTCATCAGCGACAGGATGGGGTGGGGCGACTGCTCGGTGTAAATCTTCACATAGTCCTTCAATCCCTCAATGTAGCGAATGTCGTCGAGGTCGATTTGAAGCAGTTTGTACTCGCTCTTGACAAAGATGCTCGTCGCCTCGGTGGCCTTGGGCTCCTCTACTTGTCGCACCATCTTGTACCACTGCAGCGCCTTGTTGCACGCCTCGAGAAACTCGGCATAGGAGATGGGCTTCATCAAGTAGTCGAGGGCGTTGATGCGGTAGCCGTCGAGGGCATATTGCTCAAAGGCGGTGGTGAACACCACGCGTGTGGTCTCGGGCAGCATGCGCGAGAGTTCCAGCCCGTTGAGCTCGGGCATCTGTATGTCGAGAAACACGATGTCGACAGGGTTCTCGGCAATGCCTTTCATGGCGTCGACGGCGTTGGAGTACTTGCCGTTGAGTTCCATGAACGGAATTTTTTTCACATAGCTCACCAGCAGTTCCACTGCCAGTGGCTCATCGTCTATTATGGCGCATTTAATGTTCATTGTAGAGTATTATTTTTGAGAAGTATTTCTTGGTGTTTTCGTCAATGCCTTTTTCCCAGGTGTAGTGGTTGGGGTACATCAGCTCCAGGCGCTTTGCCACCTGCTCGAGTCCTATTCCCGAGCCGCTCTTGTCGTTGTCGCGCTTGGGGTGGTTAGTGTTCACTATCTCGCAGGTGATCTTGTCGTCGTCGTTGCTCATGGCAATGCTAATCTCTCCCTCGCCAGCCTGCGACACGCCGTGCTTGAAGGCGTTCTCAATGAGCGAGATGAAGATGAGCGGCGCAATGGGGGTGGCATCGTCTTTCTCAATGTTGATGGCAGTGTCGATTTTCACGTTGTTGGTCACGCGTATCTTCATCAGCTCGATGTAGTTCTTGATGAACTCCACCTCCTTGTAGAGCGGCACATATTTCTTCTGGTTGTCGTAGAGGGCATGCCGCAGCAGCTTGCTCAGCTCGCCCACTGCCACCTGTGCCTTCTCGGGGTCGAAGGCTATCAGGGCATAGATGTTGTTGAGGGTGTTGAGCAGGAAGTGCGGGTTGAGCTGGTTGCGCAGGTTCTTGAGCTCGGCCTCGGTGCGGGTGCGCTCGGCTTCTTTCTTCGCCTCCTGCAGTTTTTGCCACCGCTGGCTCATGCGTATTGCCACGCTAAGGCCCACCACGAGGATGAGCATGAGCGACATCTGCACAAAGCGGGTCCACCGGGGTGGGGCATTGAATCTGGGTGGTGCTGTCTCGGTCGATGGGAACAGGTTTCCCATCCAGTGCCACCACCATGTCATGGCTGCCACTGTGACAAAGATGGCAATGATGTTGTACAAGACAAAGCGCTTGCGCTTGTTCTCGAAGAGCAATCGCGGAATGGTGTAGGTGTAGTTGAAGTAGAAAATCGCCATGTAGCCCATGGAGGCTCCCAGCGAGCGCAGGTAGTGGCGCATGGCATCGCTCATGGTGTCGCCCTGGCGGTACATGAACAGCGGGAACGCGATTATCAGTCCCCAGCACAAGATGTGGATGAGTGACGTGCGGTTGATGTTTAATTTCTTGCTCATAGTGACAATGCTATAGTAGCTAATTGCTTGCGATACAAAAGTACTAAAATTTCACAATAAAACCAAAAATAGTAGACAAAACCAAACTGCAACATAGAAGAATACCTTTTTTTAATAGATGAAATGCTAATAATTTGTGTTTTACTGGAAAATGTGCTATTTTTGCCATTGATTAATGTTGATAATAACCAATACCTAAGCAATTATGAAAAGAAGAATCTCATTTACACTTTCTATGGCATTTGTTGCCGTGATGATTATGGCCCTCAGTGCCAGCGTTTATGGTCGCACCCGCCTCGGCAAGAGAGGCAAGCGCGTCAAGGCGCAGACAAGCAATGTGATTACAGTCAACTTCGACAAGTTCCCTGCCACTATCAATGAATGGAAGGACATGCAAAGCAAGCTCGGCGGCGAGCCACAAGGCGCTGTGGCGCTGCAGGTGATGGCGTTTGAGCTCTATCGCACCAATCGTGCCGATGGCGAGCAGGCGCTCAGGCTCAACAACACCTCTACCAATTATAACAGCACCGTGGAGCGGCTGCGCGAGATAATGGGAAAAGACAAGTACTATGCGCGGCCCTACATCGCCTGGGCGATGCTCAAGGGCGCTACTCCCGAGAACGGCTACTCGGCACGGCCTCCCTACACCATTGAGATGAAACGCGACCCCAACAAGCAGCCGCAGGTGAGCCAGCTCCTGAAGGGAACCGTCATCTACATGCTCATCGACAGCAAGGGATGGGACACCAACTGGCGCGGTGTGGAAGTGGTGAAACCCGAGGGCAGCGACTACTATGTGGTGAGCAACTGCCCAGCCATGTACACCCAGTGCAAGGAGACAACCAAGTTCAACAAGTAACCGCAAGCACCGTAGAAGGCTTTTGCAAAAACTGAAGTGTTCCCTCATCTCCCCCTCTAAGATAGAGGGGGGTGGGGGGAGTATGATAAACGATGGTTTTTTTGGTTAAAATTTCGTAATAAATTGGGTGGATTTGCAATAAAACTGTATTTTTGTGGTTTAAAAGAGAACTAATCCTATATAATTATACTTATGACCCGTCGAGAGCAAATAGAAAAGAATGGTTATTGCGTCTTCGACCTCAACAAGGAGAATGATGGAGATGCAATGACTCCTACTAGCACCAATTATCAGGCGATTGTGTTGTGCGAAGAAGGTGAAGTGACCGTCGAGGCCAACATGAAACACCTGACGATTGAGAAAGATGATTGCTTGTGCATGAACAATATTCTTTACAAGAAAACCGTGCACATGAGCGATGACTTCAGCGGCAAAGTGCTGGTGTGTGACCGCTCTTTTGCCTTCAGAGTTATCGTGGGTGTCCCCACCGAGTACATCGAACTGATGTACATTAATCCTACGGTGAAAATTAAAGACGAAGTCCACAAGAGGCTCATTCTCAACTTCTTCGACACTCTAGACCAGTTGCAGAACCATCAACTTGAACTGCGCCACAAGGAAGTGGTAAACAGCACTTTCCGATCTCTCATCCTGCTCATGGCAGGCATTAGGGGCGGTCACGATGACCAAAACCTCACTTTCACTCAGAGCGACCTGTATTTCAGGCAGTTTGTCGAACACATCGAGACGCACGTCAAGCGAGAGCATGAGGTGGCGTTCTATGCGGGCAAACTCAGCATCACGTCCAAGTACTTGAACGAGGTGTGCAAAAACAAGGGTGGCTATAAGGCGAAGGAGATGATCTCGCTGTTCTTGATTTCTAAAATCAAGCAGGAGATTCTCATGTCGGGCAAGTCGATCAAGAATATTGCCTATGAATATGGCTTTGCCGACCAGTCGAGCATGGGAAAATTCTTCACTAAGATGGCAGGCATCTCGCCTAGCGAGTTCAAAAGAACAAGACTGCAGGTTCTGGTTTAAAATCTCTTCTTGCCGCGCAGGTAGTAGTCTATCACTATGTTGCGCTGGGCACCAGGGAAGGTCTTGAGCAGATTTTCCTGGGGCTGGCAGTGGTAGCGGTTCTTGAGGCGGCGGTAGTCGTTGTGCGCCCTGATAATGGCACGGGCATCGCCGCCATGCAGCTTGGCAAGTGCCATGAAGAATGCCAGGGTGTCGTAGAGGCGGCGCACCAGCAGCATGCGCTTGCCTTCTTTCACGGGCAGGTTCTTGTAGAGCAGGAACAGGCTGTTGCGGAAGTTGAGATAGGTCTTGCGGGGGTTGCCCTGAGGCAGGCTGCCGCCACCCAGGTGGAACACCTCGCTGGCGGTGACAATGCGCACGTCGCTGCCACTCAGGTGGATGCGCCAGCACAGGTCTATCTCTTCCATGTGGGCAAAGAAGTCCTCGTCGAGGCCGCCCACTCGCTTGTATAACTCGGTGCGCACCATCAGGCATGCACCGGTAGCCCAAAAGATGTCGATGTCCTTGCCGTCATACTGGCCATGGTCGTCTTCCACAGCCTCAAACACACGGCCGCGGCAGTAGGGATAGCCATGCTTGTCGATGAAGCCGCCAGCAGCACCGGCATACTCAAACATGCGCTTGCCGTCGTTGCGGTCGTGCAGCAGCTTGGGCTGAACGGCTCCCACACTGGGATTTTCTTCAAGGTATTGGTATAAGGGTTCGAGCCACCCGGCGGGAGTGCGCACGTCGCTGTTGAGCAGCACGGTATAGCGGTAGTCTGTCGCCAGTTCTATCGCCTTGTTGTAGCCACCAGCAAAGCCGTAGTTCTTGTCGAGCAAGAACGTCTTCACTTGTGGAAACTCCTGCTCCAGAACCTCGCGGCTGTTGTCGCTGCTGCCGTTGTCGGCAACTATCACGTCGGCAATCTCACCATTGGTGCCCTCAAGCACCGTGGGCAAGTATCGCCGCAGCAACGCCGCGCCATTCCAGTTCAATATTATTACCGCTACAGGTTTCATTGTAGTTGTCAGTTATCAGTTGTCAGTTATCAGTAGTCAGTAGTCAGTTGTCAGTTTTCAGTTTGGTATCGCAAGGCGGTGCCTTGCGACCTGCCGACTGGTTGTGAGGCTTCGGGCTTCATCTGCTGGCATAGAACTCCAGTTCATTCTCCCGGGTGTATCCATCGGGGAAGGTGACTGGGCGTTTCCAGCGCTTGTGGGTCCAGAGCCAGTAGGCGGGTTCTTCTTTAATGCGCTGCTCTAGCAGGCGGGCGTAGCGCGTGGTGATGGAGCCGCGTGGCTCGCTGGCGATGTCGTCGCTCAGGGGCACGAGGGTGCACTCATAATGGCCGCGGCGCAACTTGCGCATGTCGAAGTAGGCAGCACGGCAGTGCAGCTTGCGTCCTATCGCCTCGGCACCGGTGACGAAGGCAGTGGGGTGGTGCAGGAAGTCAAGCACATGGCCCTCATCGTTGGTCCACGGATGCTGGTCGGCAATGAACCCAATGCCCAGATGTCGTCCCTCGCGCTCGCAGCTAATCATCTCTCTCAGGATGGCCTTCTTGCTGATGCACACCGTGTGGAAGCGCTGGCGCAACCGCAGGAAGAAACGGTCGAACCACTCATTCTCAAGTGGTTGATACACCTGCCCTTGCACAGCGTCACTGTGGCGCACGCTGTCAAACCACAGCGTTATCGATGTCACCCACTCCCAGTTGCCGTAGTGGGCGGCATAGAGCACTATGCTCTGGCCGTTGTCGAGGGCATCGTCAATGACATGGGCGTTGTGAAACACCAAGCGTTTGCGCATCTCGTCATCGCTGATGTGCAGCAGTTTGAGGGTCTCGACCACATAGTCGGCGAAGTGGTGGTAAAACTCTTTCTCAATGGCTTTGCGCTCTTGCTCGCTCTTCTCGGGGAAGCACTCGGCAAGGTTTTGCTGCACCACCTTCCTGCGGTAGCCTATCAGGTGATAGGCAATGAAGTAGAGCACATGGGCATGCAGGTAGAGCACCCACCACGGCATCAGTGCCAGCAGGTGCAAGCCCCATCCCAGGGGAGCGTATAATATTTTGCTATACCACTTCACGTTATGAATTGTGAGTTGTTGAGATTATTGACCTGTCGAGTTTCACCTGTGCCACCGTGTTGACGAGTTCCTTGCGATAAGGCACTGTGACGCGGATGTAGTTGTCGGTAAAGCCGTGCATCACCTTGCTGCCGGCAGGGGGCTGCTCAAAGAGCACTGGGCGATTGGTGCCCAGGAATCGCTCGATGAACTCGCGCTGCTGGCGGTCGCTAAGCTCCATCATCAGTGCCACGCGGCGGTCGCGCTCGGCTTTGGGCACTATGTAGGGGATGCGCAGCGCCATCGTGCCAGGACGCTCGCTGTAGGGGAACACATGCAGGTGCTGCACTCCAAGCGAGGCGATAAACTGCAGCGAGTCGTCGAAGTATTCGGGAAGTTCGCCACGGGTGCCCACCATCACGTCTACGCCAATGAACGCGTGGGGCATCAACTCATGGATGCGCTCCACCTTGCGGGCAAAGAGGGCGCGGTCGTAGTGGCGGCGCATGAGACGCAGCACCTCGTCGCTGCCGCTCTGCAGCGGGATGTGGAAGTGTGGCATGAAGGCGCGCGAGGCCGAGCACCAGGCTATCACCTCGTCGTCGAGCAGGTCGGGCTCAAGCGATGAGATGCGGTAGCGTTCTATGCCATCCACCGCGTCGAGTGCCTTGAGCAGGTCGAGGAATTTCTCGCCAGTGTTCTTGCCAAAGTCGCCAATGTTCACCCCCGTGATCACTATCTCCTTGCCACCACGGCGCGCCACGTCCTGGGCTTGCTCCACCAGGCTCGCTATCGTGCCACTGCGGCTGCGGCCGCGAGCCAGCGGTATCGTGCAATAGCTGCAGTAGTAGTCGCAGCCGTCCTGCACTTTCAGGAAATAGCGGGTGCGGTCGCCACACTCGCACGACGGCGAGAAGCGCCTGATGTCCTTGTGTGGAGTCACCGCCAGCTCGCTGTGGTGGTCGTTGAGCCATCGCTCTATATAGTCCACCACGTCGCCCTTCTGCTCATTGCCCAGCACAATGTCTACGCCGTCAATCTCGGCAATGCTCTTGCCTTGCAGCTGGGCATAGCAGCCTGTGACCACCACCAGAGCCTTGGGGTAGCGCTTGATGAGGCTGCGAATGTTCTGACGGCATTTGCGGTCGGCAAGCGAGGTGACGCTGCAGGTGTTCACCACGCATATGGTGGGCTCTTCATCACCCACTACCGTGCGTGCTATGCCACGTTCCAGCAGTTGCTGACCAATGGTAGCGCTCTCCGAGAAGTTCAACTTGCATCCCAGAGTAACGAATTTCACTTTATGTAATGCCTCGATAGCCATTATCTCTCTAACAAAAATGCAAAGTTACAAATTATCTTTCACACTTCCCACTTCCCACTTAACATTTAACCCTTAACACTTATTTTTTGTGTTTTTTGCTTGTTATATCACCAAAAATGACTATATTTGTCCAGAAAATAGGCTAGTGTTATGTCATCCATCCAAAACTCTGGACACAGTAATCGCACCAAACCCCCATTTGACGTGTCTTCTCACTTTGTTGTCTACGACAACATTGGGAAAGACTTTATGGGCTATTACGAGAGGTTCCCGTGCAAGATTGAGTCGTGCTGCCTGTGCTATGTGGTGAAGGGCAGCCTCAAGGCGACTATCAACCTCACGGAGTTTGACGTCACGGCAGGCGACTTTGTGGTGCTGCTGCCGGGTGGCTTCCTGCATATTAGTGACATGAGCGATGACCTCCTCATCAGTTTTGAGGGATACTCATCGGCATTCCTCAAGACGGTGAACTTCTGGAAGCTCATTTCGCCCATCATGCAGTTTGTCATCAAGCAGCCTGTGCTCTCGCTCGACGAGCGCATGGGCACATTCTATCGCGAGAGTTTCTCAATCATGACCAAGGCGGCAAGTTTTGGGCAATCGTTCATGACCCACAGTATCGCGCAGTCGGCACTGGTGGTTGCCATCGACATGCTCAGCAACGCCATCACCCACAACCTGGTGAAGGGCACCTCGGTGAAGAACTCCTCGCGCGACCAGGCCATTGTGGGAGAGTTCATGCAGCTGGCGCTGGAGAACTACCGCACCGAGCACAAGATCTCGTTCTATGCCCACGAGGCATCGCTCACGCTGTCGCACTTTTGCAACGTCATCAGCAAGACTACCGGCATGACTGCCCAGCACATCATCATGAACCTCATCATCATGGATGCCAAGAACCAGCTGCGCAACAGCGACGCACCAGTGCAGGAGATTGCCAAGATTCTGGGCTTCTCCTCACCCACAACCTTCAACCGCTACTTCAAGACCTACACCGGCTTCACACCACAGGAGTACAGGAACAATGAAGAGAACTAACTGGTTTATAGTTTATGGTTTATGGAAGACCGTGGTGAGATTATAGGCACTGCAGCCTCACAATCGGTCGGCGGGTCGCAAGGCACCGCCTTGCGATACCAAACCAAAAACCAAAAACTGAAAACTAATTACTGAATACTGATAACTAAAAAAAACTAAACCGTAATGACAAAGAAAGAACAACGAGAAGCCGAATTAAGATTTCTGAAATTGCTGTCGCACAATTTTCCCGATGTGGCAACAGCGAGCACCGAGATTATCAACCTCTCGGCAATTCTGAACTTGCCTAAGGGCACCGAGCACTTCCTTGCCGACCTGCACGGTGAGTACAAGGCTTTCCAGCATGTGCTGCGCAACGCCTCGGGTACCATCAAGCGCAAGGTGGGTGAGATTTTCAACGACACGCTCAGCAGCCGCGACCAGAAGGAGCTGTGTACGCTCATCTACTATCCTGAGCGCAAACTCGAGCTGGTGAAGGCGGGCATGAACGACCGCTCCGACCTCGAAGACTGGTATTTCATCACCATCAACAGGCTGGTGCGCGTGTGCCGCGACGTGTCGTCGAAGTATACCCGCTCTAAGGTCAACAAGGCGCTGCCCAGCAGTTTTTCCTACATCATCCAGGAGCTGCTGCACGAGAATGCCACCGACCGCAACAAGCAAGCCTATGTCGACGTTGTTGTGCACACCATCATCAGCACTGGCCGTGCCGACAACTTCATTATCACCATTTGCTACCTCATCCAGCAGCTCACCATCGACAAGCTGCACATCCTGGGCGACGTGTTTGACCGTGGTCCCAGCCCCGACAAGATTATGGACATCCTGTGCACATTCCACAACTTTGATATCCAGTGGGGTAACCACGATATCCTGTGGATGGGTGCTGCCAGTGGCAACGACAGCTGCATCGCCAATGTGATTCGCATCGCCATGCGCTACGGCAACCAGGCAGTGCTCGAGGATGGCTATGGCATCAACATGCTGCCACTTGCCACCTTTGCCATGGACGTCTACGGCAACGACCCATGCGAGAAGTTCATCCCCAAGGGCGAGGCCAAGGAAAACAAGCTGGCTCCGCTCATCGCCAAGATGCACAAGGCCATTAGCATCATCCAGTTCAAGCTCGAGGCGCAGATCATCAACCGCCGTCCCGAGTTTGAGATGCAGGACCGCCTGCTGCTCGACAAGATAGACCACGAACGCAAGGTGATTACCATCGACGGAGTGGACTATGAGATGACCGACACTAATTTCCCCACTGTCGACCCCAAAGACCCCTATCGCCTCACCCCCGAGGAAGAGGAGATAGTGGAGAAACTGCACAACTCGTTCACTGGCAGTGGTCGCCTGCGCACCCACATGCGCTGCCTGTTCCGCTACGGCTGCGTCTACAAGGTGGTGAATGGCAACCTGCTCTATCACGCCTCTATACCATTGAACGAGGACGGCACGCTCAAGGATGTGACCATCCAGGGCGAGAAGTATCACGGCCGCGCACTGCTCAAGAAGGTGGGAGCGCTCATTCGCGACGCCTACTTTGGCTGCGACAGTGAGGAGAACCGCCAGTTTGCCAACGACTACGTGTGGTACCTGTGGTGTGGCAAGGATTCTCCAGCCTTCGACAAGGACAAGATGGCGACATTTGAGCGCTACTTCATCGTCGACAAAGCCACTCACAAGGAGGTGAAGGGCCACTACTACAACCTGCGCGACAATGGCGACGTGGTCGACTCGATTCTCGATGAGTTTGAGGTTAAGGGACAGTATCGCCACATCATCAACGGCCATGTGCCTGTGAAGACCATCAAGGGCGAGAACCCAGTGAAGGCCAACGGCAAACTCATGGTGATTGACGGTGGATTCTCTAAGGCCTATCAGCCCGAGACAGGTATTGCCGGATACACGCTGGTATACCACAGCCGTGGCTTCCAGCTCGTGCAGCACGAGCCGTTCACTTCTATCACAAGGGCAGTGGAGGAAGGTCTCGACATCAAGTCGACCTATGAGATGGTGGAGATGACTAACCACCGCATGATGGTGAAGGACACCGACATAGGTGCTGAGCTCGAAGACCAAATCAACGACCTCAAGCTGCTGCTCGAGGCCTACCGCAACGGCGACATCAGCGAGCGCTCCCGCCAGCCCATTACCAATAAGACCTGATTGGGTTAAAGGTAAGGCGTGAAAGTTATAATCCCCGGAATTGTTGAGAATTCTGGGGATTATTAAGTATTAGGATAGCGCGAGAATTACTTCTCGGCTTTCTTGGTTGTCTTCTTAGCAGCAGTCTTCTTAGCAGGAGCTGCTTTCTTGGTCGCTGTCGCCTTCTTAGCGGGCTCAGCCTTCTTGGTCGCTGTTGCCTTCTTTGCAGGAGCAGCTTTCTTGGTCGCTGTAGCCTTCTTGGTCGCTGTCGCCTTCTTAGCAGGAGCAGCTTTCTTAGCGGGCTCAGCTTTCTTGGCTGCTGTTGCCTTCTTGGCAGGAGCCTTTTTAGCGGTAGCCTTCTTGGCGGGTGCTTTCTTAGCAGCAGCTTTCTTAGCAGCAGCCTTCTTGGCAGGTGCCTTCTTGGCAGGAGCTTTGGCCTTAGCCTTAGGTTCTTCCTTCTTGGGCTCTTCAGCCTTAGGCTCCTCTACCTTAGGTTCGGGCTCTGGTTCAGGCTCTGGCTCTGGTATTGGGAATCGCTCTTGCACGGTGCGTGGCTCATCGGGGTCGTCGACGTGCTCGGCAATGTACTTGTCCATGGCAGCAGCAATCGATGGAGCCTTGGGCGACGTGGTGAGGTCGAGTCTCAGGCCGTGATTCTTGAGCTCTTCGATGGTCTTGGCACCCATAGCGCCAATGGCGATGTTGCCTTGCTCAAAGTGTGGGAAACTCTGCAGCAGCGACTTCACGCCCGAGGGTGTGAAGAGGATAATCATGTCGTAGTCAAACTCCTCATCGTTGCCAATGACATTGCTCACCGTGCGGTACATGATGGCCTTGGTGAACTTGATGCTGCCATCCTCAGGGATGTGGAGCTTTTGCTCGTGAACGTCGCTCACGGGGTAGATGTAAGTTTCCTTGTTGTGCTTGGCAAGCAGCGGAAGCAGTGCGTCGGCATGGCCTGTCTCGGTGTAGAAGATCTTGCGCTTGCGGTAGATGATATACTTTTGCAGATAGTGTGCAATGGTCTCGCTCACGCAAAAGTACTTCATAGTGTCGGGAACATTAAACCTCAACTCCTTGCACAGTCTGAAGTAGTGGTCGACGGCGGCGCGGGCAGTGAAGATCACTGCGGTGTGGTTAGTGATGGGAATCTTTAACTGACGGAATTCTCTTGAAGTTAACCCCTCAATCTTGATGAATGGCCTGAAGACCACTTTAACACCATACTTATGTTCCAAATCGAAATAAGGAGATTTTTCAGATGATGGTTTCGGTTGCGAAACCAAGATTTTCTTAATCTTCACAGTTTCAATGTTTTTTGTTTATAATATGCTGCATACATAAACTGTACCGGCAAGTGCCAAGAGAGGGGGTACAATTTCAACGGCGCAAAGGTACAAAATAAAATAGATACTTGATGACAAATTGTTGAAAAAAATTCTAAATCCTTTCCAAATAAATACAATCCTCGCCAAAATATATAGTGCTAATGCCAGCGACAGCATCAGTTTTATGGTAGAGGGAAACACGAGGGTTATCACCACAATGGGGAAGAGCAGCAGTCCCAGCGTGGCTTGCGAGGCAAGGAAGCCACCCACCCACAGCTCGGTGAGGCTGTCGGTGGTGAAGGTGAAGCCTATGAGCCTGTACATGAACAGCTGGATGGTGATAAAGAAGGCAGCCGAGAGGAAGAGCACAAACACATGGAGGAACACCGAGCTCTGCAACGCCAGGGTGAGCTGCGGGTCATACCACGAGAGGCCGTAGAACAGCAGCAACCCTTCCATGAGGCAGGTGTTGATGATCAGGGCAATGATGATGCGTGTGTCGCTCGCCGTGTGGTCGCTATAGAGGTCGTCCTTGCCCTTGGTGGAGAACATGTTGTGCATGAGGTTGGCAATGTACACGTTTCCCATCCTGTAGCTGGTGATGAGGAAAAGGCATGAGAGCAGGAACATTATCATCGACCCCGTGTCGTGCAGCGGCGAACTGTTATGGGTGCGGGCATTGCTGGCATGGGGCACCTCAATCACGGGCATCTGGTCGATGTGGACAATGGTGGTGTCGTTGCCGCCTTGAGAGGGGAACCCTCCCAGGTATTGCGCGCGGTGCTCCTTGGGCACGACCACGGTGTCGGCGCTGGTGGCCTGGGTGGTGGCGCTGTCGGTGATGATATTTATTGAATCGGTTGCCATAGATGATGCTTGTGTCAATATTTCGGCTCGGTGGGCTCGGCCTCGTGCGACAGTTCTTGCTCCAGGATGTCGATGGCCTCGGCAGGGCTCGACGCCATGCGCCACAGCCGGTGATGGCTTGCCTTCATGAAGCCCTGCTCGATAGAGTGGTTGAGCATGGCTTCCAGGTGGTCATAGTAGCCCAGGGTGTTGAGTATCACTATGGGCTTGATGGCGAGGTTGAGCTGTCGCCAGGTGATGGCCTCGAGCAGTTCTTCCATGGTGCCGCAGCCGCCTGGCAGCGCTATCACTGCCTGCGACATCTGTGCCAGAGTGTGCTTGCGCTCGTGCATCGTGGCGGTGGCGATGATGCGCGTGAGGCGGTCGTAGTGCCACCCGTTGTCGATCATGAACTGGGGGATGACACCCACTGCCTCACCTCCAGCGTCGAGCACTCCGTCGCTCACGGCGCGCATGAGTCCTTCGCTGCCAGCCCCGTTTAGGCATGTCCATCCACGCTGAGCCATGAGCTTGCCCAGGTGGTAGGCAGCGTCGAGATAGGAAGCCTCGATATTCCTGCTCGAAGCTCCAAAGACGCATATGTTTATCTTCTCGCTGGCCATGGCGTTGTGTTTAATCTTGGTCCTCGTCGTCATTGACGATTTGGAAGTCGCTGTTGGGGTCGTCAAATTTCTCGTCCCAGTACTCATCGTCCCACTCGCGCTCGTCGACGATCATCTTGCCGCCGGCGTCGGGCATCTCGTCATAGTCGGGATCCTGGGCGGCAAAGAGGAAGTCGTCCTCTTCCTTGACGCGGTGATTGGCGTCGAGGTCATGCAGGGCAACGGTGTCGGGGATGCGGTTGTGCTCGTCGTTGATGGTGCGCCACAGCAGGTCTTTGAGCTCGGTGAGGCCTTGCTGGGCAACGCTAGAGATGAACACTATGGGCACATCGGCGGGCAGGGTGGGGCGCAGCATCTCCTTGAGGTCCTCGTCAATGAGGTCGCACTTGGTGATGGCGAGCACGCGGGGCTTCTCCACCAGGTCGGGGTTAAAGGTGGCGAGCTCGTTGCTCAGGATTTCATATTCGCGCTTGATGTCGTCGGTGTCGCTGGGTATCATGAACAGCAGCACGGCGTTGCGCTCAATGTGGCGCAAGAACCTTAGTCCCAGCCCTTTGCCCTCGCTGGCGCCCTCAATGATGCCAGGGATGTCGGCCATGACAAACGACTGCTGGTCGCGGTAGCTCACAATGCCCAGGTTGGGCTCGAGGGTGGTGAAGGGGTAGTTGGCAATCTTGGGCTTGGCGGCGCTAATCACCGAGAGCAGTGTCGACTTTCCGGCATTGGGAAAACCCACGAGACCCACATCGGCGAGCAGCTTGAGCTCCAAGATGATAGCCTTCTCCACACCGTCCTCGCCAGGCTGGGCAAAGCGGGGGGTCTGGCGTGTGGCAGTCTTGAAATGCACGTTTCCCAGGCCGCCGCGGCCGCCCTTGAGCAGTCGCACCACCTGTCCGTCCTGGGTCACGTCGCACAGGAATTGCCCTGTCTCGGCATCGTAGACGGCAGTGCCACAAGGCACCTCGATAGTGCGGTCCTCGCCCTTCTTGCCAGTGCACTGGTTCTCGCTGCCTGGAGCACCGTCGGTGGCAAAGATGTGGCGCTGATACTTGAGGTGAATCAAGGTCCACAGGTTGCGGTTGCCCTTGAGGAAGATGTGCCCTCCGCGGCCTCCGTCGCCGCCATCGGGACCTCCCTTGGGTATATACTTAGCGCGGTGCAGGTGCTTTGAGCCTGCTCCTCCGTGCCCACTGCGGCACAATATCTTCACATAGTCAATAAAATTACTCTCGGCCATAGCGTTGAATGTGTGTGAGTTTTTCTTTTCGGGGTGCAAAGGTACAAATAATTACCGACTTATAGTTTTCTTTTTTCAAAACATTTAGAAATAAACTTAAAAAAGAGGCTTACGTAGAGTCAACAAGCAAATGCATATTTTGTGACAAAGTTAAGAAAAATGTTTATAGAACTCTCGCAGAGGTGTGCTGAAATTGAGTTTTTTTCTTGG
>ONIY01000072.1 GCA_900318065.1 uncultured Prevotellaceae bacterium
GCAGCCAGTCGCTGCACGCCTATCATGCTGTACTTCTCCCGGTCGAGGTGGGTGCGCAGCAGGTAGATGCTGTCGATAAAGGTAATGCCCCGGGGCTTGATGTCATACTGAATGAAGCCATAGATGCGTTTCACCTTGCGGGTGGAGTCGGTCTGGAGGTTGTAGTTTGACCATCCATAGACCGTTGCCGTGCGGTTTATGTATCCTGTGCATCCGTCGTTATAGTCGATTGCCAGCAGCAGCTTGATGGTGCTGTTGTTGCTCACCATCTTCATGTTGAGCGAGTAGAGGTCGCCATTGCGGGCCTCTTTGTCGGGGGTGTAGTCAAAGGTGATGTATCCCTTGCGCATAGCGCTTGTGAGAACCCACTGCTGCGGCTCGGTCCACACGTTGGCACTGTCGCCCGAGTTGGGAAACACTCTCTTCTCCCCGCCCATGCCAGTCATGACAGGGTTGTTCTCTCCCATCCACGCTATGCCACCGGTCTTGTCTTGGTTGTGGAAGCCGCCTTCTTTCTCAAGGATTTTTATTGCCTTCTCGTGCACTTGGTTGTAGACTTTCAGGTTGTGGGCATACCAGATGAGCGATGCGTCATACTTTGCCAGGTCGGCGTCATATTTCTCAAGAATCGACTGCTTGAGGACCAGCTTGGAGGAGTCGTCGGGAAACAGGTTGGGATATTGGTTCATCATCTCCTCGGCAACGGCAAAGTCGGCAAGGACGTGCGCCATGTCACTTTCCTTGATTACACCGCTGGGTGCCTTGTCGCAGGCGACAAGCACAGTTGCTGCGATGGCGAGCGCAATGAGTGATATGGCGGTTCTTGACATAGCGATAGGGGGGAGGTGATGAGGATGTGTGATTATTCCTGGGTGGTGGCGTTGCTGTCGGCCTCTGGCTCCTGGGCCTCTTCTTGAGCAGTTTTTTTGTCGCTCACGAGGTACTTGTTGTAGAAGATGACCAGTGCCAGGATGCTGGTGGTGAGGCATGCGTCGGCAACATTGAAAATGGGTTCAAAGAACAAGAAATGCTTGCCGCCCACCATGGGCATCCACTGTGGCCAGTCCCACTCGGCGAGCGGGAAGTAGAGCATGTCGACCACCTTGCCGTTGAAGAGTGACGCGTAGCCGCCCTCGCTGGGCAGGAACTGCGCCACTTGTGGTGGCATGGGGTCGTTGAAGAGCTGGCCGTAGGCAATGCAGTCGATCACGTTGCCTATGGCACCGGCAGTGATCAGTGCAATGCATGCGACAAATCCCTTGGGCAGGTCGTGGCGTTGCCTAATCTTGTAGAGATAATAGATGAACAGTATCGAGAAGATGATGCGCAACCATGTGAGTATCATCTTGCTGCCCAGTTCCATGCCAAATGCCATGCCGTTGTTCTCGATGAATGCTATCTTGAACCACGAGGCAACTTCTACCTGTTCGCCATAGTAGAAGTGGGTCTTGACCCAGATTTTTGTTACCTGGTCAACAACAATGGCGACAACGATAATGATGGTTGCCAGCCATCCGTTAGATAATTTCTTCATTTAGAGGAAAATGTTACTTCTTCTTGCGTTGTTGCTCTATTTCCTTGCCTTCGACCGAGAGGGTGGCGTGGGGCACTGCCATCAAGCGTCCCTTGGGGATGAGTTTGCCGGTGACGCGGCACACGCCGTAGGTCTTGTTCTCGATGCGCACCAGGGCAGCCTGTAGCTTCTTGATGAAGTCGAGCTGGCGTGCTGCGCGCTGGCTGGCCTCTTCTTGCTCCATGGTGGCGGCGCCTTCCTCGAGCATGTTGAAACTGTTGCGTGACTCGTCGGTCTGGATGCGTTGCATGAGCTGGTCGTAGGAAGTCTTGGCAACTTCTATCTTCTCAAGAATTATGTTCTTGAACTCTTGCAATTCCTCGTCGCTGTAGCGAGTTTTTTCTTGTTCTTTTGCCATAATTATTGTGTGGTTAAATTTTAAGTGTTAAGTGTTAAGTTGCGCCTGCGGCGCGTGGAACGTGAAACGTGGAACGAGATAAGTGTTAAGTGTCAAGTGTTAAGTGGCTGCGAGCCTCAAAAAATCTCAAATTTTCGAAGAAAAATAAACTTAATACTTAATACTTAACACTTTACACTTAATTATTTTGTTTCTCGACTTTCACGTTGAGGTTCCATCCGTCCATGTCGAGCTCAATGGCGTCGGCGCCTTCTACTGGCTCCACGTTGATAGCCACTGCGAGCACTTGGCGGGCAATGTAGTCGCCATAGCTCTCAACGGCATCGTTGATGCGCTCGTCGGGGCTGATGGTGACAATCACCTTGTCGGTGATGTCGAAGTTCTTGCTCTTGCGCACGTTCTGGATGCGGTTCACGAGCTCGCGTGCCATACCCTCGCGGCGCAACTCGTCGGTAACAGTGATGTCGAGAGCCACGGTGAGGTTGCCTTCGTTAGACACGAGCCAGCCGGGGATGTCCTCGCTGATGATTTCAACATCGGCAACATCGACCACTGCCTCTTGGTCGCCCACCATGAGCTTGATGGAGCCTTCTTGCTCCAAGCGCAGGATGTCGGCCTGTGGCATGGTGGTGAGCTGTGCGGCAAGTGCCTTCATGATCTTGCCATATTTCGGGCCAAGTTTCTTGAAGTCGGGCTTCACTTTCTTGACGAGGATGCCCTTATCGTTGCCCACAAACTTGATGCCCTTCACGTTCACCTCGCTGGTGATGAGGTCGCTCACCGCCTCGATGGCAGCGCGCTGCTTGTCGTCGGTGACAGGTATCATGATTGAGGTGAGTGGCTGGCGCACCTTCAGGTTCTTCTTGCGACGCAGGGCAAGCACCATCGAGGTGACCTTCTGTGCCATGTCCATGCGGTGCTCAAGGTCGCTGTCGATGACGCTCTCGCAGGCAGTGGGGTAGGGCATGAGGTGTACCGACTTCTCGCTGCCGGTGAGGTCGCGGTAGAGCATGTCGCTGTAGAATGGTGCCACAGGTGCCATGAGGCGGGCAATGGTCTCAAGGCACTGGTAGAGGGTTTGATAGGCGGCGAGCTTGTCGTCGTTCATCTCTCCACCCCAGAAGCGCTTGCGGTTGAGGCGCACATACCAGTTGCTCAGGTTCTCGCTCACAAACTCGCTGATGGCGCGAGTGGCGCGAGTGGGCTCATAGTCGTTGAACTGCTCGGTAACCTCCTTGACGAGGGAGTTGAGCAGCGAGATTATCCATCGGTCAATCTCGGGACGCTTCTCCACGGGCACTTGTGGTGTTGCTGGGTCGAAGCCGTCTACATTGGCATAGAGAGCGAAGAACGAGTAGGTGTTGTACAGTGTGCCAAAGAACTTGCGGCCCACTTCCTCAACGCCTGCGGTGTCAAACTTGAGGTTCTCCCAGGGCGATGAGTTGCTTATCATGTACCAGCGCAAGGGGTCGGAGCCATATTTCTCGATGGTGGCAAAGGGGTCGACGGCATTGCCCAGTCGCTTGCTCATCTTGTTGCCGTTCTTGTCGAGCACGAGGCCGTTGGAGATAAGGCCCTTATAGGCAACGCTGTCAAATACCATAGTGGCGATAGCGTGCAGTGTGAAGAACCATCCACGGGTTTGGTCCACACCCTCGGCAATGAAGTCGGCGGGGTAGAACTTGCGCTCGTCGATGAGCTCTTTGTTCTCAAATGGGTAGTGCAGCTGTGCATAGGGCATGGCGCCGCTGTCAAACCACACGTCAATCAGGTCGAGCTCGCGCTTCATGGGCTTGCCGCTCTCGCTCACGAGGGTGATGTAGTCAACATAGGGGCGATGGATATCGATCTTGTTGTAGTTCTCCTCGCTGTAATCGCCAGGAATGAAGCCTTTGTCCTTGAAGGGGTTGCCACCCATCACGCCGGCAGCAACGGCTTTCTCTATCTCGTTGTAGAGTTCCTCAATGCTGCCAATGCACTTCTCCTCGCCGTCCTCGCTGCGCCAGATGGGCAGTGGTGTGCCCCAGTAGCGGCTGCGGCTCAGGTTCCAGTCGTTAAGGTTCTCAAGCCACTTGCCAAAGCGGCCGGTGCCGGTGTGCTCAGGTTTCCACTTGATGGTCTTGTTGAGCTCCACCATGCGTTCCTTGCAGGCTGTGGAGCGAATGAACCAGCTGTCGAGTGGGTAGTAGAGCACAGGCTTGTCGGTGCGCCAGCAGTGTGGGTAGTTGTGCACGTGCTTCTCAATCTTGAAAGCGGTGCCTTCCTGCTTCATGCGTATGCACATGTAGATGTTCAGGTCCTCGGCCTTGCTGGCGGCAGCCTCATCATACTTTCCATCGACGGTGAACTTGGGGTCGTAGGCGTTCTTCACCCATGCCCCGGCATATTCCTTATAGAGCTCCACATCAACGAAGTTCTTCACGAAGTCCTCGTCGAGGTCGTCGAGGGTGTAGTACTTGCCGGTGAGGTCAACCATTGGGCGGGTCTCGAGCTTCTTGTTGATCATGTACAGGGCTGGGATGCCAGCGGCATGAGCAACGAAGGCGTCGTCGGCACCAAAGGTGGGCGCGATGTGGACGATGCCGGTACCGTCGTCGGTGGTGACATAGTCGCCATGGATAATCCTGAAGCCGTTGTCGTTGGCCACAATCTTGTCGTCAATCTTGTCGACGGGCTTAACCCAGGGGAAGAGCTGCTTGTACTTGATATCGAGCAGGTCGCTGCCCTTGAACTCGGCAATAACCTTGTAGGGCACCACCTTGTCGCCCACGGTGTACTCGTCGAGGGGCTTCTCGGCACCCTCGGGCTTGAAATAGGCGTCGACGCGGGCTTTTGCCATCAGGTAAACGGCAGGAGTGCCGTTGTAGGGGTTGTAGCTCTCGATTGCCACATAGTCGATCTTGGAGCCAACGCACAGCGCGGTGTTGCTGGGCAATGTCCAGGGAGTGGTGGTCCAGGCAAGGATGCGCAGGTGGTCGCGGAACTTCTCGTCGGCAGCAGCCTTGATGGCCTCGATGGCCTTGTGGCCGTTGTCTACCACGGTAAACTCGGCGGTGACGGTCTGGTCCTTGACGTCGCGGTAGCAGCCGGGCTGGTTGAGCTCGTGTGAGCTCAGGCCGGTGCCTGCGGCGGGCGAGTAGGGCTGGATGGTGTAGCCCTTGTAGAGCAAGCCCTTGTTGTAGAGTTGCTTCAGGAGCCACCACAGCGACTCGATGTAGCTGTTCTTGTAGGTGATATATGGGGCTTTCATGTCAACCCAGTAGCCCATCTTGTGAGTGAGGTCTTCCCACTCGCGGGTATATTTCATTACCTCCTTGCGGCAGGTTGCGTTGTACTCGTCTACGCTCACCTTCTTGCCAATGTCCTCCTTGGTGATGCCCAGGGCTTTCTCAACGCTGAGCTCCACAGGCAGTCCGTGGGTGTCCCAGCCAGCCTTGCGCAGCACTTGGTGACCCTGCATAGTCTTGAAGCGGCACACGATGTCCTTGATGGTGCGAGCCATCACATGGTGGATGCCTGGCATGCCGTTGGCACTAGGTGGTCCTTCGTAAAAGACAAAAGCTGGAGCGCCCTCGCGTTCCTCGATACTCTTGCCGAACACGTTCTCTTCGTCCCATTTCTTCAGGACTTCCTTGTTGATGTCCGAAAGATTGAACTTGTTGTATTCGTTAAATTTCTTCATCGTGAATAGAATATATTTTGTTGATTATTTTTTCTTGTTGAAGAGGTCGATTATGCCATTGGCGCCCAGCACCAGCACATAGGAGAAGGCGGTGAAGAGCAACAGCATCATGCCAGCCTCCAGGCTGTAGCGCGAAGCAAAGAGCGAGATGGCGCAGACGCCAACTATGGCGAGCACCATCAGGATGATGGCTGTGGCGCGCTTGTTGCATTGCAGCAACTGCTTGCGCTTGCTGGCGAGAAGTGCCGTTGCGAGTGCGACCATTGCAACAGCAATGATGCCCACCACCATCCACGACTCGCGAGCCCACGGGGTGGCACACGCCACCAGCGCTGCCATGGGCACAATGCGCTTGCTGCTGTAGCTCTCGTCGCTATCCTGCAGCCAGGCCATGAATTGCTTGTTGCTGTACTCGTTCTCGCGCAGCATGAGCAGGTCCCACCTGAGCATTACGGCAAGTGAGAAAAAACTTGAAACAGCAAGTAATATGTTGGCTATCAGTTGATAATCCATGATTGTCGCACATTGTTCCTAAAATAATGTGCAAAATTAGTGCAAGTCGAGCGAAAAAGCAAATTTATTTGAGTTTTTCCGAGACGCAGCCTAATTTCGAGGTCGAAGACCTCAACATAGTGCAAACCGAGTGAAAAAGCAAATTTATTTGAGTTTTTCCGAGACGCAGCCTAATTTCGAGGTCGAAGACCTCAACATAGTGCTAACCGAGTGAAAAAACAAATAAAGTGCAAGTTGAATGAAAAATTAAACAAAGTTTAAGTTTTGCCGAACTGCATCTTTGCAATCCAGATTTATTTGAGTTTTTCCGAGACGCAGCCTAATCTAATTTTCTTAAGGCTTTCAGCTACTTCTGGAATTCGTGGGCTTCTACTCAAGATGGGTTGAAAGTGATAATTTGTGGCTCGGCAACATCATGGATGCTTGACAAGGTGATAGGAGACAAGGGTGGATTGTATGGACGCACGTCACGTTCAATTTATCTCTAGCGCAAAACATCTACTCCTATGCTTTCAACAACACAGTCACAATGGATGACTTGTTTGCTTGAAGAGTATAATTATTCGTCCTCATATCTGCCACCAAAAAGTGTCCTCAGTGGGGATGGTCTTTTTCTTGAATTAAACAAGAAAAAAATGAAAATTCGTTCAACACGGCTGAACGAATTAATGTAAATTCATTCAACGTAACTGAACGAATTAATGTTTTAGGTTTTTGAGACTCAAGTTTCGAGTCTACTTTAAAAAGTAAAACCATTATTTTTCAATAAATTTGCCAAATATGATATTCAATAGTTTTTAATCGTACTTAATCGTTTGATAACTTGAGTAGGCACAAAAAACGACTTTTTCAAGTGGACTCGAAAGTTAAGTCTGAGATTGGTCATTGTTGTTTTTATTTCCAGGGATTTTTAGGCTCAAGATGTATGTGCTTGATATTGCCGTCCTTGCCTTTTATTACAAGGTCTTGCGATGGCAGATCGCCGATTCTCCACTCTTCGTCCCAGGTGTAGAGTTTTACGTCTTTACCATTGACCGAAAGGATGATATCGTTGAGTTCTAGTCCTGCTTTTGCAGCTACACCTCCACGGTCGAGGCTACTCACAATCCATCCTTTTCCAATGTCGGTACGGTTTCGGAAATTGTAGCCGTAGGATGCACAGTCTTTTTTGCCTGACTTGAACCGCTTGAGATAAATGAATCCAGCGTTGGCGTCAATTATGATGTTGTACTCTGACCAAATGTTGTTGCCAATTGTTCCAAGATATTCATGGTCGCCAAATGCTCCTACACCTTCGGGAAGATAGCTGATTTCTTCGTTGGTGATAGTATCGTTGCCAATGATGAATTGCTGTGATTTCATTGTGACTATCGTTTCTTGTTCTTTGTTGCCAAGTCCGAATTGGGTGATGTCGGTGATAATTCTCTTCTCCTCGATAGTTTCAAGAGAGTGTTGATGTGTTGTTGCGGCTGTGAAATCAATTGATCCCCCGCCGCCTGTGTCCATCAGGTAGGTGCCTTTTATGCTCTTGCCGGCTACAACAGTCGCGGCTTGGAGCAAGATGCGTTTGTTCTTGTGAGTGAAGGGTACTTTCATGTAGCCATCAACTCGTGGTTTGCCTCCAAGGTGTTGTTTTATATAACCGTGTTCAAAATTTATTTCAAACGGGTGGTTCATAATGTCTTTAATGCCCAATATGCCATCGACGTGACAGCTGACCACATCGCGTAGTTTGAAAATGGGTACATACTCAAATTTTTCAGTGTGGTTGCCTGTTTTGACTGTTGTGGGTTCAAATATGACGCGCACTTTGGTTTTGCCGGCAGCCCCTCCTGCCATTGCTCGCCCTGTCTTTTGTGGCTTCCAAGCTGAATGGGCGAGGAATACACTGTCTATGCCAAACATGTCGGCACCTCCAGTGTCGAAAATCACTTTGCTTAGGATTGAGTTGTTTATTTTCGCATCAAGGTAAAGATGTCCTCGATAAAAGAACGGAATGCTGTCGTTTAAGTGTGATTTTGCACTTGCTGTCGCTACCGCGAGAAGCAGTAATATGGAGAGTAAAAAGTGTTTCATTAGTCAAAAAAAGGCTGACGTTGAAGCCAGAGTTTGAAAAGAGAATCGTTTATTGTCACGGTTTGCCCATCGATGTCTATTATATCTTTTTTCAGCAGGGCTTTCTTT
>ONIY01000059.1 GCA_900318065.1 uncultured Prevotellaceae bacterium
AGCTACGATGGTGGCAACCTCAAGGTTGACACCAGCGCTACCTACTATATCCAGCTCTACATCACCTACGAGGGCAACTTCCACGCTGTGATGAGTCCCATCATGAACTAAACATTACTGGATAATATAGTCCTACTATACAATAAAGGCTTTTCTCCTGAGCGGGAAAAGCCTTTATTATTTGGCTTTCACGCATTTTAATGCTCATAGCGATACTGGCATCACAATAAAACCCGAGATTTACACGTTTATATTATATACTAGATTTTATAAAGTAATCATGAGACACCAAACCGCTAACAATCAGGCGACAAACTCCCCCTCTAAGATAGAGGGGGCGGGGGGGAGTATGATGTTTTTGTCGATTTTTCCCTCATCGCTTGCTGTGTCGCTGGTGTTCATACTCCCCCTAACCCCCTCTATCTTAGAGGGGGAACCCTCTCTCAAAACTTGAATTATAAATACATTTTGTGAAGCAAAAACACTCAACAACGATATCGTTATGAACAAGAGAAACATATTTATAGCCTTATTTGTCATAATCCTGCTTGCGTCCACATCATTGAGCGCTAGCGCTTTCTCGGCATCAAAATATGCCACCACATCTAAACTGAGCTCAGGGCAATGGGTGAAAATCTCTATTCCTGAAGACGGAGTGTACCAAATCACCTCCAGGGAACTCATAAAAATGGGATTTTCTAACATCAACGACGTGAAGGTTTATGGCGCGGGCGGGCACCCCATCAGCGAGGTGCTCGACGGCAGTGCCCCCGACGACCTCGTGCAGGTGCCCAGCAAGATCGTGGGCAACAAGATAGTGTTCTACGGCTGCGGTCCCGTGGGCTACACCCTTGAGGGTGCCACCACCAGCCCACACTTCACCCGCACCTTCAACAGCTATTCACAACAAGGCTACTATTTCCTCACCAGCGACAGCAGCCCCAGGGTTGAGCCAGCCAATGTCACCTACGGCATCACCGGCACCAGGCTGCGTGACACCAGCCTCGACTATTATCACCATGAGACCGAGGCCATCTCGGCATCGCAGTCGGGCAAAGACATGCTGGGAGAGGCGTTTGTCGACAAGCAGCTGCAACTCACCTACAACATCCCCAGCCTGTGTGGCGACTCGGCCATCATGGTCAACACCTGCGTGGCGGTGAAAAGCAAGGACACACCTGCCTATCTCAAGGTGAATTTCAACAACAAGCAGGTGCCCTTCGACAACAATGACATCAAGATTCCTGCCGCACCCAGCGAATACACTTTCTACAACTTCATCTCGCCCTACGCACTTGTGCAGCCCACTACCACAGCTCCCATTCCCGCCAGCGGCACAATCAATTTCAATATCACGGGAAACCCCAACTGGTCGAAGCTCGACTACTTCATCCTCACCTTCCACCACCGCAACACTCTTGAGAACTCGGTCGACAACCAGGTGAGAATGAACTTCAACCAGGTGTCGTCGAGCGACATCATCGCTGTCACCGACGACAACCCATCGCTCCTGATGTGGAACATCGACAACCCTCAGGCTCCCAAGAACTATAACCTCAAAGAGGCCGAGGGCTATAGAGGCTTCACGCCACTCTACACCATCGAGACAACCCAATTCATTGCCTTCGACCCCACTCAGACGCTCAAGTCAATCACCGGATATGCTCCGGTAGAGAATCAGAACATTCATGGCCTGCCCACCCCCGACATGGTGATCGTCACCTGCAAGGAACTCCTTGAGCAGGCAAGCAGAGTGGCACGCATGCACATCACCAACGACAAAATGATTGTCCACGTCATCGACCAAGATCTCATCTTCAACGAGTTCTCCAGCGGCACCCCCGATGCCATGGCAATTCGCCTGATGAACAAGATGTTCTATGACCGCGACAGCAGCAAGTTCAAATATCTCATCATGTTTGGCGCAGGCTCGCAAGACAATCGCCAGATTCTCGCCAAGAGACCATGCACAATCCTCACCTACGAGTCAACAGGAAGTCACGACGAGACCAGCAGCTATGTGAGCGACGACTTCTTTGGCATGCTCGAAGACAATTCGGGAAAGAACCCTGCCAACGAACTGCTGCTGCTTGGCGTGGGACGCATTCCTTGCGCATCGCTTGAAGAAGCCGAGAGCGATGTGGATAAACTCATCGACTATGTCAACAACCCCGACTATGGACCCTGGCGCAACAATGCACTGCTCATAGCCGACTACTATGAAGAAGACCACAACCTCCATGCCTACCAGGCCGAGGGTCTTGGCAACATTATTGCCAGCGAGCTGGGACTGCCCATCAACCGCAACAAAGTGTTCCTGTCACAGTTCCCCTACGACTCACAGACCAAAATGGGACTTGAGGCACGACAAAGGATGACACAACTGCTCAAGGACGGACAGTACTTCATGACCTATGTGGGACACGGCAACGGCATGGCACTGACCCACGAATACAAACTGTGGACTACCCTCGAGGCAAGAAACACCACCTATCCACACCTGCCCATCATCACCACCGCATGCTGCGACGTGGCACGCTACGACGGCAACATTCGCGGCCTGCTGGAAATCATGTTCCACAAGCCCAAAGGCGGAGCCATTGCTATGGTGACCACCACCCGCTCGGCCTATGCCAGTGGCAACGACGCCCTGAACCAGGCATTTATCAGGAACATGTTTAGCAACACCAGCACCGGCCAAATGCCCACCATTGGCGAAGTGTACATGCGCACCAAGCAGTCGTTTGGACACGTCACCAGCTACAACAAGATGATGTTTGTTCTCATTGGCGACCCAGCCATCAAGATCAACTATCCCAAGCCCTATTTCAAGATAAACAAAATAAACGGATACACCATTGGCTCTAGTAACATCGCAACCGGAGAGCTGCGACAAATCACCATTGAGGCGGCGGTCTACACCCCCGACGGCTCACAAATCGACACCAGCTTCAATGGCGATGCCACTCTTGCCATCTACGACTACGAGAAGAAAGAGCTCACCGAGAACGGTCGCGACATCTTCTTCCCCCGCAACCTGCTCACACAGGTAGAGGGACGCGTGGAAAACGGCATCTTCGTGTGCAACACCATTATGCCACGATACTTCCAGAACCCAGGCTACACCGGACTGATCTCGGTCTTTGCACATCGCGACAACAGCGATGAGATGGTCAACGGCAACACCGACAGGATTTTGCTGCAAGCCTACAGCGAGACTAATCCTAACACCATTCACGACGTCACTCCACCAGTGATCAGCGACATTTACATTGACGACCAGAGCGAGTTTGCCGCCACCAATAATGTCCAGTTCAAGAGCACATTGCACATCAGCGCCACCGACGACTATGGCTTCAACAACCAAACCATCACCATAGGCAACGGCCTCGACCTGAAGATTGACGGAGGAAAGAAATACGGCACCGAACTGCGCAGCTTTGTCACCCTGCGTGACCAGGGCAAGACCCTCGACCTCGACTACCCCATCGAGCTGCTCGAAGGACACCACACACTGCAGTTCACCACCCACGACATAGCAGGCAACCGCGCCTCAAGAGTCTTCGACTTCTATGTGGGAGGACAGCAAGTGGCACTCAGTGTGGAGCAAGAGCCAGCCAGTGAGGTGGCAACATTCAACCTCACAGCACCCGAGGGAAGCAATCCCGAGGTGAAAATCATGGTCTTCAACAGCACAGGACAGTATGTGTGGTACACCACCACAAGCTCCTTCCCATTCGACTGGGACCTGAAGAACCGCCGCGGCAAGCGCCTGCCAGCAGGGGTGTATAAGTACTACGGCAAGTACACCAGCGGCAATAGCTTTGGCGGAACCAACACCGGCACACTAATCATCGCCGACCCAACAAAGAACAAGTAAAAAAGGACAAGGGACAAAGGACGAAGGACAAGGGACAAAGTACAAAGGCCTCGACTGCTCGACTGCTCGATTGCTCGACCGCTAGACCGCTCAACCGCTCAACCGCTCGACTACTCGATCCCCAATCCTCGATCTCCCATCCTCCATCCTCGACCCCCGATCCTCGCGCCGCAGGCGCCTTTTCCGCTTTTTTTTTCAAAAAAAAGCCCTTTCCCTTTGCAGTTCAAAAACTTTGTAGTACCTTTGCACCGATTTTCCGATAGGCTCGACTAAGTGCCCCACGAGACTGGGGCCGCCGCACGGGTTAACTTGAAATACAATTAATTAAATGTACGCAATTGTAGAAATTCAGGGACAACAATTTAAGGCCGAAGCAGGCAAGAAGTTGTTTGTTCACTATCTCGGCGACGAGAAGAACGAGGGCGATGCAGTAGAATTCAGCAAGGTCCTCCTCGTGGATGCCGACGGTGCCATCACAGTTGGCGCACCTACCGTAGAAGGTGCAAAAGTAGTGTGTGAAGTTAAGCAGCCCCTGGTAAAGGGTGAGCACGTGATTGTCTTCAAGAAGAAACGCCGCAAAGGCTATCGCCGCTTGAACGGTCACCGCCAGTACTTCACCGAGCTCGTGATTAAAGATGTAATTGCTTAACCCCTAAAAACCGATTTCATTATGGCACATAAAAAAGGTGTAGGTAGTTCGAAGAACGGACGTGAGTCGCACAGCAAGCGACTCGGAGTGAAACTTTTTGGTGGGCAATTCGCAAAGGCCGGTAACATCATCCGCCGTCAGCGCGGTACCGTTCACCGTCCAGGTGTTAACGTAGGCATGGGCAAGGACCACACCTTGTATGCTCTCGTTGACGGAACAGTTGAGTTCCAGCACAAAGCTGGCCACACTTACATTAACGTAGTGGCCGCTCCACAACAAAGCGAAGAAAACTAAGACATCATCTCATCGAGGTCCAAAGCCTCACGAGACTCCAAACTATAATCATCGACCACAACAGCGTGGCCGATGATTGTTTTTTACTCAAATCTCTAACAACATGTATAATAAACAACTGAACTATCTGAATGTTCTGATTTTCAGGATTGATATCATTGAAAACAATTCAGATTTATCAGATAAATCAGTTGTTTTTACTTTTGATGTGGTTTCTTAGCTCTAGTGTCAGCTTTAATACACTCACAAAAGTGGCGTGAGCGGCAAGCTAGCGAAGCGGCTCAATGTGCTTGAACTTGCACCAGGAGGTGTCATCACGAAACTTCTCGGGTTCAGGCACATAGAGTGTAACCTGTTCATAGTGATAAGGTTCAAAGACTGAGTCGATTACCGTCTGCCAACCACCACCTCCAATCTCGGGAGGAGTCATTAGTTTTGGCATATTGATGCGTCTTAGATTTGTACAGCCTTTAAATGCGTTTTTCTGGATACCAAAATTCGTGTTTTCGATTGTCATCTCTTCTATCTCGGTATGGTCGCGAAAACATCCAAACCCCAGCTCATTAACTTTCCACATGCGGTTGGTGTATAAGACTGCAGCAAAACCAGTCACCAGCCTTGATGCCAGTGTTCACCGACGAGAGAACCTCAAAGTCGCCGTCGCCGTGATACACCACGTCGCACACTCGTTGTGGCTCCCATGATAACCTAACGTGATCGCCAGGCTCTAGGTCGATCGTGACGTTGATTTTATCGCTCAACACCTCGGAGCTCGGTTTCTTGTCGCCACTCACGCGATGTACCTTGTAGTCTTCCCAGTCACGATAGCCCACTAGGCGACACAAGATAGAAAGGATACTCACGCTGGGCGACGACAGATATTTAGAGTAGCCCCACAGTCGCTTCAGTGTAGAGACACTCACCCGCTCGTTGAGGTCATTCTCAATCACCCCATAAAGGTGCTCAAAGTCCTTGGGGCTCAGCAACCCTCGTCCGAGGCGATTCTCCACATCAGCAAGCAACAAATCAAGATATTTATCAGTTTCAGTCATATCACACGATTTTATTGCAAAATTAAGTATTTTATAACTCTTACCGCAAATAATACTATGAAAAACTTCTCAAAACTTCAATTTGACTCAATTTGACCTGATTTCTAGAGAAACTGACGTACGATTATATTTCTTACACTCCATCAAAAAATCGATTCAAGTTGAATCAAATCAATTCAAATCAATTCAAATTACTCACACACAAAATTTTACCCCTATTTTATCACCCAACTTCCATTATTTATTTATAAATTTGAATGCATAAAATTAAAAAAAGGAGAAAGCCGAAAATCCTGAAATAGAGTAGGCATTTAACGGATAAATTATTCATAATGAAAAAGAAGTATTCAAAAGTTCAGAAGCTAGAAATGGATGTTGTTTTCGGTGGCGGTGGCGAAGATACTAGACCGAACATCCGTAATTTTGGCGCCTGCAAGAGAAGCTCTTGTAAATATACAACATCTCAACAAAATTGCATGGTAGGCCAATAAAGAACTTGCCTCTATGTTTTGACAAAGGGTGAATTCACCCTTTGTCAAAATTTTATTACATTCATTTCGCCCAAAGCAATATTTAAATACTAACACGTGTATTAAAGATTCAGAAATGGTAGAAATCTAGACTTTAAAAAGTCACGCATGAAACTTGTCAACCAACTTACTAACATTAATCAAAATTATCGATGCTTATTCGTCAGTCTAAAAACTCTTATATTAGAATCCATAAAAACATTTTAGCCCATATAACAAATCAACTAACTAAACAGAGTAGCACTTTCACGGGGGCCGGTGTTGATTTCTTAGCACAGATAAAACGTTATCCTAGAAGTCTAGAAGATATTATTTCAACATTATGTGATATTTACGATATTGACAAAGAAACTATTCAAAAAGACTTTTTAGAATTTGCGGAAGACCTTGTTTCCAGCAAATTCATTGTGATGGGTGAAAACAGCGTGGAATTAGACACAAAAGATTTGTGTTTTAATTATGCTACAGAGGTTCCTTATTCTTCTGCAAATAAGGACAAAGAGATAAACGACAAGCAATCCTACTATTCATTTGATGATGAGCACGTAAATAAACTTCTGGACACGTTAAGCCTAGATGTATTGCAAATTGAGTTGACTAACCGTTGTAATGAACGATGCATACATTGCTATATCCCCAATAGCATTAAAAACAAAGGCCAGGATTTAAGCATCGTCGAATTCAAAAAAATTATTGATAAATATGTTGAGATGGGTGGCATAAAAATTTCTCTTTCTGGTGGAGAAGCCTTACTCAACAAAGACATTGTGAGAATGTTGTATTACTGTAGAGAAAAAGATTTACAAATTGTATTATTAACCAACCTAATCTCACTTAATGACGAACATTTGCGGGTGCTTAAAGAAGTTAATGTTGAATGCGTAAAAGTATCCCTCTATGCCATGTCGTCAAAAATACACGATAGCATAACTACTGTAAAGGGGTCATTTAGACAAACTAAAGCCGCCATTGAGAAGCTGCACAAGGCAAATATACGATGCGAAATTCAATGTCCTATTATTAAAGCAAACAAAGGCGAATATAGCAAAGTATTCGAATTTGCAAAGAGCTTAAACATGAAGTGTAATTTAGATTATGGAATTTTCGCACAAAATGACCTCAACACTTCCAACCTATCTAACCGTCTTTCAATTTCTGAGTTGGAGCCAGTCATTATTAATATAATGAGAATTAATCCATCTTTTTACACGCCAAAAAACTACTCAATTGATGACGTTGCTAACTTGCCATTCTGCTCAGGTGGCGTCAATTCATTAGGGATTTCTGCCAATGGCAATGTTATTCCATGTCCAGGATGGGACGGCTATGTTGTAGGCAACGTATTCAAGGAATCATTAGATGATATTTTTTACAATTCTAAACGCTTAAAAGAACTTAGAGGGATTCGCAGAAGTTCAGTGCCAAGATGCATTGAATGTGAGGCGCGCAATTATTGTGACTTTTGTTTTGCCCATAATTTCAATGAGAATAACGGCAACCTACTAATACCTAATCAGTATTTTTGCGATGTCGCTTTTTTAACAAAAACTCTAATAGAAGAACAGCAACGAAACAAAACAATAGAAACGATTTTGGCCGAATTGGAGGATTCTCCAATATATAATCTATCACTATCTTCTAAAGAATTATTCCACAGCAACTTCTTGGCTTGGCTAGGAAGCAATGCACCAACTAAATCATTCTTCGTAGATGTAATGAATAAGATGGGTTGTGATCTAATTTTTTCAAATAACGATGAGTGGACAGTTGAGCGAGAAGACAAAAACTTCGATTTATGCATAAAACAAAATGGCAAATACATATTAGTGATCGAAAACAAGATCAAATCAATACCAAGAAAGAAACAATTGGACAACTATATTGCCAAAGTCAACAAAAAAACACACTTGTTACTACTCACACTTGTGGAGCAATTCCCTAATATGCAAAATGTTTTGCCTTGGAAAATAAAAACATACAAAGACCTTTCGATAGCGATGACAGATTGCCTCAAAAATAGCGGTTTTGAAGGTTACTTAAAGGAAATTATAGAAGATTATATCAATTACATTAGTAAATTAGTAGAAATTCAGAAATTGCTGCAGAATCAAACATCTTTTGTATCCAAATGCACAAGAAGGCTTGGTAAATTATCCGATCTTTTCGAGAAAATAAAATTCAGCAATTATGCAATGGAACTTCATGAGAAAATATCTTGTAAATTCAACAATGTTGTCGTATTTGACAGCTCTACTTCTGAGCAACAAAAAAAGAGCATCGATGCCAAAAAGTTATACATAAAGGTTGATTGGGGATACACTCATAGCAATGGCAACTCAGGGCTTGTTGATATTGCCATCCCTGTATCAGATTTGACTAATCCAAAAATCCAATATGGTATAATCGACGCTAAATATGTAATTAAAATTCAAGTACAAGGAGATAAATATTGCCATGCCATTGAAACATTTGACAATAATCCTGTAGGTCTAAACTTAGTCAATATAGGAAAAAGCCTTGTATACACTAGCCAGATAAAATTCTTTTCTTCCGACCCTCTTAACTTGGCTTTGGACTTACCACACTATGGAAATATAAATATTTTCGAACCAAAGGTTTACCCAATTAATAAGGAAAGAATCCCCTCTACCAATTGGCCATTCGCATCATATAATAATAAACAAAAAAAGACTTCTTTTATTTATCAATCAATGAAGATTAAACACTCTGCACCCGTTAATATGGTCATTGATAATATCGTTAATGAAATTGAATATTTCTTAGATTGTTTTAGTAATCTTAAAATGTGATTTGTTGTTTAATATGGATAATCCACTTATAAAAAACATTTTCAATGATTACTTCAAGAAAAAAGGGAATTTTGAGAGCAAATTAGTTTTACTCCGACCTTACAATCCAAATAGTGAGCAAATTGTACGTAATTTCACTTGCGAGGACTGGAATCAAATATTTCCCAATTTAACAGAAAATGAGTTCAATTCTAAAGTAAGCAACGACGAATGCGTAGTTCTGTCATGTATCGATAAAGAAACACAAGAATTATTTGGACTTCTTGTTGTGGAAGATTGTGACTGGGGTGAAAAAAGTGCCAGATTTCATGGAGGCACTTGGAAGCATGAACGTAGATACTCATTGTTGGCATATGAAGGTCTTCACTATGTACTCGAATTTCTATTACATAATGAGTTCGAAATATTTGTTACCTGTAATAAAAAAAATATACGCGCCGACTTGCTCCAAAAACATTTCGGCTTTGTAGAATTTGACTGCAATGATACACTTTCATTCAAAATTCTAGACATGGAGAAATTTAAGAACAATAAAATTTTAAGCAGAATTGAACATTGTTTTGTTCCTTAATAAGACCGTTCTTGGCTACCCGCCTATTCTCAGACAAATATCTTATTGAAAAGTGAAAAGAAAAAATACTAGAGCAAGAAAGAGAATTTGAGGAGAAAAAACGTCAATTAGACGATGATGACGATGAGATAGAGACTATTGATGCTGAGAATTTTGATTTCCGCACAATTAATGGTCTTGGAGTTAGCAAAGAAGTCGCAGGAGGACTGGCACTGTGCTTGGGAAGCCTAGGTGCCCATTATTTCTACTGCCGCAAGTACACAGCTGGTCTAATTTTTTTAGCTATATCTATACTCTCGTGTGGTTTCTTGGCAATAATTCCAGTTGTAATTTCAGTCATACAAGGCATATTGATCCTCACAAAAGATATCGACTACTTGCTTATAACTTTCGTCAATAATGACAAAAAATTGCCTCTGTTTTGAGAAAAAACTGGCTAAATTTGAATTTTCTTGAGATTGTTTCTATATTTGTAAATGTATTATTCAAACAGCAATTAACCATCAACTACTTTACTCATTATGGCACAGGTTTTTACATGCACATTGAAAGAGTCTCGGGCTGGAATGCCTAAGGGTACAACCATTCAAGTGGTATCGAGTTTCTCTTCGCCTTCTGATTATGAGATTGCCGACGAATGTGAGCGCAGATTTGGACGCAAAGCTCGTGATGCTCAGTATAAAGGCTATTGGATAATCAAAAAAGACTAAGCTTTATGCATTACGAATTCACTGCCAGCAGGATTACGGGTGGCAATGCCGTGTTCCCCGACAAGATTATCATCACCGACGAATTCTTTATCTTCCGCAAGGCTCGGGTGATAGGCTATGAGGAGAAAAAGATTCGCTTCAGCGCTATTGGTAGCGTGTCAATCAACAAACACCTGCTGTTTGCCGACATCATCATCGAGACCAATGGCGGACAGGTGATAACCGCCAACGGCTTCAGCCACAGCGACGCCAGGAAAATCGCTCGACTGCTAAGTTGACAGCACATTATGCATTATGAATTGTGCATTGTTCACTACTCCACCTCGCGCTTTGTTTCTTGTTTGAAGCGGCGGCGGGAGTATTGCTTCTTTGACTTGTGCACGCGGTGGGTGGCGACCCACTGGCCGCCGCCGTTGCGCTCCATCTGCTCGTCACGCGCAATCATCTTGATAATCTTGTCCATCGCATTGCTCTTGGTTCTCTTCGACTTCTTCATAATATATAGACTCATTGATTAAACATTATTCCTTTTTTGCAAAAAACGTGCCACAACAGCACACAGCCGTCCTCCTCCCGGGAAGCCTGCCACTAAAGCGGCAAAGCCTCATGGGTGAAGGTGGAGGTGTCGAGCAGGTAGGCACAGCGGGTGTCGAGCATCTTCATCGTGGGCGTGGTAATGGGCTTGCGGCTTACTATACTGCCTGTGGAGTCGTAGCCCACCTGCTGCGTGTGACCGAAAACCTGCTTCACCACTTGGCAGTGGGCAAAGCTAAGGCCCTCGTAGTCATTCACCATCTCATGCACATCGGCCCAAACGCACGAGCCGGCATCATCCAGTCCACCACGCCATGACGACACCATGAAGAGCTGCTGCAATCCCTGGGCGGTAGATGGCAACGCGTTGAGCACATCCACAACCTCTGCGAGGCTGGCAGGCTCCACCCCAAGGCTCTTGAGCCACCGCGACGAGCAGCCGGCATGGGTAAACAGCACATCGTCCTCCACATGGGCCATCCTTAACAGCGACCGGTTCTCGTCAAACGCTCCCTTAATCACATCGTGCCACTCTCGCGACCAGCGGCAATGGTAAGACGCCAGCGCGCGATAATCGTCGCTGTAGTAGGGCATGTCGTGGTTGCCCAGCAACATCACCACCTTGCCGGGGTGCTGCTTGGCAAAGCCGATAATCTCACGGAAGTTCTCCACCGCATCGCTCACTGCAATTCCCTCAAACCCATAGGGGTCCAAATAATCGCCCAGAAACACCACGCGGTCGCAGCTATCCGCTCGCTCAACAGCCGTCCGCCAGAACGTGCGGCCATGAATGTCGGGTAAAACTAATATCTTCATTTCGCAATCATTTATTTATGCAAATATACAAATAATAATTGAGAATTCAAAGTATTACGCCAGTTTTTTCATCCCCCAAAAATGCGGAATTAGAACTTTCAAGATAGAAATGCATAATTTATCTTGAAAAATAATGATGATGTGCTGTTAGAATCGGAAATAACTTAGTAGTGGAGCGCAGCGCAACGGAG
>ONIY01000063.1 GCA_900318065.1 uncultured Prevotellaceae bacterium
TTATACTTGGAGATCATTCTACAAGAAACCGTACAAAATTAATTTTGCCAAAAAACAGTCTCCTTTAGGGATGGATAAAAGTAAGCACTTCATCTTAATGCCACATGCCGACGATTTGAGCGGTTATTTGCGCGACGAGTCGGGTTTTGAGATGAGCAGGCTATTGGGAATGGAATACACACCACTACAGAAACCTGTAGAGGTCGTTCTCAATGGGGAATATATAGGTTTATATTTCTTGTGTGAGAAAATTAGAGTGGAATCAGGAAGGGTTGATATTCAAGAACAGCAGGACAATGACACTAACCCCTACAATGTGAGTGGTGGATGGCTACTGGAACAATCAGGAACAGGCACTTATGTTCATGGCCAATTTGAAAACAACGATCCGTCAAGACTCTGGTACTGGTTTGAGTCACATTCACCCGAGAACGTGTCACAGGTTCAAAAAGAATACATCTCACGATTCATTTTTCAAGCCGATAGTTGCATCTTTGTTAATAACAAGCACGATAGGGGATGGGAAAACTATATAGACGTACCCTCGCTTGCGAAATTTTATATCATTAATGAGGTGATGTCTAACATTGAATCTTTTTGCCGCAGCATGTTTGTGTATAAAGACTGGGGAGAAGATGAAAAACTCAAGTTTGGACCAGTGTGGGATTTTGGTAATACTTTCATTCTTTCAGGAACTGATGAATTTATTTACAACTACAACACTCAGTTCACATTCTTGTGGCTCAGGGAGTTGCTAAAATTTCCAAGGTTTAAAGCTGCTTATTTGTCAGTATGGAAAAAATTTAAAGAAGAGAACATTTTAGCCCAGGTCTTTGAGCATAATCAACATCTTATAGCTACGATTACTACAGCAAAATTATATGACAAGGTTAGATGGCCTTATTATGGCGATATATGGTCCAACGCTTCTGAGAACTTTTGGGATTTAGTCATCAGCAAGGCCGCTTGGCTCGATGAGCAATGGAGCTTGCCCGAAGGGGACGTGAACTGCGATGGATATATCACCTCAGCCGATGTCACAACTATCTATAACTACTTGCTCTTGGGCGATGAGACCTACAAGAGCACAAGTGATGTAGATGGCGACGGCGCCATCACCAGCCACGACATCACCAAAATTTACGACATACTGTTGAACGGCGGCTTCCCGCCATTGCCACACTGAGATAATCACACACAACAGCATGGGCTCACCAATAGCGGCGAGCCCATGCTGTTATTGCTGGCCATGCTACACATTAAAGCGGAACACCACGATGTCGCCGTCCTGGAACACGTAGTCCTTGCCCTCGATGTGCATCTTGCCCGCCTCTTTCACCGCAGCCTCGCTGCCGTAGTGGATGTAGTCGTCATATTTTATGATCTCGGCACGGATGAAGCCACGCTCGAAGTCGGTGTGAATCACGCCGGCACACTGTGGCGCCTTGCTGCCCTTGCGGTAGGTCCAGGCGCGCACCTCCTTGGGTCCAGCAGTGAGGAATGTCTCGAGGTCGAGCAGCTTGTAGGCCGCCTTTATCAAGCGGTTCACGCCACTCTCTTTGAGCCCTATCTCCTCGAGGAACATCTGTCGCTCCTCGTAGGTCTCGAGCTCGGCGATGTCGCTCTCGGTCTGCGCTGCCACCACCAGAATCTCGGCGTTCTCCTCCTTGACAGCCTCGCGCACCGCGTCGACATATTTGTTGCCTGTGACGGCGCTGGCATCGTCCACGTTGCACACGTAGAGCACGGGCTTATTGGTCAACAGGAACAGGTCGTGGGCAAACTTTTGCTCATCTTTAGTCTCGAGAGTGACGCTGCGTGCGCTCTTGCCCTGGCTGAGCACCTCCTGGTAGCGCTTGAGCACCTCGTGCTGCATCTTGGCGTCGCGCTCGCCGGCGGCAGCCATCTTTGCCACCTTGCTGATGCGACTCTCAATGGTCTCGAGGTCGCGCAGCTGAAGCTCGGTGTCGATCACCTGCTTGTCGCGCACGGGGTCGACAGTGCCATCCACGTGGGTGATGTTGTCGTCGTCGAAGCAGCGCAGCACGTGGAGGATGGCGTCGGTCTCGCGTATGTTGGCAAGGAACTTGTTGCCCAGTCCCTCACCGCGGCTGGCGCCTTTCACCAGGCCGGCGATGTCGACAATCTCAACCGTGGTGGGCACCACCTTGGCGGGATGCACCAGCTCGGCGAGCTTGTTCAATCTCTCATCGGGAACAGTGATTACGCCCACGTTGGGCTCGATTGTACAAAAAGGGAAGTTTGCCGACTGCGCCTTAGCGTTCGACAAGCAGTTAAACAGTGTCGACTTGCCCACGTTGGGCAGTCCCACGATACCACATTGAAGTGCCATAATTATAGTTTAGTTGAGTAGTTTAATAGTAAAGTGGTTGAGTAGTAAAATAGTAAAATAGTAAAATAGTAAAGTAGTTGAATAGTGGAGCAGTTTGTTAGTTGAATAGTTAAGTGGCGGGGCCTCTTGTCAATTCAACTGCAAAGATAATGCTTTTTTCGTTAACCGAGGGTGTTTCCCATGTTTTTCGCTATCGCTGGATGTAATAGTGCCTTGTTTTTATCACTTTCTTGTTGATTTTTTGTTTTTTTATTACTTAATGCTATTATTATTTGTGATTTAATGGTTAAATTTGCGCTTTAATAGGTTTTTGCACCCCAAAATAAGGTGGAGCAGAGACCTTAAAGGCGTGACTACCACAAACAATAATAATGAAACTTAAGAACCTATACTGCCGCTATCTACTGCTGGTGATTTTCCTGCTCACGGGTGTCACACAAGGCGATGCCGTTTTCAAAGAGAGAGACTTTGGAAAGACCATCGACGTGCTCTGTGCCGAGCTTGAGCTCAAGTACAAGGAGCAGAAAGCCATCATGCAGCAATACGAGCAAAATGCCAAGAGTCAACACCAGATGCTTGTTGCCACAATGCAGCAAATCGACCAGCTCTCGCTCATCCTCTACTCTCAGAGCAGCGAGTTCACCTTCGACATGGCCTATGCCTGCCAGCAAGCTACCGACCTCTACCACAACAGCATGATCACCCATGTGCCATTCGACAAGATTATGGCACGCTTCGACTCCGAGATAGAGCGCTACGACAGCCTCATCTATGTGCTCAAGCACATCTCTCCCGCCATCAATGATGATGTAGCTCAACCCCAAGCACCTGCCAAGAAATCGTCAAAGAAAGCTAAAGCCACGTCTGCTGTCACCGCTCCTGCTAAAACCGACTCGGCGAGCAGCAGCATCGAGGACATGGCCGACAGCATCATGCTCACCAATCAGGCCACCCACAAGAACAGCGAGCCCCTTGACAAGCCTGACGAAGAGGAGCAACAGATGGAAATTCCCCATAACGACAAGCAGGCACTCTATGTGCTCAACGATAAGGAAAAAAAGATTAGAGAGTTGTGCCTCATCTATGCCAAAGCGCTGCGCAACAACCTGGTGCGCATCAAGAACAAGATGAGCAACGACAAGGAGTACTACGACGAGGTAAAGAACAAGCTCAAGTCGCTCAACAACTATGCTCTAAAAAAATATGAGGAGCTGCAAAACAACATCTTCCGCAACGGAGGCAGCAACTACTTCAGCGTGCTGGCGTCGCTGGACCACACCAAGTCGCGCATTCACGAAGACATGAGGGACAAGTACAGCGAGCTCAAGCGCTCAGGCAACAACCAGCGCGTCAAGAGCCAGTGGCGAGGACCGGTAATCTACATGACATCGGTATTCATCCTCTTCTACATCTTTATCGCTTCGATATTGAGCATCATTATCTTGAGGTGGTGCTTGCCCAAGCGGGTTCGCAACAACCCCACCTACCGCAAGAAGCGCCCAATCATTGCCCTTGCCTGCGGTGTGTTCCTGTTCACACTGTTTATCACCATTGCCAAGTCGGTTGTCCATCACAATTTCATCACGATGGCTGTGGGCATCACCCTCAACTACTCGTGGCTAATGCTTGTGATACTCGTCTCGCTGCTGATCAGGCTCAAAGGAAATCAAATCAAGGCTGGCGTGATGGCCTACACCCCGTTTATGCTCATGGCATTTGTGGTGATAGTGTTCCGCATCGTCTTTATCCCCAACAACCTTGTGAACCTGATATTCCCGCCACTGCTGCTGGCGTTCACCATCTGGCAGCTGCTGGTTATCAAGAACCGCAAGACAAAACTGCCAACGAGCGATATCGTCTTCTCTTTCATCTCGCTCATGGCGATGATAGTGGGATGCGTGCTCGCATGGATAGGCTACACGCTGCTGGCAGTGCAAATCATGGTGTGGTGGTCGTTCCAGCTCGCCTGCATCCAGTCGATCATCTGCATCTACGACCTGGCTAAGTTATATGAGGAGAGACACCTGATAAAGCGCATCAAGAAGACCGACAACGTGCTCAACCAGCCATCGCATGGCAAGAAGAAAAAGAAAGAGGCTACTGAGGAGAAACTCAAAGCCAAGCTCCTTGCCGAGGCCAAGAAAGGCGACCACATCAACAATACCTGGTTCTTCGACCTGATCATGAAAGTGGTGGTACCGGTGCTCGCTGTCCTCTCGGTGCTGTTGAGTATTAGCTTCGCCGCCAACATGTTTGACATGAACGAGCTGCTTGTGAAGGCATTCTTCTACAACTTCGTTGACCAGCAGGGACTGGTTCAAGTTTCGCTTTACAAGATTGTGCTGGTGAGCGCCCTGTTCTTTGTGTTCTACTACCTGAACTATCTCATCCACTCTATCTACAGGCGATACAAACTTAAGCAGTATGCCAAGACCTCACCGTCAAGGCGCCCCAACATCACCCTTGCCAACAACATCATCACCATCCTGGTGTGGGGCTCGTTCTTCATCTTCGCACTGGTGCTCTTCAAAGTGCCCAAGAACGGCATCTCGCTCATCTCGGCGGGCCTTGCCACAGGTCTTGGATTTGCCATGAAGGACATCCTGGAGAACTTCATCTACGGCTTGTCGTTGATGTCGGGACGCGTGAGAGTGGGCGACTACATCGAGTGCGACGGCATCATGGGAAAGATTGAGAGCATAGGCTACCAGAGCACCCAGATTGTTACCCTCGACGGCAGCATCATCGCCTTCCTCAACACCCAGCTCTTCAACAAGAATTTCAAGAACATGACCAAGAACCACAGCTACGAGTATGTGAAACTGCCCGTGGGAGTGGCCTATGGAGTAGATGTTGAGCACGTGCGCAACTTGCTGGTTGAGGAACTTAACAAGCTCACCTCGCTCACCTCGCCCACTGGCAGACCCATCATCCAGAAGAAGACCACTTTCACTGTCTTCTTCAACGACTTTGGCGACAACTCGGTCGACCTGCTTGTGGCTTTCTGGGTGCTTGTTGAGGAGAGGATAAGATTTGTGTACACAGTGAAAGAAACTATATATAAAACGCTGCAAAGCAACAACATTGAGATACCATTCCCACAACGGGATGTGTACATAAGAAGTATCTCACAACCCACCCCTCCACCAACTAAAAAAACTAAAAAAAACATAACCTAAAGCAATTATTTATAAAACTATGACTATTGGATTTGATGGAATTAGGACAGTAGACGGCGACTCGCCTCTGTGCTATTATGACCGACTTTTGATTTCCTCGCTGGGAATGGAATACCCACGCGACACTTTCATGGTGTACTCTCCCTACAGCACCGATGACCGAGGAATGTCGTGGTTGCTATCGATAGCAAACGTTCACAACAAGACCCCTTATAAGGCTTTCAACAAGTGGCTGTGGCGCAACCGCGGTGGCATTTTCACCGATTTCCACCGTCATGGGGTGAAAGTGTTTCATGGACTTGACGCCGTGTTGCCCACTGGCAAGAACAAGGAGCACGTGAGAATGGTAAACACCGTGCGCGACCTCACCTTCAAGCGACTGATGGACGACTACTCCTGGTTTGACAAAATCAACCGCAAGTCGCGCATCAAGAAGGCATGCCGCCGTGCCGACCGCGTGATTGCCACCAGCCAGTTCATCAAGGACCAGCTCGTGGAGAACTTTCACATCAATGCCGAGAAGATTGATGTGATCTACACCGCATTCCGCGACGAGTATCTCGACATCCACAACAACGCGGTGTTCCTCAATAACGTTAAGGCCAAGTACCACATGCCATCCAGGTTTGTGCTCGCGGTGACCCACTTCAGCTCGCTTGCCAACCTGGAGACCCTGTACCGCGCCTTTGCCAAGATCAAGGACAAGTCTATCGACCTGATGCTCATTGGAGCAAAGAATGACTACTACCGTCACCTCAAGAAACTTGCCGCGCAACTTAACATCGACGAGAGAATCGTGAGGGTGTCGTCAATCAACAAGCACAACTTCATGGGTGCCTACTCGCTGGCGAAGGCCTATGTCGACGCGTCGATTGACGATGGCATTGGGCAGACGGTTATCGAGTCGCTCTTGACAGGAACTCCCACTATTGCATCTAACAGTGGATGCCACCGCGAAGTGGGCGGCGACGCAGCATTCTACTTTGAGCCCAAGGACGTGGACCAGCTTGCCAAGCACCTTGACATGGTGCTCTCGTTCGACGAAGAGAAGTTGCAGAGCATAAAAGACGCCAGCGTCAAGCAAGCGTCGCAGTTCACCCAGCAGGCTCTGGCCCAAAACGTCATGCTCACCTACAACAAGGCACGAGGGAAAGCCTGATGCATGATGTAAAGATTTAGAGTTGCCGAAATCCACCGCAACAGCTATTTAGAACACAACTTTATTATCAACATAATGAAAGACAAGAAAAATGATTCAACTGCCCAGAGCAGTGACAAGAGTAATGAGGAAGTAAAGGTTCGCCAAACGGGCACCTTGCGTGAGAGACTGGCACGCGTGAAAAAGACACGCTGGATTCGCTTTGGAATCGTGAGCGCAATCTTCTTTGCATGGGTGGCTTGGCTCGGCAACTGGTGGGTGGCACTGGCATGGCTGCTGCTTGCCGATATCTACCTCACTCAATTCATACCCTGGAACTGGTGGAAATTCAGCAAGAACAAGGCCCTGCGCACAGTGATGAGCTGGGTCGACGCAATAGTGTATGCGCTGGTACTGGTTTATTTCCTGTTTATCTTTGTGGGACAGAACTACCAAATTCCATCGTCATCGCTCGAGAAGACCTTGCTCACTGGCGACTTCCTGTGGGTGAACAAGATGGTGTATGGCCCTCGTGTGCCACAAACTCCACTTCACTTCCCACTGGCACAGAACGAGCTCTTTGGCTTCAAGTCCTATATCGACAAGCCACAGCTCGACTACCACCGCCTCAAGGGCGTGCGCAACGTGGAGCGTGGCGACATTGTGGTGTTTAACTTCCCCGCTGGCGATACCGTGTGTGTAGATGAGCCTAACCCCGACTACTACACCCAGGTGTGGGAAAATGGGCGCGACGCCGTGTGGGCAAGCCACAAGGTGATTTACCGCCCAGTGGACCGCCGCGACAACTATGTGAAGCGCTGCCTGGGCCTGCCTGGCGAGACGCTCAAGATCGTGGGCGGACAGGTGTATATCAATGGCCGCGCTATTCCCGAGCCCAAGAATGTGCAGTATAACTATGCCGTGAAAATCAACGGCAATGGTCCCGACTATGACTTCCTCACCGAGGACCTGGGAATCGCCAACGAGGACATTGGCCGCAACATCTCGCAAGACCCCGTCACTGGAGCACAATACATCTCTACCGAGCTCTACCTGCCTCTCACCGCAGCGATGAAGGCCGAGCTGGAGAAGTGCAAATGGGTCACTGGCGTGGAGAGAGTGCAATATGGCGCTGCCGAGGGTGTGCTCACCTATCCCGTGGGAGTGGACTACGGATGGACTCATAACGACTACGGCCCCATCTGGATACCCAAGAAGGGTGCCAGCATCGAGCTCAACGAGAAGAACCTGCAACTCTATGGCCGCTGCATCAAGGACTATGAGCGCACCAACCTGGAGGTCAAGGGCGGCAAAGCCTATATCGACGGTAAGCCCGCCTCGAAGTACACCTTCAAGATGGACTACTACTGGATGATGGGCGACAACCGCGACAACTCGCTCGACTCGAGATTCTGGGGCTTTGTTCCTGAAGACCACATCGTGGGAACTCCTATGTTTGTGATTGTATCATTCGACAAGGACCGCGGCTGGACCGACGGCAAGATACGCTGGAACCGCGTCTTTATTGATGCAAATCCCGATAAGTAAATTCTCAGGGGGGCAGTTCTATAAATCGATAAAATTTATAAAACTTCCCCTTTTTTGTTCACATTCAATAACCTAATTAACTTGAAGACCAAGCAACATAGTCCTGAGCTCATTGTAATGCTCACCTGGCACGACTACACAGTAGAAAACGCCGAGGAGATTTTTGAGCAATGCAAGCTCTCGAAAGCCAAATACTGGGGATTCAAGGAGCATCCCCTGCCTCTTGACCGCATGAAAGCGCTGTTTCACCACATGAAGCAGTGTGGCAAGACCACGGTGCTTGAAGTTGTCGCCTACACCGAGCAAGAGGGCTTGGAGGGCGCACGCATCGCCGCCACATGCGGCTGCGACATTCTCATGGGCACTAAGTTTCACGACTCCATCAACAGCTACTGCCTGGAGCATGGCATTAAGTACATGCCCTTTGTGGGCGACGTGACCGGGCGGCCGTCGGTCCTCGAGGGAACTATCGACGGCATTATCGCTCAGGCACAGGACTATATTGCCAAGGGAGCCTATGGTATCGACCTGCTGGGCTACCGCTTCACTGGCGACGCACGAGCCCTTAACCAGGCACTTGTGGCAGCCGTCGATGCCCCGGTGTGCCTTGCCGGCAGCATCGACAGTTACAGTCGCCTCGACGAGGTGCTGGAGTCCTCGCCATGGGCGTTCACCATAGGCAGCGCATTTTTTGAGAACAAATTTGACGGCACATTCTTGGAGCAGGTCAACAAGGTGTGCGACTACATGTCACGATAACAGCCATGCTAAGAGTTTTCTATCCCGATTACTACGTTGAGGACGTGTTCTCCATCAACTATGAGAAGCTCATGGAGATGGGGTTCAAGGCGCTTATCCTCGACATTGACAACACGCTGGTGCCTCATGGCGACGACTCGACGCAAGCAGTCGACGAGCTCTTCCACAGGCTGCATAGCATGGGGTGGAAAACGCTGTTGCTTAGCAATAACAACAAGGCGCGCATTGAGCGATTTAAGGCCCACTTCGACACGCTCTACATTGATGAGGCTGGCAAGCCTCAACCCGCATGCTATCACCGTGCCGTGACAATGCTGGGGGTGGAGCCCTCGCAGGTGATGGTGATAGGCGACCAGGTGTTTACCGACATCCTTGGAGCCCGCCGCGCCAGCCTTGCCTGCATTCTGGTCAAGTACATAGGCTACTACAAGAAGGAGAAAAAAGGCGTGCGCCGCAACCTTGAGAAGGTAGTCCTCTGGTTCTACTCTCACAGCCGCCGCTGCAAGCGTGCTGAATATATAATGGTCGAGAACAACAGTTAACACCCTCTACATCTTTGAGTCATGGAAAAGAAAAGAAAATTGTTTTGCGAGATTAGCCCCACAACCTATGCCATCGCGCTACAGAAGCAGATTGCCACACGACACATCAAGAACTGGCTCAGCAAGGAGAAGTTTGCCACTCATCGCCAGGAAGAGAAACTGCCCGTGGTGGTGTATAGCAGCAGTAACAACATGATTAAGCGTGGACCGGGCATCGACCCGCAGCTGCAACTCAACAAGGCCGAGAACATTAGACTCGCGTGCAGCAAGATGAATGGGCTCATTGTCAACCCTGGCGAGACGTTCTCGTTCTGGAAACTCGTGGGCAAGACATCCAAGAGAAACGGTTTTGCCGAGGGAAGGGTCATCATCAATGGCAGGCTGGTGGCTGGAGTGGGTGGCGGATTGTGCAATCTTGCCAACACCATCAACCTGCTGGTAATGCACAGCCCGCTCACCATCACCGAGCTGCATCACCACAGCGACGCACTGGCACCCGACCCTGGCGGCAAGAGAGTGCCTTACAGCGCTGGCACGTCGGTGAACTACAACTTTGTGGACTACCGCTTTCGCAACGACACCCCTCAGCCAGTGCAGTTGTGCGCCTGGTGCGAGGGCGATGACCTGTTCACCGAGTTGCGCACCACTCGGGAGTTTGACACCACCTATCGCCTGGTGGAGGAGGGTCACCACTTCCACAAGGAGGAAAACGGGCACTACTACCGCATCTCCAAGATTTATCGCGAGACTCTGGACCGTGCCAGTGGCGAGGTGCTGAGCCGTCGCCTCCAGTGGGACAATCGCTCACGGGTGATGTTTGACCCGTCACTCATTCCTCAAGACCAAATAGAATAACGAGAGAGCAATGAAGGCCTACTGCAATTGTTGCAAGAATCTATTTTTTTCTTTAACTTTGCATGACAAGCTTACTATTTTTTTTCTAAAACAATCACGACATGCTAAGCAAGATATTAGGTGCAGCGCTTCAGGGCATTGACGCCATCCCGGTAGAGATTGAGGTCTCGGTGGACTGGGGCACTGGATTTGTGATGGTGGGGCTTCCCGATACCGCAGTAAAGGAAAGTGCCGAGCGAGTGAAGTGCGCTATGGCCAACGCTGAGTTTAAGTTTCCGCGCAAAGAGGTGGTTATCAACATGTCGCCTGCCGACATCAAGAAGGAAGGCTCGGCCTATGACCTGCCCATTGCCATTGGCATTCTTGCTAGCGACGAGAAGATTGGTGCCGAACGACTTAACCGATATATGATTATGGGCGAACTCTCGCTCGACGGGTCGGTAAAGCCCATAAAGGGCGCTCTGCCCATGGCGATTCTCGCGCGAGAGATGCAGCTCGACGGTTTTATCCTGCCCAGCCACAACGCCACCGAAGCCGCCGTGGTCAACAACCTCAATGTTTACGGCGTCGACAATATCACGCAGGTGATAAAGTTCTTCAACAACGAGATCACTCTCGAGCCCACTGTGGTGGACACTCGGGCAGAGTTTGCACGGGCGCAAGGCGAGTTCCCGTTCGACTTCAGTGAGGTGCGCGGACAAGAAATGGTGAAGCGCGCCTTTGAGGTGGCATGCGCTGGAGGACACAATATCCTGCTCATTGGCTCGCCAGGCAGTGGCAAGTCGATGATGGCGAAACGACTGCCATCGATTCTGCCGCCTCTCACCCTGAGCGAGGCGCTCGAGACCACCAAGATTCACAGCGTGGCAGGCAAACTCTCGCAAGGCACTACCCTGCTCTCGGTGCGGCCCTACCGCGCTCCGCACCACACTATTTCGCCAGTAGCCCTAGTTGGTGGAGGCACTTATCCCACGCCGGGGGAGATCAGCCTTGCCCATAATGGTGTGCTCTTTCTTGACGAACTCCCAGAGTTCAACCGCTCGGTTTTAGAGGTTATGCGCCAGCCGCTGGAAGACCGCCACATCTCGATTTCTCGCGCCAAGTACAGCATCGACTACCCTGCCTCGTTTATGCTCGTGGCATCGATGAACCCTTGCCCTTGCGGATACTATGGACACCCAACGAAGCAGTGCATCTGCACTCCGCATCAGCGCCATCAATATATGGGCAAGATTTCGGGACCGTTGCTGGATCGCATAGACCTGCAAGTGGAGGTTCAACCTGTCAACTTTGAGCAGATGTCGAGCAAGCAGCCAGGCGAACCCAGCGCGGCAATAAGGGAGAGAGTCATCAAAGCGCGCGCCATCCAGAGCCTACGCTTC
>ONIY01000064.1:0-6786 GCA_900318065.1 uncultured Prevotellaceae bacterium
GGATGCGCAATGCCATGTTCATGCCACTGTCGTTGATAGGATTTGAGGCGCGGTTGCAGCCTGGCCGGGAGCTGGGCACCCTGCACGACGTGCGCCGCACAGCAGTGCTCATGTCGATATATAGCGACCCCATGAAGAATGCCGTGGCGATGTTTGTGAGCGAGCTCCTGTCGCACACCATCCAGGAGCAGGAGCAGAACATGGTCTTGTACAGCTACATCAAGAGCTGTATCCTCAGGCTTGAGGAATCCCGCGCCAGCATAGCCAATTTCCACATCTGCTTCCTCTACCAGCTGGGGCAGTTCATAGGCATCCAGCCCGACATCGACAGCTATCACGAAGGCTACTGGTTTAACATGAGCGAGGGAGTGTACACGCAGCATCCTCATGCAGGTGCCAAGATGCTGCCACCGTCGCAGGCCCAGGTGCTGCCGTTGCTCTCGCGCATGACCTTCGACAACATGCACCACTTCAAGTTCACCCGCGAGCAGCGCAACGAGATGCTCGAGATAATCCTGGGCTACTACCGCCTGCACCACTCCACCCTAGGCACACTAAGGTCGCCAGATGTACTCAAACAGCTGTTTGTCTAAAACAAATCACGAAGCCACATCGCGAAGAAATGGTCATAGATAAAGTAACCATTAGAGTCGTGCAGGACTATTTGGTTGGCTTCCAATTTTTCGAGTGACGTTTGCACACTACTTGGCGACGGCAGTCTGTAGCGTGCTATAAAATCTTGCGATAGAGGCTTTGCAACTTTCTGTTCACGAGCGATAGCCACCGCGACTGCAGCTTGATTGACCGTCATGGCATTATAATAGTTCTGGAAAACAGGAGACTGTTCTTCAACGAGTTCTCTCATCACTTGATCAATCAACTTCTGAGTAATAGGTTTCTCTACTTCTTGATAAACTCTGTTGAGCACTGCGTGCACATACCATGTTACTCCATGCATCGTTTCATATAACTGATGAAACATTTTTGTTGAAATCTCACGGTTCTGCACCTTAAAGAACTCATTGGCAAATTTCCGATACTTTGACTCGTCAAGTGGGCCCAGGTGCATCATCTGAGTGCTCTGGAAGAATGGGCGGTTCACCGACGAGAACATCTGCTCAAGCACATGGTGCTGACTGCCGGCAAAAATAAAATACACGTTGGGCAAGAACTGGATATATGAACGAATAAGGGCCTCAATGCCTGTGTCACTGTATTGCAGTATCTGCTGAAATTCATCTATAGCGACATAACAACGCACTCCCGACTGATTCATATATTCAAAAATTTGCTTCAAAGTGTTGCGCTCTTCATTGGGTGCAACGTCGAGACTGACAGTAGGAACTCCGGTTATTTCGTCATAAGTCACAGTGGGACGGAAACGGCTGAAAAACTGAGTAACCTTGCGCATGGCATTTTGTGAGGGACTATCAAGTTTTCCCAATATAGTTCGTGCCATCGCCTGCACCATCTGCTGCAGGTTCTTAGTGGGAAATATATCTACATAGAAACAGCGAACATCAGGTTGCGTCTGCTCAATCTGGTTAAACACATGATGTATTAGACCAGTTTTGCCCATGCGACGAGGGGCAACGAGCGTAATGTTGCGCTCATTGTGCAGAGCTGTGATGATAGATTTTGTCTCTTGTTCACGATCACAAAAATATTCAGGGCCTTTATAGCCATAAGTAACAAAAGGATTATTCAGTGTTTTCATATCAACATTTTCATTACATAAAATTCGTTACGGAAATTACATAACGCAAATTACGTAATAAATCTTGAATTGAGCAAATTTTAGAGTGATTTTCTCAAATTTATGTTATAAATGTACTTCTTTTGCTCATTTTTGTCACTATGTAAAAGAATTATTGTATATTTGCGACTGAATTGCAGAGGCAATTCTTACATTATGGATTAAAAGAAGCGTTTTGCTTTTCGCTCATTGTAGAGAACCTGAGAAATTTTCACAAGAGTTGCGAGGAATTGCAAAGCGGTTCTGCGCTATATGCGTGGGCTGCTTTTACATATCTGCAACTCAAGGTTTTCTCAGGACCTTCTACAATAGGTGTGGCAAAGTTAGTCCACGCTTTTGTTGTATACCCCCCTAAAAAACTATGAGAGCAAAATTAAATAAACTTTATGGATTTCTTACATTCCCATTAGCACTGATTTATTGGGTAATTATCCACATTACCCCCATAAGAAATAGAACGTTAATCAATGCTGATTTATGTCAATGGACAAAATGGAAAAGAGTTCCGTGCAATTTATGGGGATTTTCTTATCTATTAGGATGTATGCCAGAATACAGGACTGTTTTATATAAGCGCCTAAAACTCTTAAAAGTTATCTCATGCTGGTGGTTGAGAGGAAAGCGTAACCTTGAAATCTCAACCAATGACATTGGCGGAGGATTGTTGATACAACATGGTATTGCCACAATTATTTCAGCTGAGAAAATAGGTAAAAACTGCAAAATATATCAGCAAGTTACTATAGGCTTTTCCCATGATCTGCAGGCACCAGTTATAGGCGACAACGTTGAAATTTGTTGTGGCGCAAAGGTTATCGGTGGTATCACAATTGGAAATAATGTTCTAATTGGCGCTAATGCCGTAGTAATAAAAGATGTGCCTAGTAATAGCGTAGTTGCTGGTGTGCCTGCTAAAGTTATTAAGTCTCTTAATGAAACTCGAGACCTTACCAATTGAGAACTTATAGCTTAAGGTTAGTGTTTTGAGGATAAAGCCATTTAGAATTCACTTGTGCTATCTTCCAAACCATCCACCAATATTAATAGAAAAATATTAGGGTGTGTCTATAATTTGACGTACCCTAATAATATAGATTATTATGCAATAATCTTTTCTTTTAGAACTCCAATATCAGCGTCTGTCGTGGAGTGAGGGTGATGTCACTCACTAGACTAACGTGATTGCTGGTGGGGATGTCGCGTGCTACCATTGCGTTGCCTATAATCTCGGCGTAGCGCTTCACTGGCATGATAGCGTTCTCATTGGTTCCGTTGACGATGGTCATCACTGTCTTGCCGTCAAACTGACGTGCAACGACATAGATGCCATTGTGAGGCAGGAATTGGGTTTGTTTACCTTTAGTTATCAAGTCGAAGCCCGGACCCTTGCGCCAGTGTAGCAAGGCACGTAGCCAGTTGAACATATCGTTTTCCTCCTTAGAGCGTCCCTGAGCTGTGAAGGCGTTGTGGGTGTCGCCAGGGAAGCCGCCAGGGAAGTCCTTGCGCACATTACCGTCGGTCACATGCTTGGTGCCGTTCATGAGCACCTCGGTTCCGTAGTAGAGCTGCGGGATGCGGTTAATCGTGAGCAGCAAGGCAAGTGCCTGCTTGAGAGTGAGGTCGTCCTTGCCGTCCTTGAGGAAGCGGTCGGTGTCGTGGTTCTCGATGAATGCCATCACACTGCTGGGATTGGGATAGAGGTAGTCGAAGACAAGGCTGTTATAGACACGATTAAATCCTCGCCACTGGTCGTCGGTTTTCTCGATGCGTGCCGAATCCATGCTGGCATAGAACGAGAAGTCCATAACAGTTTTGAGGTAGCTGTTTTCCTTTGCAATCTTGCTGTCGCGCTGCCAAGCTGCGGTGTAAGGAGGCTGCTCAAACCATGTCTCCCCTACTACGTTGAAATTGGGATACTCATTGTCGATTGTCTTCATCCACCTCGCCATGGGTCCAGCGAAAGCATAAGGATAGGTGTCCATGCGAATGCCATCGATGCCCACTGTCTCGATCCACCAGATGCTGTTCTGGATGAGGTAATTCATCACGTGAGGATTGTTTTGGTTGAGGTCGGGCATGGTAGAAACGAACCATCCCTCAACGGTCTCCTTCTTGTCAACATCGCTAGCATAGGGGTCGAGCACGGGAGCCAGTTTGTAACTGGTGCGCAAGAAACTTGTGCCGCGAGTATCGCTTGTGCCCTTCGACTCCTTGAGCCACTCGTGGGTGTTGAACCAGTCGTTGCTGGGCATATCGGCCACCCAGGGATGCTCAAAGCCGCAGTGGTTGAAAATCATGTCCATTACCACCTTGAGGCCTTTGTTATGCGCTTCGTCGACAAGACGACGATAGTCGTCATTAGTGCCGAAACGTGGATCCACACGGTAGTAGTTGGTGGTGGCATAGCCGTGATAGGTGTCGTTCCATGGGCTCTCGGGAGAGTCATTCTCGAGCACCGGAGTGAACCACAAGGCTGTCACGCCCAAGTCGTTGAGATAGTCAAGATGCTGACGAATACCCTCCAGGTCGCCACCATGGCGGTAACTGGGCTTGCTGCGGTCGCACACCTGGCTGCGCATACCCTTTACGCGGTCGTTGCCAGTGTTGCCGTTGGCAAAACGGTCGGGCATGAGCATGTAGAGCACGTCGGCATTAGTGAATCCCATACGACGGTCGCCGCTCATCTCACGCGCCTTAAACTCATATTTCACTTCCATTGTGAGTTTGCCAATGGTGAAATCGAGTTTCATGATTCCAGGCTGTGCACCTGCAGTGTTGAGGTAAACGAGCAGATAGTTGGGACTGTCGAGCCGCACAACGGAGTCGATTTTCACTCCCGCATAATCGGTTTTCACCTCGGCATTGCGAATGTTGGTGCCATATACCATGAGTTGAAGCGATGGGTCTTTCATGCCCACAAACCAATTGGTTGGCTCAATGCGTTCAACATTAAAATCAAATGCCATGGGGATTGCCCAAGCACCCAATGCCGCGAAAGTTGCAATTGCTATTAAAAGTATTTTCTTCATATTATTAATATTATTTGTTCAAGCTTAGTCGTGCATAATGATTGCCGAGCGTGATGGAACGATAATCTCGCTTGTAGTGATAGTGTAGAGCCCATTCTCATTAATCACATCGCCATCACCCACGATGGTGTAGCGCGACTTGGGCAGCTTCACTGTGCGCTTCTCGGTATTGGCATTGAGAATCACGATGATATTGTTCCAAGTGTCGCCCACCTGCTTCAAGTCCTTGAGACGATAAACCACCAGGCAGTCGCCACCAGGCAGGAACTCCAAGTGCTTGCGCACCAGGTCGGCACTGCCCATGCGGAATCCCTCATGATGCTTGCGCAGTGCAATGAGATTCTTGTAGTAGTTGAACACCTCGGGGTGCTTGAAGCGTCCGTTCCAGTCAAGTTCATTAATGCTGTCGGGGCTCTCAAAACTATTGTGGACACCCTTCTTGTCGCGCAGCATCTCCTCGCCACTGAGCATGAACGGAATGCCCTGCGATGTGAACACAGCAGTCTGAGCAAGCAAGTCGAGCTTGACAAGTTCCTTGTCATTGCCCTTAACACCAGGCACACTGGCACGCAAGCGGTCGACGAGGCACATGTCGTCGTGGCAGCTCACATAGGAAATCATCTGAGTGGGCTCGAGAGCAAACGGCTCCTTGCTGTAGTTAACCTTAGAGTAGTTGACTTGTGGATGCTCGATTGCTCCCACAATGCCAAACTTCAGGCTCTCCTCAAATCCAGGCAGTCCACCCAGGAAAGCAGCCTTGTCGTCGCCGTCCCATGGTCCACGCAACGCGTCGCGAATGTCGTCGCTAAAGGCGGCAATGCCAGGCATCTGCTTCACATTGGCCTTCACGGCAAGTTTGTCGCCAGGATAGGCACACGAGCCTGCACTCCATCCCTCGCCATAGACGAGCATAGTGGGGTCGACGCTGTGCACCAGTTGGGCAATCTTGTTCATCGTCTCAATATCGTGCACGCCCATCAAGTCGAAACGGAAACCATCGATGTGATACTCGTCAATCCAGTATTTCACACTCGCGAGCATGTATTGACGCATGATCTCCTGTTCGCTGGCAGTCTCGTTGCCACAGCCACTGCCGTTGCTCCATGAGCCATCGGCATTCTTGCGGTAGAAAGTGCCAGGGCAAGTCTTCTGGAAGTTGCCGTCATCAATGCTGTAGGTGTGGTTATACACCACATCAAGAATCACACGGATACCAGCCTTGTGAAGTGCCTGCACCATGAGCTTGAACTCACGGTTACGAGCAGCAGGGTCATAGGGGTTGGTCGAGTATCCACCCTCAGGAACGTTATAGTTCAATGGGTCGTAGCCCCAGTTGTAACGATTCTGGTCAAGCTTAGTCTCATCAATCGAGGCATAATCGTAGGAAGGCAACACATGCACAGCGTTCACACCCAGTTCGGTGAGGTGGCTTAAAGCCCACAGCTCGGTGAGTGCCAAGAACTTTCCAGGATACTTGGTGCTCACACGCTTAACGGTAACCTTTGGGTCGAGATTGATGTTGCGTGCAATCGAGAAGTCGCGGTGGTGCATCTCATATATCACATGGTCTTTGAGATCTATTGCGGGGCGCACATCTTGTCCCCATCCATCAGGATCAGTCTCGGCAAGGTCGATGATAGCGCCACGGCGGCCGTTCACGCCCACAGCCTTGGCAAAGATGCCTGGGTTCTCACCCATGTAGGCACCGTTGTACTTCACGTCGAAGGTGTAGAACCTCCCCTTGAGATCGCCTTTCACCTTGCCAGTCCACTCAGTCTTGCTTCCCTTGACGCGCTTGAGGTCAATCTTCTTGAGCATATTGCCGTCGCTGCCCGCATCGTAGATGCGCACTGTCACGGCCTGCGCGTCATCGTTGGTGTTGAGGAAGAAGGTGGTTGCCTTGGGGGTATAGGTCATCTCGTTGAAGCTGTAGTCGCGAGCACCTGCTGTTGCCATAGTCAATGCAATAATTGCTGTTATTAATATCTTTTTCATTGTGGA
>ONIY01000064.1:6805-16839 GCA_900318065.1 uncultured Prevotellaceae bacterium
TTTTTTCTACTTCCTAAAGTTCTTTGATTGATATAGCGAAACCGCCACCGGGGGCCTCGGTCATCTTGAGCACGTCGCCCTGCTTAACGGTTTTCTTCGTTATGGTGTAGGCCGCGGGATTGGTCTCATAGTGAGCGCCCTTGTCGTCGGCATAGATGATTGCCTCATACTTGCGTCCCTTGTCAAGGAAGTCGAGCTTAACATCAACCTTGTGGCCGTTCTCGTTGCACTTGCCACCAACGAACCAGTTGCCAGTGCCCTTAGCCTTGCGAGCCACGGTGATGTACTCGCCAGGCTCGGCATCGATGTAGCGGCTGTCGTCCCAGTCGAGCGCCACATCGCGAATGAACTGGAAGGCGTCGTCAAATTTCTCGTAGTTCTGTGGTAGGTCGGCAGCCATCTGCAACGGGCTGCACATCACCACGTAGAGAGCCAGCTGTCCCACCACTGTGGTGTGGACAATGTGCTTGTTCTCGCTCCAGTTCTCGAGGCGCGTCTCGAGCACGCCAGGGGTGTAGTCCATGGGGCCTCCCTGGAAGCGGGTGAATGGCAGAATCACCGTGTGGTTGGGGTTGCTGCCATAGAATGCCTCATACTCGGTGCCACGGGCGCTCTCGTTGCCCACGAGATTGGGCCAGGTGCGGCACAGGCCGGTGGGACGCGTAGCCTCATGTGCGTTGACCATGATGTGATGCTTGGCAGCCTCTTGCACGGCATAGAGGTAGTGGTTGTTCATCGACTGGCTGTAGTGGTAGTCGCCACGTGGGATAATGTCGCCCACATAGCCGCTCTTCACTGCGTCGTAGCCATAGTCGTTCATGAGTTGATAGGCCTTCTCCATGTGACGCTCATAGTTTGTCACGCTCGAGCTTGTCTCGTGGTGCATCATCAGCTTCACGCCACGGCTGTGGGCATAGTCGTTGAGATACTTGAGGTCGAAGTCGGGATAGGGAGTGACGAAGTCAAACACCTCGGCCTTCCACATGTTGGCCCAGTCTTCCCAGCCAATGTTCCATCCCTCGACGAGCACCTGGTCCAGGCCGTTCTTGGCAGCGAAGTCGATGTAGCGCTTCACTTCCTGGGTGTTGGCACGATGGCGGCCATTGGGCTTCGCCTTGGAATAGTCGGTTTCGCCCAGTTTCACGCTTGGGAACTCGTCGGTGTAGTTCCACGCGCCGTGACCCACAATCATTTCCCACCACACACCGCAGTACTTGGTGGGATGAATCCAGCTGGTGTCCTCAATCTTGCAAGGCTCGTTGAGGTTTAGGATAAGGCTCGAGGCGAGCATGTCGCGAGCATCGTCGCTCACGAGCACGGTGCGCCAAGGAGTTTGGCAAGGCGTCTGCATGCATCCCTTGTAGCCAGTGGCATCGGGGGTAATCCATGAGGTGAACACCATGTTCTTGTCGTCGAGGTTGAGGTGCATGGCGCCATAGTTGACCAGCGCTGCCTCGTGCAGGTTGATGTAGATGCCGTCGTCGGTCTTGAGCTGTAACGAAGTCTGCACGCCAGTGGGTGAGAAGATGGTCTGCGAAGCGTTGTCCCACACCACAGCATCGCGCATGCGGTCTTCGGTGTAGTCGGTGCGGCGAATGCCAGTGCCATTGGGGTCGTCCCAGCGCGCACAAGCGGTGATGCGGCTGCGAATGTCGCTCAACCTTGTCACCTGCACGGGATATTCCTGAGTGTCGTAGTCGCCAGCAATCCACCAGGCGCGATGGTTGCCTGTCATGGCAAACTCGCTCTTCTCCTCCTTGATAATGAAGTAGTTGAGATCCTTCTGCAACGGGAACTCATAGCGGAATCCCATGCCGTCGTCATAGACGCGGAACCGCAGCGTCATGCGGCGATTGGCACTCGCCTGGTAGAGGTTGACCTCCATCTCGTTATAATTGTTGCGGATGCTCTTATACTGGCCCCACACGGGAGTCCAAGTGTCGTCGTGCGATGTCACTTGCGAACCGGCAATGCTGAAGCCGTCGAGCAAGTCGGTCTCTGCCATGCCCTTGCTGGCGTGCTTGTCGGGTGCCAGGTCAAAGCCCATGTGGCTGGGCTTAATCACCTGCTTGCCCTTGTAGAGCATCTCGTAGGTGGGACAGCCCTGCTGGTCGAGCGAGAATTTCACCTGCACGTTGCCATTAGGCGAGAGCACCTGCTGGGCACCTGCCGTGAGCATGGCAAAGAGGGCAACTATCGTAGTTAAGATCTTGAGTTTCATAAAATAATTGTTGAGTGGTATTAAGTAAGAGGTTCTAGACACTCTAGAATATCTAGAAAATCTAGAACCTCCTGGTTGATAATTAACGGTTGCTTTGAGCAATGAGCTGCTTAACCTTAGCGTTGAACTCGGTGTTGTCCATCAAGTCCTCGATGGTCATGTGCATGCGGTAACGCCAGTAGTGACGCGGGTTGGCAGGCACATTGATGCGCTCGGCATTAGCATCGGGCAAGCGCAGCTGCTCGTCGATTGAGAGCCAGTCTTGCAGACTGAGCAAGCACAGCATCGACGGGCTGTAGAGGTGCTGGGCAACGATGTCGCGAGCGAGCCATCCTGGCAGTGGATGAGGCGCGGGACCTGTCTTCCACATCACCTCGTTGTAATACTCCTGCGAGAGCTGCCAGTCCTCGTCCCACCACTGACGCAGTGTGCTCATGTCGTGGGTGCTGATGGTGCTCACCGAGCGGTAGGGATTGTTCTGGAGGTTGCCAAACTTGAGCTTGTTGTCCTTGGGCATAGACTGAATCTCGAGGCTCAGGATCTTGAGCTCGTTCATTACCCAGGGCACGCAGTCGGGCACCATGCCCAGGTCCTCGGCGCACACGAGCATGCGTGTGGCCTGAACCAGGCGTGGCAACTTCTTCATCGCCTCGTGATACCAGAAGCGGTTGTTGCGGCGATAGTAGTAGTCGTTGTAGAGGCGGTTGAAAGCTTCCTTGTCGCTGTCCCACAGGGCCTCGTAGATGAGAGCCAACTGTGCAGTGATGCGTGGGTGGAACTTGTTGGCATCCTTGCGGTCGCGCACGAAGAGCACGTTGTTGATGAGCGAGTACAGTCCGTCGCGCACCCACTTGTCGTCGTCGCTGGTCTTGCCGGCAAAGGCTGCCTCCACCTTGCGCTGAGTGTCATACTCGGGACGCAGTTTCCAGATGTCGTCGTGAGAGTGCTGAAGGAAGGTGTCGCGCACGCGCTGAGCGTGAGGCCCGAAGACGCGGTCGATGATCCAGTCGGCGATGAAAGGCTCGGTAAAGAACTCCTCCTGCCAGTGCAGCCCGTAGCCCTCTACCTCCTCGCGGGTCATGCCCAGCGCTGGCGAGAACTGGCCCAGCAAGCCTTGAACCGAACTGATGGGGATTTCCCAAATGCGGAAGAAGCCGAGCACATGGTCGATGCGGTAGGCATCGAAATACTCGCTCATGTTCTGGAAGCGGCGCACCCACCACTGGCAACCGTCCTTGAGCATCTCGTCCCAGTTGTAGGTGGGAAAGCCCCAGTTCTGGCCGTCGGCACTGAAGGCATCGGGTGGTGCACCCGCCTGGCCGTTCATGTTGAAGTAGTTGGGCTCTACCCAGGCGTCGCAGCCGTTGGGGCTGATGCCAATGGGGATGTCGCCCTTGAGGATCACGTGCTTGCTGCGGGCATAGTCGTGAGCAGCCTTCATCTGCTTGCTGAGTTCAAACTGCACAAACATCCAGAAGGCAGCCTCGCGGCCCATGTCGGTGGTAGTGTCCTCGACGCGTCGCTTGAGGTCGGCAGTAAACTGCTTGTGTGCTGGCCAGTCGAGGAAGCGTGCTGTGCCATACTTGTCGCGCAGGACGCAGAAGGCGGCATAAGGCACGAGCCAGCGCTTGTTGTCGTTGTAGAACTTCTTATAGTCGTTGCCCTTGACAATCTTCTCGCCCTCTTGCTCCCACACGTCGCGCAGGTAACCGAGCTTGAGCTCATTGACGCGCTCGTAGTCGATTTGTGGCAGGGCATTGAGTTCCTTGCCCTGAGCCAGGTAGTGCTTCATCTTCTCCACGTCCTTGAGGGCTGGAAGCTGACGCAGGTCGACATACATGGGGTGCAGGGCATAGATCGAGATGCTGTTGTAGGGGTAGCTGTCGGTCCACGTCTTGGTGATGGTGGTGTCGTTGATGGGGAGCACTTGCAGGGCACGCTGGCCGGTTCGCTCCATCCAGTCGATCATCTTCTTGAGGTCGCCAAAGTCGCCCACTCCTGCACTTTGCTTGCTGCGCAGCGAGAAGATGGGAATCACAGTACCTGCCACACGCCAGGCGGGCAGTGGGAAGGTGGCCTGTGGCAGCTCGTAGCACACCACGTCGCCAGTGGCAAGCTCGGGCAGCTCGATGCTGCGGTTGTCACACTCCTCCCAGCACACGTTGCCCTTGTCGTCGAGGGCTACAAACTTGAAGACGATGCGGTTGCCGGCAAGTTTGGAGGTATTGAGCTTGATAGCCCACTGGTTGTGGGTAATCTCGGTCATCTCAAGGCCACGCTTGGCGCTCCAGTCGCCCAGAGCTGGACCCTCGCCACACAGCACCAGGTGCTGGTTGCCAGCGAGCTGAGGTGCGCGCACGTTGATGATGGCAGTCTTGCCAAAGCCGGTGCTGGCGAGCTTGCGCACGGGTCGCTCGGCAAGGCAATCGGTGAATGCGCTGCTGTAGAGGTAGCTGTCCTCGGGCAGGTCGAGCCAGTGGTCATAGATGGTGTAACGCTTAGCCTTGGCGCACGAGAACACGAGACGGTGAGGCACCGTCTGCCACTCATGGCGCATCTCCTCGTCGCCACGATTCACGCTGTAGTAGTAGTCGATGTGACGTCCGCTCACTCCGGGATAGCTCACCTCGCATGTCCATCGCCTTCCGTCGGCAGTGGTCATCTTGTGTGCCCGGTCTAGGAAGTCGAGCTTGCTGTCGTCAATGTGCAGCACTATCTCCTCTCCAAAGATAGTCTGATAGTCAAGATTGAAAATTAGTTTCATAGCTATGTATTTTTTTCATTATTTTTTCTAGTGAGTAAAATTACTAACAAAAAACCACATATTTCAATTATTTATTATAATAAGGAGCAAAAAACTATGAAATCGTTTGCAAAGGGGCGGGATAGGAGTGGATAGGAGTGACTAGGAAATCTAGAAATCAATTCTAGAAATTCTAGACGGCTTTATGTCGATATTTTTATAATTTGATTTTTTTCATTATTTTTGTGAACTAAATTTTTAGAACCATGAATCGACGTGAAATGATAAAGAACATGGGCGCTGCGGCTTTGGGCGCTACTATTCTGGGATTGCCAGCAATGGCTAGTGACAATGGCAAGATTGTGGACACACGACGACGCAAGGTGCTTGTGATTGGGGCGCATCCCGATGACCCCGAGACGGGCTGCGGTGGCACAATGTGTCTGCTCGCCGACGCGGGCCATGAGGTGGTGTGTGTCTACCTCACCCGCGGCGAGGCAGGAATTGCTGGCAAGAGCCACGACGAGGCAGCTGCCATTCGTGTGGTGGAGAGCGAGAACGCCTGCCGCATCACTGGCGCAAGGCACATTTTCATGAGCCAGATTGACGGCAACACGCAGGTGAACCTGGAGCGATATAAGGAGATGCGCGAACTCATCGACCGCGAGAACCCCGACGTGGTGTTCACCCACTGGCCCATCGACGCCCACCGCGACCATGCGGTGTGTGGCACACTGGTGCTCGACGCGTGGCGACGCCTCGACCGCAGGTTCCAGCTCTACTACTTTGAGGTGATGACTGGCGAGCAAACGCAGATGTTCCACCCCACTCACTGGGTGAACATCGAGGCGGTGCTCGAGCGCAAACACGAGGCGTGCAACTGCCACGTGAGTCAGGGCATGCAGGCACTCTACGACGGCTGGCACACCACTATGGAGCACTTTCGCGGCATAGAGAGCCGTTGCGCCGCCGCCGAGGCATTCGCCCTGCACAGCGACTCGCTCGCCTCTCTTTGAAATGCACAATGCACAATTGCTACATTAGAAAAGAGAGAGGAGAAGCATAAAAAAATGAGACTCAGGTTTGCCCGAGTCTCATTTTTTGTTAGAAGTTGTGTGTTAACGAGTTATCGCATAATAACCTTAGAAGACTCGCGAGAGCCGTCGGTGTATTCCTTAACGATAATGTTCACACCCTGGAATGGAGTGCTCGACTCAACACCCATCAAGTTGTAGTAGCGAGTGCCCTTGAGAGTGCGAGCAACCTTGTCGCTGCTAATGGTCTCGATAGCGGTAGCCATATCATCATTGAGCAAGATAGGATAAACGGTGTATTTTGCAGTGCTATTAGATGGTGATACCTCGTTAGCACCATAAGCTGGAACACCTTGAACCGCTTGAGTCTCTTTCAACTTGACAATGGCATACCAACCACTGTAGCCAGTCAAGTCTTTGAGAGTGCCTGGATTCACGCCACACAGTTCCATCTCTCCTTCAGTAAGATCGGTTGTCATATTCTGTTCACTGTAGAACTTGTCGTGGTAGCTCCAGTCAATGTTGATAGTACCATCAAAACCAGTGTTGGCATAAGCATAGAATGCATCGTCGGCTACTTTATAGATAGCCCAGTCAATCACGGCAAACTCGTTGGGCTTAGGTTCTACAAAGAAGTACCACTCGCCGTCGCCACGGCGCTTCTGGTATGGAGTGCCGTTGAAATGGGCTGGAGTGAAATGGTTGGGGGTGTATTCAGCAGCATTAGCCGTATTGCTGATAGAAATCGCCTTGAAGCGTGGGTTCACACTGCTAAGTTTGGTGCCATAGAGGGTGAAATCCTTGTACAACAGGCCCTTGAGATCCTCTTTGCTCACGCTCTCGCTGGGTTCAATCTCTACCCAGTTGCTCTGGTCGTAATCCCAATTTTGAAGCACGCCAGCGCTGGTCTCCATTCTTGCGAAGTCGATGTAGCCATATCCATTCACGCTCTTGTTGTTGTAGTCATTATTACCCTTGGCAAAGAGAGTGCCCTTCACACGGCTGTACCACACACCACGCAGGGTGAGGGTAGCAGGATTGTCGTCAGGCTCATTCTCGATAACATCGGTATTGCCACCAATGCGGTAGATGAGCCCCAGGTAGTCGTAGCAACCACCATTCTCCCACTCGAGGTTTCCGGTCTGTGCTTTAGTGTTGTCGGTCTCTTCCTTACCGTTATTAAAGATAATGCCTGTGGTGCTTGAAGCAGATGGCAAATTATAATTGGAAAGATCAATCAGGTAGACAGGATGTCCCTCGTCGTCATATCCAATCTTTGTCATTTGGATACCTGGCCAACGACCAACCAACGACTCAGTGCCGTCAAAAATGTAGCAGAAGATATTATCGTCACCCCATCCCTTGATATCGGTATAATAAACGAAGTTACCCTCGCGCACTGTTGAGCACAAAGCCTTTTGCTTGGCACGGCTCTCATAAGTGCGGGTCACATCGATCAATTCACCGTTGTCGTTGCCGGTCTTAGTGAAATCGGGAGTCCATACATACCACAACTCACCTGCCTGCTGAGTCACTGCTGGCGACTCATAGGTAGCATTGAATTGCTTTTTATCCTTGTCTGGGTCATAATAAGGATAAGTTGCATCACTGGCCAGTGTTCCATAACCAAACGTTACGCTGGCAACACTGTTGTCCTCATACCAAGTGTACCACTCGGCACCATCCTCTGATGTCTCAATATACACATCGGGCTGGCCATTAAGACCGTTCTCTTGATAGATAAAACGTGAGTTCTTATAATTGACATCCGAGGTTTCGCCTGCCCATTTCGATTGATGGCGACCCCACCAGGTGCGGCCCAGGTTGGTGGTGTTGACATTTTTATTCTCGCTTGCGCTCCACACCCAGGTGTTAACACCCAGCACGTTAGTGTCATGAGTCTCGGCGGTGTTGCGGTTCTTCTGCAGGTGGATGATTGTTCCCACGCCAGTCTTGCTTGCTAAGCGACTTTGCAAGGTTGTCTCATTAATCAAATTGTAAGAATTGCTATTGGCGTCGGTCCACTCAAGATAAATGTCGCTGGTGATGGTCTGGTCATAGGTGTGAGTGCCATCGGTGATTTGCATGCGAACGCCCTCATTGTTTTTAGTCACAGCCATCCAGTAGTACATCTGTCCATAGAACGAGCTGGGACCATTCATCGCCACGCCATCGCAAGTGGGCACCTTGGTGCCTTGCACTCGCACGTGAGCCACGATGCGGCGCAGGTTGGCAGCATCGTCGCGTGAGTCGAGCTTCACATATTGCTCACCATCCCAGTAGTAGTAGATATCGTCGCTGGTCTCGATTAACTCGCTCTCAGTCACCTTGTTGTCGCCATTGTGGAGGAACTTGAAGGTGATGGGATAATGAGTTGAAGCAATTGGGAACTCATACCATCCCAATGTGCCCTTGCCAAGTCCCGAACCGTTACCAGCAGTGCTCAAGCCACTGTGACCGCCCACGGTCTCATCAATGATATTGATGTTGGCACCAGGATACTCGCCATTCAATGGAGTGTCCTTGGCATCCTCGGCATAGATATAAGGACGAGCATAGTCATAGACAAAGATTGACTTACCGTGGAACTTGGTTACCACCAGTGTGTTGTTAGCACGGTTGTAATCAAACTCATATAGTCCCTCACCTGTTAACACCTTCCATGGCTTTTTACTGCGAGGAACAGTGGTCATTGCAGTTTCTATGGTTTCATCGTTAATATCCCAGTTTTCACCTGTAGCATTTGAGCCTATCATCTGCTCGTCACCCCAATCAATACCTGTTGCGCTACCCAGGATGAAGTAACCTACGTCCTCACCAGTGTTCTTGTTCACGCGATACACACCAGTGTAGTTCACGCCATCGGCTGTGATGAGCTTATAGTTGCCGTTGTTGAAATTCCAGGCATGCTGAATACCCACTGAACCAAAGAGGTAGATGTCATTATACTTGATAGTATAGGTTGCACTGGCCACGGTGCTGGTATTGCCATCCTTTACCGCAATGGCCTTGATAGTGTATGTTCCCTCGTCATCAAGACTAATAGCCTCGCTATAGACACTACTGCTAGTGCTAGGATCGCTGCCATCGGTGGTGTAGTAGATGGTGGCACCATCGGTAGCGCATGAAATAGTGACGTTTTGATTGGTGTCATAAGTGCCGCTGGCTATTGAGAAGGTAGGTGCCACTGGCATCACCGATATTGGAGTCAACACACCTGTCGCTGCGGTTGCATTAAGAGTATAGCTGACAGTGAGTTTGTAAGTTCCTTGCGATGGGGCTGTCAATGTTGTCTCATTTCCACTGCCACTGGGAATCCAATCTGTTCCATTTTTTACGACTTTGAAACCTATCGACTCATTTTCCTCCATGCTAAACTCTTCAGAAGTCCAGGTCCAAGTGCCGTTGTAATCATTAGCCATCTCCTTAGCAGTGGCCGACCATGCTGTGCCAAAGACAATTGCGTTGTTACCTGTGGCATAGTATGTGTCTAAATATTTACTATAATTTGAAGTCTCATCGGTAATATCTGAAGCATTCTCAGCATAAGTCACAAATTTTGTCTCATTTGCCAAGAGATCACCAGTTTGGTGTTGGTCGCTTCCAACATTAATAATGTAACTGATTGACTCGGTAGTAACAGGTATCACATACCATGTGGTGCCACCTATCACTTCAATATCAAAATTTTTATTGAACAGTGTTCCTGGCCATACAGAACCTGTAACGGTAGTTCCATCAACTTTTTGGATTGTTCCACCCCAAGTATGAATATAATAATCGCTTGAGTAGGGCTTGACATAGAGATTGAAACTCGCCCATGCCGTGCTTGCTGTGATTAGGCATGTGAGGCTTAGCAAGGTCCTCCATGCCCATAGTTTGATTTTTTGTTTCATTTTGTAAAAGTTTTATTATTATTATTGTGTATTAAAAAAAACCGTTTGGTTTTCTAAACAGTCTGAAAGTCAACAGCGTTTTTGCTTCAAAACACGCAAAATTATATCTATAATAAGGTATAAAGAATTGAAAGCGTGAT
>ONIY01000018.1 GCA_900318065.1 uncultured Prevotellaceae bacterium
ATCTCCTCAAACCGTGCGTCGAGGCCTTCCAGTCGCTCAAGTAATGAATTGTTTGCCATATAGTAGTCTTTTCTGAATTTGGCTGCAAAGGTAGTAAATAGTTTTCAGTTGTGGGTTATAGGCAGCGGGTTTTTTATGGCGTTTTTTGTTGATATCGTTGTTTGTTTTTTTCTATTACACTTTTTTTGCCTAATTTTGTGCAGTTTATTTGAGTATAATATCTAAGAACTATGTCAAAAGTATTATTGATTAATGGCTCACCTCGCAAGAATGGTAACACATGCGTTGCTCTTGAGGAGATAGCAAAGACCCTTAATGATCGGGGCATTGAGACCGAGATTGCATGGATTGGCGTGAAGCCCGTGCGTGGTTGCATGGCGTGTGGCAAGTGCCACGAGAATGGCAATGGCAAGTGCATTTTTACTGACGACATCTGCAACGAGATGATTGATAAAATCAATGAAGCCGATGCTCTGGTGGTTGGCTCGCCAGTGTATTACGGCCAGCCTGCAGGACCGGTGCTGTCGCTCATTCAGCGTGCATTCTTTGCCGGTGCGCAGGTTGCCAACAAACCTGCCGCCGCAGTGACCGTGTGTCGCCGTGGAGGCTCTACAGCCGCTTTCCAAACTCTGCAGATGCCGTTCCAAATGGTGAACATGCCGCTGGTGACCTCACAGTACTGGAACATTGTCTTTGGCATGAATCCTGGTGAGGCACAACTCGACAGCGAGGGCAGGCAGACGATGCGCCAGCTTGCACGCAACATGGCATGGATGCTCAAGGGCATTGAGAAGTCTCAGCTGCCCGCGCCCGAAGTGGAAACCGAATGGCAGGGTATGAACTTCATTAGATAGGGCGCAGTGGCACAGTTGATTACAGCCACTCAGGTTGTTGACCACTTGCAGTCGCTTGGTGACCAGCGCCAGGCGCAGCACTTGATGCGCTTTTTCAAGTGCGAGCCAGGTGCCTATGGCCATGGCGACAAGTTCCTGGGGATCAAGGTGCCCGAGACCCGCAAGGTGGCTAAGCAATGCAAGGCTTTGCCACTCAGCGAGGTTGCCCGGTTGCTCGACTCGGAGTGGCACGAAGTGCGGCTGTGTGGCCTGCTGGTGCTGGTGGCGCAGTTTGAGGCTCAATGCACCAAGCTTGTGCTCGACAATGCCGATGCCACAGCACGTCGCGACGCAATAGTGGAGTTCTATTTGGAACATGCGCGCAGTGCAAGCAACTGGGACCTGGTGGACCTCTCGGTATATAAGATTCTGGGACGGTGGCTCATGGTGCCGTCGCGATATAGCGACCCTGAGAAACTGGCTGTTATCGACCGTCTCGCCGCAAGCGACAACTTGTGGGAGCAGCGCATGTCGATAGTGTGCACTATGGAACCTCTGCGACAAGGCGTGCCATTCTACACGCTGCGATATGCCGAGTGGCACCTGCATCACCCACACGACTTGATGCACAAGGCGGTGGGGTGGTTGCTGCGTGAGATGGGCAAGCGGGTGGACATGGGCCTGCTGCGCGACTTCCTTGGGCAACATGCTGCCACAATGCCTCGCACCGCGCTGCGTTACGCCATCGAGCACATGAGTGAGGACGAACGAAAACAATGGCTTACAAAATGATTGAAGAGAAGAGAAATACCGACTGGTGGTTTCATGTGGTGGCAATCCTGGTGATAGTGGCATGGGGAGCATCATTTCCTTGCACACGACTGCTACTGGATGCCGGCATCACTCCCACCGAGATTTTTGTCTATCGCTCGGCAATAGCCTACCTGGGACTTCTTGTGATTTCACGTTTCAAGGTGTCGTTCTGGGGCTGGCCCGACGAGTTGCTGGCTTTCTTGTGCGGACTAACGGGAGGCGCTATGTACTTTGTGCTACAGAACATTGCGCTCAAACTCACTCTGCTCAGTGATGTTGTGATAGTGATAGCTGTTAATCCACTCCTCACCACCATCTTGGCGGCAATATTCCTAAAGGAAGAGCATTTTTCATGGAAGATACTCTTGAGTTCGATGGTGGCATTTGCCGGTGTGGCTGTGGTGACTTTTCGCGAGGGATTTGTGTGGGGCAATGGCTTGCTTGGCAATGTGCTCGCATTCCTGGCGGCTCTCGCTTGGGCGGTTTATTGTGTGATTCTAAAGCGTGTGCAAGGCAGGCACAGCACGCTCTCGATAACTCGCAAAGTGATGATTTATGGCACGCTGTGCGCTCTGCCTGTGATGTTTTGCGAACCACGAACTCCCTTGTCGACATTGCTGCGGACCGATGTTCTTGCCAACATGCTGTTCCTGGCACTAATCTGCTCAATGGCGGCGTTCTTTATCTGGAACCTTGTGATAAAGAAGATAGGTGCCATCAGGTCGAGCAATTACCTATATCTCGACCCGGTTATATCTATTATAATAGGTGTGATAGTTCTTAACGAACGAGTGGGAGCGGTGGCGGTAGTGGGCTGCGCACTGGTCCTCCTGGGAGTGATAATGGTCGAGAAAATGACGAAAAGATAAGTGTTAAGTTGCGCCTGCGGCTTTAGTCAATGCATAATTCATAATGCACAATGCACAATTGATCCCTCGACTGCTCGACTGCTCGATAGTTCGACTGCTCTACTACTCAACTATTTTACTGATAACTGAAAACTGATAACTGAAAACTGACAACTGATAACTATATGATTGACGACATTCTAAAATTTAACCATGACTTTGTTGCAAACAAAGGCTATGAGAAATATGTAACCAGCAAGTATCCTGAAAAGAAACTTGCGGTGCTCAGTTGTATGGACACTCGATTGACTGAGTTGCTTCCTGCCGCTCTGGGGCTCAAGAATGGTGACGCAAAGATTATCAAGAACGCTGGCGGACTGGTGCTGTCGGCATTCGACAGTGCCATGCGCTCGATTCTTGTCGCTGTCTATGAACTGGGTGTTGAAGAGATAATGGTGGTTGCCCACAGCAATTGTGGAGCATGCCACATGTCGTTCAAGGAATTTGAGCATCACATGGTTGAGCGTGGTGTAAGTCCCGAAGTGATTACTGCCCTGAATAATAGTGGCATTGACCTGGACCAATGGCTTGAAGGGTTCCACGACACCGAGCAGTCGGTGCGCTCTACTGTGGCTACCATTACCCGCCATCCGTTGTTCCCCCGTGATGTTGAGGTGCGCGGTTTTATTATCGACTCCACCACTGGGGCGCTGCAAGAAATTGAATAAAAAAGCGCGAAAAACGCCGTTTTCAGACTGTTTTTTATCGTGAAATATTTGGAAAAGAGTTTTTTTTTGCTTGTTGACAAAAAAAAGTGCCTTTATTGCTTGCATAATTCATTTTTTTACTAATTTCGCAAGCGAAAACAAATTATCAATAAAAACAAACAGAATATGATTTACAAGTTTCTGATAGGTTCAGAAGAATCAGAGAATTTCAAATTAGAGATTGCTATTGATAGTTCCGATACTTTTTTGCGACTGCGAAACACAATTCTTGAGGCTGCAGGCTATGACAAGAGCCAGATGGACTCTTTCATCATTTGCGACGAAGATTGGGGCAAAGAGAAAGAAATCACTTATTATGATATGGACTCCGATTCCGACGAAGACATCTGGCTGATGGAAGACACTCCGCTCGATGAACTTCTCGACGACGAGGGACAAAAACTCAAGTTTGTTTTTGATTATTTGAGCGACCGTTATTTCTACATGATTCTCAAGGAGACCGTTCCTGGAAAGAATCTGCACGACCCATTGTGCCAGCGCAAGGAAGGCAAGGCTCCACAAGAGGTGCTTGCCAATGAGTTCTTTGCCGATGCCAAGACATTGAAAATCGACACTAATATCGAGGAAATGGAAGAGTTCTATGGTGACGAGGAGTTCAATGAGGAAGAACTTGCCGAGCTCAACGACGAGTTCCGTGAAGAGCAAGGTGGAGGCGACGACCTCTAATGGGAATCATTGCTATTGATAGATACAATAAAGCCTTGAGTGAAAATCTCAAGGCTTTGTTTTTTGGGGTTGCTACATTTCTTCCTGATATACAGCAAGTGATTAGTGCTTACTTCTCCACCTTGAATTTGTAGATGGTGCGAGTGTAGTAGGTCTCGCCGGGACGTAGCTCACACGATGGATACTCGGGGCAGTTGGGGGTGTTGGGGTAGTGCTGGGTCTCAAAAGCCACAGCCGAGCGTGCTGGATAGCCCACGCCAAACTTCCCTTTCAGGTTCTCGTCGAGGAAGTTGCCGGTATACATTTGTGCGGCAGGCTCGGTAGTGTATACTTCCATCACAATGCCAGTCACTGGCGACATCACGCTCAGGGCAACATTGCTGATGTCGCCTGGGTGGTTGAGGGCAAAACTGTGGTCATAGCCATTGCCGTTCTTCAGTTGCTCGTTGTCGGCATTGATGTCCTGGCCAATGGGTTTGGCGGTGCGGAAGTCGAAGGGTGTGCCGGTGACATCCATGAAAGATCCATCGGTAATCAATGTCTCGTCGGCTGGAGTGATTCGATCGGCGTCCACTCTTAGCACATGGTTGTGAATGCTTGATGCCAGGTCGCCGTTGAGGTTGAAATAGGAGTGATTGGTGAGATTGACGATGGTGGGTTTGTCGGTGGTGGCACTGTACTCAATGTCGATGGCGTTGTCATCGGTGAGGGTATACACCACTTTCACGTTGAGTGTTCCAGGAAATCCCTCGGTGCCGTCGGGGTCGACGAGTGTGAGCTCCAGGCGGTTGCCGTCTTGCTTGGCGTCCCACACCTTCTTGTCATATCCCTTGAGACCACCATGCAGGCAGTGCCCGTTATTGTTGATGGGAAGGGTGTATTCATTGCCGTCGAGAGTGAAACGTCCGTTGCCAATGCGGTTGCCGTAACGGCCTATCAAAGCGCCAAAGTTGCCGTCGTCGGCAAGGTAGTTGACAATGCTGTCGTGTCCTAGTTCCACATCGGTGAGCTTGCCTTCGCGGTCAGGAACCATGAGGCTCACGATCCTGCCACCATAGTTGGTGATGCAGGCTTCCACACCGTTAGAGTTGGTAAGGACAAAGAGCTTAACATCTTTCTCATCGACTGTAGCCTCAAAATCTTGAGGATTGAGTCCCGATTTCGTTAATTTTGTCATGATAATACTATTGAATTAATTGTGAATGATTACCTTAAATAAATATAATAGCAACTATTATTGGTATGCAAAGATATAAAAAAATGATAAAAGTAACGTTCAAATTTGCACATATTATGAAAAATGACGAATTTTGTTTGCTAAAAATAAAGTAATCAATTTCTAAACAACGATAATGATAAAGAAACTCACAATATTGACAATGATTGTTGCGGTAGTTGCCATGACTGGCATGGCCGATAACCGCAACAACAAGAATAAGAACAAGCGCCGCAGTCCTAAAATCGTTTATGTTGAGGATGAGCCCAAGAAAGAATATGTTGAGCAGCTCACATTCAGTAGTTTAGACCAGCTCTATGGCGAGTGGGACGTGGTAGAGGTAAAGGGCGAGAAGGTGGACCTGCCTCGCGGCTCAAGGGCTTACTTGTTCTTCGACACCAAGATGCGTGATGACCATGCCGTCAATCTCTATGGAAACACTGGTGCCAACAGCCTCAACGCGTCGTTCTACATCAACGGCAGCAAGATTAACTTTGGCAATCTTGTGACCACCAGGAAGATGGGTGGCTATCTTGAGCGCGATGTTGAAAGGGCAATGCTCGACGTGCTCAAGAAGGAGAAGAGCATCGTTCTTGAGATGGAAGGCGAGAGTGAATACATGCTGCTCAAGGAAAGGAAGAACGTGGTGATGAAACTGCGCAAGCAAGACCTCGACTTCATGAACGGTAGTTGGAAAGTCATGAAAATCAATGACAAGGACGTGGAGAAATGCGGTATCATGCTCGTCAACGATATTGACATGAAGAAGGTTAACATCTTCAGTGGCGAGAACATTGTGAACGGTGTCATCTACATTGACCCATCGGTTGACCATGGCATCGAATTTGAAGACCTGATATCTACCCGCAACCAGTGGAAGTATATCGACACCGAGACTCGACTGCTTATCGCTCTCGAAGAGACACAATATTGTCGCAAGGACAAGTATAACGACCGCGAGGTTGTGCTTTGCACCAAGGAAATGAAACCTCTGGGCAAGGAGGAGGAAAAAGTGCTTGTAGTATTAGAGAGACTTTGAGATTATCATTAAGGAGATACATAGTAACCGCTTTGATTGTTGCGGCAGCAACAATGCACAGCGCAGTGGCAGTTGCTCAAATCAATACCGAGCAGGTTCTGAACATTGGCCGCAATGCGCTGTACTTTGACGACTACATCCTTGCAATCCAGTATTTTAATCAGGTTATAGCTCAGAAGCCCTATCTTGCTGAGCCTTATTACTATCGTGCCGTTGCCAAGGTTTCACTGGGCGACTGGACTGGTGCCGATGCCGACGCATCGCAGTGCATCGACATCAACCCGTTCATCCGCGACAGTTATCGCATCAGGGCTATCGCCAGGCACAACTCTCACAAGTTTGAGGACGCAATCCTGGACTATCAGCACTGTCTCAATGACTGGCCCAACGATAAAGACCTCATTCTCAACATGGGCATGTGCAACATGGCGCTCAAGCGCTATGAGCAAGCCGACAGTTGCCTCAAGTGGGTACTGGAGCGCGACACTACCAACGAGAGAGTGTATCTTGCCATGGCGCAGATGAAGATAGAGCAGGCCGACACGATTGGTTCGCTCGACTACATCTCTCGGGCTATCGACATCAACAAGAGCAATTCTCAAGCCTATCTCATGCGATGTGAGATTAATTACACCGTGGTAAAAGACACACTCAAGGCTCTTGCCGACCTGGACGAGGTGATAAAGCTTGAGCCTAATAAAGTGGCCTACTATATCAATCGCTCAATCATGAGGTATCAGATGTTTGACTATCGGGGCTCTATGGCCGATCTCGACTATGCCATAGCGCTCGAGCCCGAGAATCTCACTGCAAGATACAACAGGGCCTTGCTGCGCACCGAGGTGGGCGCCAGGAACAAGGCAATCGAGGACTATGACTTTGTGCTTGCTCACGACAGCGACAATTATCCAGCACTGTATAACCGCACCATGCTTCTCATCAACACCGGGCAATACCAGCAGGGAATCAAGGGCCTCGACGCAATGCTTGCCAAGGACAAGAGCGACTTTGTGGCACTCTACCAGCGCGCGGTGCTTCTCATCGACACCAAGCAATACAAGCTCGCCTTGCGCGACTTCAACGAGATCCTGGCTAAGTATCCTAATTTTGAGAGCGGCTACATGATTCGTGCTCAACTCAAGCAAAAGCTGGGCGATAAGCGAGGCTATGAAAGCGACCTTGAGACGGCTGTTGGCGTGATGAAAAAGAAAGGTGTGCATTACAGCAGTTTCAATCCCTTGCTCAAAGAGCGCCACCACAGCGAGGAACTGTATAACCGTCGCTTCAAGCAGCATGCCGACAAGCAGGAGCGTGAAGCGCAAGCCAAGCGTGAAGAGATGGAGCAGCTCGCTGCAAGGAGCAACAGCCTTGAAGAGAGTGTTGAAGATGTGCAGAAGCGGTTCAGCCAGCTTCTCGCTGTTGATGTTGACAATAATTTCACTCCCGAGGTGGCGGTCGAGAGCGATGGCTTCTATGATGAAATTGCTGGTCATCGCCGCTACCGTAGTCGCTCACGTGGTTTTGTGCAGGACAACAATGTGGAAGTGGTGCCACAGGGCCAGTTCACCTTGTCCTATTATAGTTATGACAACAAGCTCAATGGCCGCACCCATTTTATCAAGGAGATGTCGCAGGTCAACGACATGCATGTGCTGCCCAAGACGCTCACTCTGGTTTCCAATGCTATGAATCTTACTGAGGATGAACTGCGCTCACGGTTTGCCAGTGTGCAGTATTTCAATGGGTTGATATCGACGGCTGCCAAGCCCCGTGCTATCGACTACTTTGGCCGTGCGATGGACTACCTGCTGCTGCGCAACGTTGACGCCGCTATTGCCGACGCCACTCGTGCGCTGGAAATGACACCCGACTTCTCGCTGGGTTACTTCTTGCGCTTTAATGCCCGCCAGCTCAAGCATGAAATGGAGAAGAGCACTCCCGCTCAAGCGACTCAAGAAGATGCTCAGGCGCAGGCTATGCTCAGCAGCCAGAGGCTTAAGACTGAGTATGCCCAGATGCTTGACGACATTAACATGGTTATCAAGTTGTCGCCACGCAATACCTATGCCTACTACAACCTGGCACATCTGCAGGCATCAATGGAGGATTATTCTAATGCTTTGATAAATTATTCCAAGGCAATCAACCTCAAGCCCGACTTGGGAGAGGCCTATTTCAATCGTGGATTAATACACATGCAACTTGGCGACAAGGAAAAAGGAACTGCCGACCTGAGTAAAGCCGGCGAACTGGGCATCCTCCCAAGCTATAACATCCTGAAACGAATGTCTAATTCTCAATAGGCAAGGGGAGTGTTGTGGCAAGACGAGAAATTTTCATTTTGCAGGTAGAGTGTTGCAAAAGACCGAGCAACAATAGCATTGCTTTTTGTCATACTTCCCCCATCCCGCTCTTTCAGCATCAATGGGCTGCGCCTCACCAATGCCAAAACAAGTTTTGCCGCTGGCTTCGGCTTGCACCATTGGTCTATCTTAGAGAGGGAGATGAGGGAACAACCAGCCTTTTGCAACACCCTCAGTTTTGTGGAATTCCGTCATTTGTCACAACCAGCATTGACGTAAAAGCATGGTGTTCTCTCATCTGGGGCTGTTATTACTCACCCAGGAGTTGTTTCACTTCTTTCTCGTCTAGCCCATGGGCAACGGCGAGCTTGATGTCGCGCTCCATATCGCTGCGGTTGAAGCGCAGCTTGTTGAGCTTGGCGCGCAAGACGTAGATATAAGGGTCGTCGGGGTCGAGTTCCAGGGCATTAGCAATGTCGAGCGAAGCATCGTTCAGCCGCTTGGTCGCCAGGTAGCAGTCGGCACGGTTGGCGAGTAGGGTGGACGTGGGTCTCACTTTTATTACCTCGCTAAAGCATTCAGCCGCTTTGTCGTAGTTGCCTGCATGCTTGTTGAGATAGCCTTGCCCCTGTTTTCCCATTCCTGAGTTGGGGTTGATGCTCAAGATGCTGTTGAAATCTTTCTCGGCGGTCTTGCTGTCGCCCAGGTTAAGCGCAATCATTCCGTGATTATATCTTGACTCAACATCGGCAGGATCGAGTTCCATGATGCGCTCATAGTCGGCTTGAGCACGGGCGATGCTGTCGACCACAGTGTAGAGTGCCGCGCGGTTGTGAAGCAGCGTGACGGCATTAGGGGTGAGGTCGATGGCCATGGAGTAGTTCTTGATGGCCTCGGCGAGTTTGCCCTGGCGACGTTGCATGGTTGCCAGGTTCGACAGCAGGAGCGAGTTGCTGGGATTGCCGGGCTCGGCCTTGATGGCGTCGAGCAGGAATCTCTCGGCAACGGCCCATTGCTTTAGGTTGATGTGGTGCTGAGCCGAGTCGATAAGGGCAAAATAAAGGGTAGTGGTGTCGATGACGATAGAATAGTCAATGGCAGGCTTTTCCTTTACTGGCTCGGGCTTGTCTCTGTTTTCAAACTTCATGTTCTGCTTGTTGATTGACTGTATCACCTGAGCCTGGGCACTTATTGCCACTGCAAGCATTATTATGATGTGTATAAAGCGTTTCATGTTCTATTGTGTGATGGTTCGCTTGTTCTCTAGGAGTGTATCAAAAGTGGGTCGTTCCCGAAACTCCCCCTCTAAGATAGAGGGGGCAGGGGGGAGTATGACAAGCAGCAATGCATTTGTCGCTAGAGTAGTTCCTCTTCGAGGTAGCCTCTCAACCTTTTGATAAACTTTCTGCAAGAATCTTGGCAAAGTTAATCACAAAACTCTCAATAAGTGCATAGTTTTAAGTTTTTTAGATAAAATTTGCCTTCTTTGTTCTATAGTTGGCAAGAAAATGCTAATTTTGCGTTTTAATAATAAACGAAAATGACTTTATCAACTATATTATTGCAGTCGCAGTCGGCAGTTGCCGATTCACTTGCGCGGGTAACGAAGAAGTTCTCGGCGCTTCCCGATTCTTTGTCGACTCTCACTCCCGAGAAACTCCAGCAAAACATCAAGGATGTTGAATGGAACGAAGTGTTTTCTCGTCTCACCGACACTGGCGTGACGCTGGGTCTTCGCATTCTTGCGGCAATAGCGGTGTTTGTTGCTGGACGTTTCATAATCAATAAGTTGCACAACTTGTTGCGTGCCATTTTGATAAGTCGCAATGTGGATCGCTCGCTCACCACTTTCTTGCTCAGCCTGTTCAAGATAACGTTTATCTTCGTCCTGGCTATCATCGTGATTAGCATCATGGGCATTGAGACGAGCTCGTTCATTGCCATCTTTGCCTCGGCAGGAATAGCCGTTGGTATGGCGTTGAGTGGCACTTTGCAGAACTTTGCTGGCGGTGTGCTCATCCTCTTGCTCAAGCCCTATCGCGTGGGCGACTACATTGAGTTTGAGACTCACAAGGGAACAGTTAAGGAGATACAGATTTTCCACACCATCATCACCACCTATAACAATGAGTCGATAATAATCCCCAATGGCGGCTTGTCGACAGGAACGATCAATAACTACTCGCGAGAGCATGCCCGTCGCCTTGAGTGGCGCGTGGCAATCAGTTATGGCGACGATGTGGATGTGGCACGTGCCACAATTCTCGACATCCTCAATGCTAATGGCCTGCTGCTCAAGCCTGGCAGTGAGAATACTCACAAGGAAAAGGTTGTCGAGGCCGATGCAGCAGGCGATGAAAAGCCAGGCGAAACCAGTGGCGGTCCGTGGTTCAAGCGATGGTGGCGCAAGCACATGGAATTGCAGGAGAAGGCCACCGAGTGGCGTGAGGAACGTCGTCATGAACTCGAAGAGAAGATGCCCAAGATAGATTACACGCCAAGCGTCAACGTTGAGAATCTTGGCGACAGTGCTGTGGTCCTCATCGCAAGGGCATGGTGCACACATGCCGACTACTGGCCAGCATTCTACTCGGTTAATGAAGCTATCTACAAGCAGCTTCCAAAGCATGGCGTCAACTTCCCATTCCCGCAGATGGATGTGCACATGAAATCATAGAATTAGATCAGGCGGTTAATATCAAGAGACTATGAAGAATTTGCTTAATATTGTGATTGTTGTTGCAACCCTGTGGATAACAACAGGTTGCGTGGAAAGGCTCAGTGATACACACTACAAGGTGGAATGTAGCATCGACAAGTCGTTGCGCACCGACAGCGTGGCACTCTTCTTGCTCGAGGATGCCTATAACCGCGTCTATCACGCCTCTACTGTGGGACTGGACAGCGCCAGCGGTGCTTTTGTCTTTGAAGGACAAGTGGAGCAGCCATGCGTGGCATTTCTCAAGTTCAGCAACGACAGCACTCCGTTCTATTTTGTTCTTGAGCATGGCGAGTCTCACATTGCCATAGGGACTAATGGGGTGGTTTTCACTGGCGGCAACCTCAATCATGAGTATTTCGACTACCTGAAAACGCGTGGCTCCATCATGGCTACCCGCAAGGCGTTGCATTCACAGTATCTTCAACTTGCTGCCCCCGATTCGATAGTCAACATTGAGCAGGAGCGACAGTTTGCGCAGCAAGACAGCCTCCTTGCCGACTCGCTCGACCGCGTTACTCTCGCCATGATAAATCGTGGCAATCAGGCGTCGCGCATTGTGCTGGAGCGCTTTGTCAACACCTTGAGTCCAGCGTCATTAAAAGTGCTTAATCAGTCGCAAAAACAATGACTTTTGGTATAATAATTCGCTATTATTTGAGTTTATTATTTGATAATTGAAAATAATTTATATCTTTGCACCCAAATTAACTATTTGGAAATCAAATACACTTAAATTATACATTATGAGAAAGAACGCATATCTTTTTTTGACATTGATGCTGGCGTTAGTCTTCACTTCGTGTAAAGACCAGCCACAATATATCTATGTTGACAACATGGGCGACGAGGCAAAGGTGAGCTTCATCGAGGGCGAGAGCGACGATGACGCCTATGCCAAGGCATTTGAGAATTACTCTAATGCACGTTTTTACCCTGTATTCTCCGAGTATGAGAAGACTCGCAAGTATATCGCCGAGAACGACAGCGCTTCGGAGGCATGCGAGGGCGATGAGGGCGAGGCTGCTCCTCCCGACGACAGCGGTGCGGCAGGAAGCGTGATTTCTACCGACGATGATGTTAACAGCCTCGATGCCATGGGCGATGGACCAGCCTATGAGGAACTCTCGAAGTTTAATGCCCCAAACTTCACGCTCTACAAGATTACCAGTTCCGATGCTCGTAGCGCTGCTCAAGACTACATCGACAAGAAAATTACCTACGAGGAGTTCCAGAAGAAAGTCAATGGAAATGTGGAGGAGATAAACCTCTTTGACAAGAGTTTCGACTCCTGCGTTGCCATCGACCGAAAGGTCTTCGACAAGCTCCAGGCAAAGCTCAAAGCTGCCATCGAGAAAATCGACAAAGACGCAAGTGGCAAGATAGGCGATGCAGTAGAATAATTTATCTTTTCTAAGAATATAAACAATGGTGATGCCCAGCAGTTGGGCATCACCATTGTTTTGTGTTGTCGTCTAATTTTGAAACCCGGGATGATGTTCTTGAGAGGGGCTCTTTGAGCGCCTTCTTTGAACGCCGCTGATGCGGCGCAGTACTCCGACAATGGGGCGGTTTTAGCCGTTGTAGCGGCTGTCGATTACTTTCCAGTTGAGAATGCTCCACATGGCTGCGATGTGGTCGGGACGGCGGTTGCGGTAGTCTACATAGTAGGCATGTTCCCACACGTCCATTGTCATCAATGGCTTCAATCCCTGTGTGACAGGATTGTCGGCATTGGGCAGTTGCAGGATGTGGAGTGTGCCATCACTGTCGCTTGCCAGCCATGCCCATCCTGATCCAAAGAGGGTGACTGCCGCAGCGGTGAATTTCTCCTTGAAAGCGTCGACCGAGCCAAACTGCTCCTCAATTGCCTGGGCAATCTTGCCAATGGGGCGGTTGTCGTCGCTCGGGGCCTGCAGTTGCTCGAAGTAGAGGTTGTGGTTGAGAATTTGCCCGGCATTGTTGAAGATGCCACCAGTGGCTTTAGTCACAATTTCCTCGAGAGTGAGGCCTTCCATCCCGCTGCCTGGCAGCAGGTTGTTGAGGTTGTTCACATAGGTTGCCAAGTGCTTGCCGTGATGCAAAGCAATGGTCTCGGCGCTAATCACGGGCTCCAGCTCGCTCGCGCCATAGGGAAGGTCGGTTAATTTAAACATAATGATAAAATAGTTTAGTTTCCTAATATTATTGTATAAACTGTAGTCACGTCGCTTGAGGTTATAAAGCCGTCGCCGTCTTGGTCGCCATTTACTAATGAGCTTGTGTCGTTGTTGAGTAAGTAGCTGTAGAGAGCCGTCACGTCGGCACTCGTGACATCGCCATCGCCATTGACGTCGCCAGGCAATGCCGTGGCGATGGGGTAGTGAGCTCGCAGCGATTTGAGCTGGATCACATGCTCACCAAAGTTGCTCTTCACGGGAGTGAACTTGATAAGGTGCAGCGAGAGAGGATAGGTGAGCAGGTTGTCGAGTCCTCCCATGGCGTTGAGGTCGAAATTGAGAGTATAGTCTTTGTTGGCCTCAAATCCTGTGTTCTTTCCAAACTCCAGGTAGTTGAGCTTGTTGAGCACGGTGTTGCGCACGTCAATTTGCACAAGTTGCAGTGGCAGCGAGCTGTTGAAAGTGAGTGAGATGCTGTCGGGGAGGCTGTAAAATGTGATGTCCTTTGATAGCTGGATGTAGGGCGCGCGGTTAGAGCTGTAGGTGAACGACAGGTTCCCATTCTCGTCGAGGACGAGGTTCTTGGCTCCAGCACCTTTCAAGCTCCATCCGTCCCACGATTGCTCGATGTATTCCTGGTCGCTAATCTCAACGGTGATGCTGTCATTGTCCACATAGTCGCCTATGATACAGGAAAATGCTGTCTTGCCGTTTTTCAGTCCCTTGAGAATGCCGTTGTTGATTGTGGCTACGCTTGGATCATCCACCTGCCAAGAGAGTTGGCCGCCGTCGTAGTAGTATTTCTTGCCATAGACAGTGGCGCTCACCTCAATGGGAAATTCCCTGTTGTCGACAAGTATCATTGGCTTCATGGCTATGCTGGGTTGCGCTTGAAGGGTTCTCACGTGCACCGTTGCTGTCATGCCGTTGAGGCATGCCGTGAGAGTGCCTTCGCCAGTGTTGCCGCTCAGGTATAGCGTGGAGCCCTGGGTTTGCCCCATCGTCTCGTCGCACGACAAGGTGAATCCCGTAACGTTATCGTCAACCACCTCGCCATATTGGTTGAAGCCCACGATGCGTGGTGTGTAGGAAGAATAGATGGGTAGGTCGGCACGGAAGTCGTAGAATTGTATTGATGCTATTTCATTGTCGACTAGTGCCTCGGTTTCAAGCATCCATCCGCATGCCACCGAGCGAGGTGTTCCCTCGGTAGTAGTGTTGATGATTCTCCCGTCTACCATCATCTGCGCCGAGCCGCCAGCGTCCATGTTTATCACCTCGGTGATGTTGGGATACAGGTCTTTCAGGATTTGGCACATCACCGTCGTTGAGCAACCTGCGCTGGTGCCATAGTATCGGCTGGTAGACTTGTCGATGACAATCATGTAGAGGTGCTTGCCGGTGGCATCGCAACCATAGGCAGTGCGGCTATAGACCATCGAGTTGTAGCTCTCATCGTTGTTTCGCTCGGTAAGCACGCCGTTGTGCATCACAGGGGCGTTGCCCTCTACCATGTTCTCGATAAGGGGAGTGGCTTGTGTCTCCTCGTTATAGGTCCACCCGTGGTTGATGGTGACGACATCGCCCTCGGCAAGCGGGGCAAGATGGTCTTTCATCAGCCCGGTGGCAGTAATGCATGCGTCATATTCTCCAAGAGTCTGCCGGTCGGCATTCTTGACCACTTTGGTAATAGTGAACGACATGTCCTGGTTCACAAACCAGTGGCTGACATTGTTGAAGGTGAGGTAGTAGTTGTCGGCATCGGCGACACCAGTCTCGTTGTAGCCTGTCCAGTTGGTCTCAAACTCGCGAGTGCGGGTGAATGCCGGCGTCCACAGCACGGCGGTGTGGGGCAGGTTGCGGCGGTTCACAGTGTTCAGTGGTGCTGGTGCCGCAAGCTTGGGTGAAGTGATGGTTCCGCCGCAGGTGAAATGTCCAAAGTAGAGGGTTTTGTCTTGAGCGATGGCACAGGCACCAGTGCGCGAAGGGCCACCGTTCCAAGCGTCGGCATTACTCTCGGTGTTGAGATAAACGCTGTCGTTGCGCACCACAGCGCCAAAGGGGTCGCCCAGCTCAAAATCCATTGTGGGCGAGCCATTGCCGGTGACGCACCAAAAGTTGGCATTGCAAGCCGCGATGGGGCGTCGCGTCTCGGTGCGGTTTCGGTTGTAGGCATTGGTGAGCAGTTCGGTGCGTCCCAGCGTGTTGTAGCCTATTGTTGTCTCCACTCGGTTGTAGGGATTGGTCAAGTCGGCCTCAAGCAAGTAGACGTTGAGCGGGAAGTCGGGGATGCGTATTATGGTGTTGTAGATGCCTGGTCCCACTTGCCTGCGCATGATGGTGTCGGCACTATACTCTATGCCGCCAATGTTGATGCCGGCATGCATGTATATGCCTCCTGTAGCCAGCATTAGTAATAGTGTGAGAGTCTTTTTCATAATATAAGAGGTTAGGAATTATCGTTGAAGTTGTAAAGTTAGTCTTTTATTTTCATTTGGAAGATGAATTTATAAAGAAAAAATGATTATTAATAAAGATTTTACTTTTATCTTTGCACAAAAATAATATTTAGTTAAGAGATTATGCGTATATTTCGTTTTCTGGCAGCGGTTTTTGCTGCTTCAGTGTTTGGATATTGCCTTATTTCGTGCAATGGCACCACAACAGGAAAGAGTTCACACGACAGCGACAGTGTGGCAGCCCCCAGGGTTGACAAGGTGATGCTCCCCGACACCGCTTTTGCCAGCGTTGAGGACCTGACCTATGAGGTGGAACTGCTCGACTCGGCAACGAGTGGGGTGCTTGACAATCTCATCAACCCCTATGACACTGTGCCAGGCATCTTCACCTTCCGTGGCGGCCATCACCGCGATGCGCGCACCTATAGCGGCAAGGTGAAAGGGGTGCCCAGCAAGATTGTTCAAGACTGGGTGTTCAGGACTGCAGTGCGCGGCAAGTGGGGCGGAGGCTCGGGATGGACTGGTGAGCCGGTCTATGTGAAATGGCCTGCCGAGCAAGTGGAAAAGTTCCGCAAGACATCTCCGGCACTCACTGCCGACTTCAGCGACGAGGAAATCATCGTGGGCTCGCTGTGCGAGGAGCTCTATTTCTTGAATTTTGCCAATGGCAAGGAAAGCCGCAAGAGCATTCAGCTTGGCAACCCTGTCAAGGGCTCTATTTCGCTCGACCCGGCATTGAATGGTAGCCTCTATGCAGGCCATGCCGTTCCTGAGCATGAGCCGTTTGGCCACATAGGCATCGACCTCTACAAGCATGAGATAGCCTATCAGTGGGGCCGTGACCGCAAGGCTAAGCGAGGATGGGGCGGTTATGACTCATCTCCTATAGTGGCAGGGCAATTCCTGTTCTATCCTGCCGAGAATGGCACGTTGTATAAATATGAGCGCCTGGGCAACGGCCAGCTCAAGATGCACAGCACTCTGCGCTATGTGGTCAAGGGTGACAATGGCGCTGGAATGGAGTCGAGCATGGCAGTGTACAAGAACTATGGCTTCATTGGTGACAACCATGGCGACATATTGTGTATCAACCTCAACACCATGAAACCGGTGTGGCACTACGATAACCACGACGACATTGACGGATCTATTGTCCTCGAGGTGGAGAATGGCGTGCCCTACATCTACAGCGGCTGTGAGGTGGACCTGCAAGGTGGCGCCGACACGCGCACTCATTTTGTCAAGCTAAATGGCATGAATGGCTCACTCATCTGGGAATGGTCGGCTCCCAGCCGCCGCAGTTATCAGGGCGACAAGCACTTTGATGGTGGACTGTATTGCACTCCACTGCTGGGCGACGGCAACTGCAAGAACATGATTTTTGCATCGTTCAACCAGCTTGATGGCAAGGGTAGTTCGGAGTTCCTCGCTTTTGACAAGCGCAATGGACAGCTGCTCTATCGCAAGCCGTTGAATTTCTACGCTTGGTCGTCGCCAGTGGGATTCTATAACGAGAAAAACGAACTCTATATAGTGATAGGCAACTCGAGCGGTCACTTGTACCTGATACGTGGCAAGGACGGCGAGATCCTTTTCGACCAGGTGATGTCGAGCAACTTTGAGTCGTCACCCATTGTTAAGGACAACATCCTGGTGGTGGGTTCCCGCGACGGCGGCATCTACCGCTTCCACGTGGAGTAACACCAATTACTGGAATGAAAAAAACAGCTTGAAACTTATGCTTCAAGCTGGTTTTTTGTTGGGATGAGCAAGAGTTGCTTACTTCATCTTTAGGTTGCCGAGAATGGCAGGAATCATCTCGTTGTCGGCGGTCTTGACGTTGGTGGTGTTGACCTTGATGGTGCCAGAGTTGCCATCGCCAATCTTCATGATAGCACTGTAGGCGTCGCCAGCATCTTGTTTCCACAGGAAGGTGGCATAGGTGTTGTTGCCAAACGTCTTCTCTCCCAGGTCTTGCATGCCATCAAGCTCCATTTCAAACTGCTTCTCCTGCGCGAGATTGGACTGCTCGTCGTAGACGAAATTGAAGATCTCGCCCGAAGGTGCCTTCACGCTAAGTTCGCTTTCTTTCTTTTTGGTAACTTCCCAGTCTTGGGGAACATCAATTGTGAAGTTGTCGCACTCGAGCACGCCAGGTCCTTTGGCTCCTTCTTCCATGCCGCCGGTTGCAGGCTGCTCGGTGGCTTGAGCGGTGCTGTCGCTTGAGGTGTTGGTGCCACTAGTGTTTCCATTACCGTTGCAAGCGGTGAGCAAAGCAACAGTTGCAATCATTAAAAATAACTTTTTCATTAATAAAGAAATGTTTAAATGGTTAATAAATAGGTGATTTATAATGAATTATCAGTTGCCAAGCATAATGCTGTAAACAGTGGTGACATCGGCGCTGGTGATGTCGCCGTCACCATTCTGGTCACCATTGACAATGGCGGAGTCATCGTTGCTGAGCAGCCAGTTGTAGAGGGCTGTGATGTCGGAGCTGGTAACAGTGCCGTCGCCATTAACATCGCCAGGAATGGTGGCTGGCGTGTCGCTCATTTCTTCCCAGCGGTAGTTGGTCCAGTGATAGAAATGGATGTTCTTGGCTTTGGCTTGAGCCACTTGCTGATAGGTGGGTGGGTCGTTGTTCTCCATGCTTGAGGGATAGTAGCAATACACATCCAGCCTGTTGCTCATGGTGGTTGCCGTGGCAATGAAATTGTCCCAACCGTCGCTCTTGATACGGTTCCAGTAGCAATACAGCAATGTCAATTTGGTGTTTTGAGAAATATTCAAGGTTGAGAGCCGGTTTTGGTAGCAATATAAATGCGTGATATTAGGGAGGCCCTCAATTCCTGTGAGGTCGGCGATATTCATGTTTTTAAGATCATATCCAGTGATCTTGGCATTCTCGCTATCATAGATAACGGCATCTAATCCCTCGGCACGAGTGTAAAGGAAGGTGCGGAACGCATCGTCGGGGAAGTGGTCATAATCTACGGGCCAGTAGTTCTGCAGGGCGTTGAGAGAATAGGTGTTGTTGCCATTCTTCACAATAAAATCAAATCCATTGCTTTTTATGGCACCCAGTTGGGAGCGGGTTGGGAGCGGGTTGCGCTCGGCAGCAGTGGCGTTGAAAGCTTCAATCAATCCCTCTTTGCCACTTGGCACTGGTCTAATAGTCGATGCCAGTCCAGCCCATACTATGCCCACGGGGTTGTCGTAGCACTTCAAATGATAAAACTCTTTATTGGAAGCTAATCGCAGGATATTTGTCTTTCCTCCCTGGTCCCACAATCGACGGAAGCAATGGAAATAACCTATTCCAGTCCAGTCCTCCACATTCTTCAAGGCTCTACTGTCGGATGTCTCAACATTTATTGTGCGCCTCTCAAAAATATCGTAGGTCTCAAGGGTTGAGCCATATTTCTCGGTTACCCATGAGCGGAAGGTAGCATCGGGGAAGTTTGACTCATCGACGGGAATTCGCTGTGAAATGATGACGTCTCTGCCTGGCAGCACATCGTTGCCTGCGTTGACAAATGTCTTTTGGGTGTTGCTGAAGGTCGCCGTGCCAAAGATAGTGTAGCTAGTGAAACTGGTAATTGGGTTGACGCCATAACCTATCTTCATAGTGGGATAGTTGGTCAAAGTGAATGAATTCACATAGTACATGGCATAAGCCGTTTCGCTGGCAGTGCGCAGCAGCAATGCCGAGCCGTCACATACCACACTCGAAAAGCGTGACAAGGCGCTGCCGCCAGCGCTATAAATATAAACACGTGAGTGATGAAAGACGATTTTCTCGTTGTTGGTGCTGCTGCTGGATACCGCGGGATTAGAATTTCCATTAAGATACATCCTAAAAGTGGCATGGTCGAAGGTGACAGTGGCACCATTGCTGGCATAGAGGCAATTAGCGTCGCCATCGTCGCCATGAACGCTCACCTGCACCAGTGCCTCGCAAGTGAATGTGGTATTGGCTTCTAACCTGATTGGGGCACATGTTGTGGAGCTTAGATAGCTGTTGGCGGTAGTGAAATAGACTGTCAAGCCGTCGCAATTCTCGTTGTAGATGCAACGGTTGTCGTTGCCCGTTCGCTCTATCTTCACGTTGTTGAGGGTCACGGTCTTGGTCGACGGGTCATAGGCCACCGAGTAAGGCTGGCTTGTGTCGTTGGCCTTGATATTAGAGCCTTTCACATTGGTATAGTTGTCGCTATTGACAGCCACACCGCCAATTTTGAAACCATAATAGGTAGCAGCATGGCTTGCCACAAATGTTGACAATAATAATAGCGAAATAACGAGTTTCTTCATGATCAGTTGCCTAAAATAATATTATAAACCATAGTGATATCGGCACTGGTGATGTCGCCGTCACCATTCTGGTCGCCGTTGACAATGGCGGAGTCATCGTTGCTGAGCAGCCAGTTGTAGAGGGCTGTGACATCTGAGCTGGTCACTGTGCCGTCGCCGTTCACATCGCCAGGAACGACTTCACCGCCTTGATATAACTGGTCGATTTGGATTGTTGAAGCATTGGCATAAGGCACTTTAAGCCATGCCTGTCCAGGCTGGTAGTACTTGTAGCTGGCTATGAGGTCAAACACGCATGTAGTAGTGTTGAAGTTGTAGTTTGACGCATCGCCGCTGGTTGTCTCCACCATCGTGTTAGGCTCGTTGGCACCTCTGAACAGGTTGTTGTAGATATTGCCGTTACTGGTGGTGGTAAAGCGATATACAGTACCAGGATTAGCCTTGACGAGCATACCACAGAGCGAGTTGACATTTCCTGTTACTTGCTGGGTGGTGATCATCTTCTTGCTCTGGTCATAGCCGCTGGCGATATAAAACTCGGCGCTGCCGGGCAGGGTCAACGGCTTGTGGCATGAGATGAGGCTCCACTCGGTCTCGGGCTTGATATAGGGGTGCATCTGTGTGCTGGCAGTGGTGCCGTTGCTGGTCCAAGTGGCGAAGTTGCTCTGGCGGTAGAATGCTGTGAGAGGCACATAGCACTTGAAGCCGCTGGCATTGTTGCCATAGAACTGCCAAGCGACAGAACCGCCCGTTGGCTTGCTGATGAAAAGCCCAGGCAGGCTCGCGCAGTTGTAGAAAGAGCGATATCCTATGCTCTGCACCGTTTCAGGCAGTACAACTTCAGTGTTAAGACCAGTGCCACTAAATGCGTTGTCGCCAATGGTCTTGAGGCAGTCGCCCCAAGTGAAGCTCTTGAGGTTGCTCAGGTTGTAGAATGCTTGCTCACCAATGGTCTCCACGTGTGGCAACTCGCAGGTGGTGAGGTTGCTGCAATCTTTGAATGCCTGAATTGGAATAGTCTTGACACCGTTGCCGCCTCTAATCTTCTGTAATGTCACGTCGCCGTCAAATGCATGACGGTCGATACCGGTGATGATGTATCTATCTCCGTTGTAGGAATCAACTGTATAAGCCACAACCATTTCTGTTTGGTCGTAAGAGGTGGGGGGATACACAAGCTTGGCTTGACCTTTTGCAGGTCCCGGCTGGACATTGGTGTCGGTATATGGCTCTGCGCTCGTCACGGTGTAGTAAAGACCGTTTAAATATAGGTCGTAGGGGCCACCGTCAACTATCGAGGCGAAGGAACTGTTCCACGTGTCATTGGCGACAAAGTTGTCGCGACAGCCGCGAGGCACATATAGCTTGGCATCACTGTTTATATACTCAAACGTAGGGAATGGAAGGTTTAATCCTTCGGCAGTTGTGGTTCCATTAATGATTTCAGGAATGGTATCTATATTGAAATAAAGGTGCTTCAGGTTTCTCATATCCCTAAAAGCCGATCGGCTGAAATCAGTCACCGAACTTGGAATCTTGATTTTATTGCATTTCTCCATGTCAGCAAAAGCATAGGCTCCAATGTGGGTTATACCGTAAGGGATGTCCAGTGTTGTGATGTTGGCATTGCAGCTAAAGGCATAATCGGCAATGCCTTTGGCATAGCTTCGCCAGGTCATTGATGTGTGGCTACTTGCGGCTGGGGCAATCATGAGATAACCATTGCGGGTATCATACAGACAGTCATTATATATATCATAGTTGGTGTTCAGTGGACTTTTTGTAATAGTCGTGAGATTCTTGCAATTGCCGAATACGCCAGTGCCAAGATAGGTCAAATTTGTTGGTATATAAAGCTCAGTGATTGCACATCCCCAGAATGCAAATGTGCTAATTTCAGAAACTGTATAGTCTGCACCACTATGATTCACTAAATGTACCTCATCGAGTGCGCTGCAATCCAAGAAAGCACCGCTAAGAATAAATTTTGCGCAGGTCCATAATGTCTTCAGCGATGTGCAGTTTGCAAAGCTGTGATAACCTATAATCTCAAGATATGGAGTCTGGTCGTTCATGTCGCCCACGCTGGTGATTGTGGTGTTATCCCTGAAAGCATAATCAGCAATATACTTCAGGTAGCAAGAGAAGTTGCTGTTGCCGCCATATTCGCTGTTGGTGGTGTTGGCCATGGAGTTTTTCAGGTCGATGCTGGTCTTTTGGTTATGAGCCCCCACAAGCATGGCATATTTTGTGCCGGTGTCTTCTACTGAGTTTGTGACAACATAATACTGGCTGTCGTTCTCAAAATCAAAGGCATAGCGGCCATTCTCGGTTATTGTGCCGTTGCTGGAGAATGCTTTCCATATATCCTCGTACGATGATTGATAACTTGAATGGAGAACCGGATTGCGCACTATCTCAGGGAGATGTGATGTCATAAACGGAGCACCGGTCACCGTGGGCATCTTCTTGTTGGTGGCAATGCAGAACCTCACCAGGTCGCTGCAATAGAATGATTTATCTCCAATTGATGAGACGGAGCTTGGCAGATAGACATACTTCAACTTCGAGCCATAAAAGGCATTCTGGCCAATGGTCTCCACGCCCCACGCCACTTTCAGGATAGTGGCTGTGGAGTTATTTGTGAATGCACCATTTGCAATAGTTTTCACACGATAGCCCACACCATTGTATTGAACGGTGCCGGGCATAAGGATGCTTGCCGAGGTGGTTTGTCCACTGGCAACTCCCATGCACGCCACTGTGCCCGAAGGCATGCCGTCGGTTGAGTAAGCCAGCTTACCCGAGGTGAACGTGAGCGCCTGAGCGCTCATCGCCGCGAGGGCGAACGTTAATAGTAATAATTTCTTCATACGATATATGTTTTTTTGTTTTTTATTTCGGTTACAGTCAAGAAGAAATGTGGTTATGTCCTTGTCCTTTGTACTTCGTACTTTGTCCTTCGTCCTTTGTCCTTTGTCCTTCATTCTATTTCATCGTTCCTGAATTCCGAAGGTGACATTGAAAAGGCACGATGGAAGGCGCGGGAGAAACTTGTTGCGTCCTCAAAACCGCACTGGAATGCTACATCGGCAACAGTGAGCTCGTCATTGGTGAGGAGCAGTTGCTTGGCGTGATTCATTCTCACTTGAAGCGACAGTTGCTGGGCTGTGATGCCAAGCTCGGCCTTGATGCGGCGGTTGAGCTGCCCGCGGGTAATATAGAACTCCTGGGCAATAGCTTCGAGCGACACTTTTCCGTGTGCCATGTGCGACGTAACAGCAGCACAAAACTGGGCAATAAATTTCTCGCGTTTACTGCCATGACTCTGTGATGTGTAGTGAGGAATTGCCATTTTGCAATATCGAAGGTGAATGATATTGCAAAGTTCGGAATATATATGCTAAATAACTTGGCAAAATCGTGCATCGGCTTGGCAAAATCGTGCATTTGCCTCATTTTGCCAAAGAATTATTTGTCGCGGTATTGTGATGGGGAGAGGCTGAAGGTGCGCTTGAAGGCGCGTGAGAAGCTGGCAACGTCGTCGAAGCCACACTTGTAGGCTACCTCGCTCACCTGGAGAGTGCTGTCGCTGAGCAGTTTCTTGGCTTGCTCCAGACGGATGCGCATCACATACTGCTGGGTGGTGACGCCGGTGATGGCCTTGATGCGGCGGTTGAGCTGGCTGCGCGACAAGCACAGGTCGCCTGCCAGTTGCTCTATCGACACGCTGCCACTGCTCATCTGCTCCTTCACGGCAGCGACAGCCTTCAGAAGCAGCTCGTTGTCCTGGCCGCTGAGTTTTTTGTCGCTTGTCTCACTATCACCATTCTCCACTTTTTGCTCTTCACTCTCAGCACTATACACTCCATTATCTTCTTGCGAGAGGGCATTGATAGTGGCCTGCAGTGCTTCTTCGCGCATCTTGAGTTTGCGGTGCATGAGCCACCACACGAGCAGGGCAAGCAGCGCGGCGATGAGCAGGGAAGCAAGAATAATGTATAAAGTGGCTTGCTTCTGGCTTTCGTTCTCTTTTTGGAGCTCGTCAACGCCAAACTCAGCATTCAGCCGTGCCAGTGTCTCGGCATTGGCAGTGCTGTATAAAGAGTCTTTGAGCAAGTCAAAGCGGTCGAGTTCGACCTTGGCACTGTCGGGGTTGCTGTGCCACAGGCTCTCATAGAGCCCGCGACGGGAGTGCATCTCATTGGCAATGTCGCCGCTTTCAACGAAGATTGCTGCTGCCTCACGGTAGTAGGGGATAGCTTCACGCTCGCGTTTCTGTGCCAGCAATGCCTTGCCCATCTTGTTGCAGGCGATGCCCAGTGACAACTTGTCGCCCACCTTGTGCATGAAGGGTATGACGTCCTTGAGCAACGCCTCGGCTTCCTGGTATCTTTCTAAACCTATCAGCACCGATGCCTTTTGCGCATTGCGCACCATGAGCATGTCGTCACGGCCCAATTTCTTCTCAATGTCACAGGCGATGTTGATGTGCTCAAGGGCTTTCTGGTCGTCAACAAGAGCGTGATATACCTCCGAGGCCTTGCCTTCAAGCACCGACATGCGGGCGGGGTTGTCGACTTTCTTGGCTAGTTTGATGGCTTTAAGGATGTATTTCTCGGCCTCACGAGGCTGATTGGCTCCCAGATAGATGCCAGCAATGGTGTTTAATGACGAACTCATCACATCGGGGTCGCCGCTTTTCTCGTCGAGGGCATAGCACTGCTTGGCGTAGGAAGCTGCCTCGTCAAACTCCGACTGCCTGAAGCACGACAGAGCCAGGATGTTAAGGCAATCGGCCTCTATCTCCTTGCCGCGGCACAGTGGCAGGGCTTTCTTGCCATATTCTACAGCCTTCTTGAAATCCTGCTTGGCATAGTAGTACTCGCTGCTCCAGTACCACACTTGCTGGCGCAGTGTGTCGGGGTGGGTATTGTTGTTGAAGACATATTTCTCGTCGGTGATCTGCTCGTCGAAATAGGCTTTCATCAGTTGGTTGGCAATAACGGCTTGTTGCTGGCCGCTTGCGTGCTGGAATTGCTCAAGGTTGCTCTCGATGTCTACCGCTGCAAGAACCAGCAAGTTGCAGCAAATTGCGAGTATAAATATGGTAAATTTCTTCATGTTTAATGACATTTTTAATGCAAATATAATAATTATTAGATAAAACCACCTTGCAAAATGGTGCATTTTTTCTTTTTTATTGATGCTGTCTCTTAACTATTGAGAAGGGTTAATTGCGTAATTGACTAATTTTTTGTACCTTTGCACCCTCAAAAAAATTATGTGGATTCTGCTTGCAGTGATATCGTCGATTAGCCTGGGGTTCTTTGATGTATTCAAGAAACTCTCGCTTGAGCACAACAATGTGTTTGCTGTGCTGCTGGTCAACGTGTTGCTGTGCACCATAATGGTGAGTCCGCTCACTGTGATGTCGCTCATGGGCAAGCCCGAGTGCTCGTTGTCGATGCAAGGGCACATGCTCATTGCCATCAAGTCGCTGGTGGTCTCCATCTCATGGCTTCTGGGTTTTGCTTCGATGAAGCACTTGCCATTGAGCATTAGTGGCTCTATCAATGCCGTGCGACCCATCCTGGTGCTGGTGGGTGCCATTGCTCTCTTTGGAGAGAGGCCCAACAACACGCAATGGGCTGGTATCATCCTGGGCTTTGTGTCGCTGTTGTGGGTGGGCTTCATTGGCCGTCGCGAGAAGACCGAGAAGGGCCTGGGCAAGTGGCTGTTGTTTGGCATCCTCTCGATAGTGCTGTGGGCAGCCAGCGGACTCTATGACAAGTGGCTCATTGCAGGCGGCTACACTCCTCTGGCTATCGAGGCGTGGTATCCGTTCTATCAAACGGTTATAATGATCATCATCGTTGCCATTGAACATTACTACAAGAAGAGCATCGACCGCTTCCACTGGAACAAGAACATCATAGTGATATCGGTGTTTATTATCATCGCCGACCTTGCCTATTTCTACAGCCTCACCTATCCCGAGTCGCTTGTGTCGGTTGCGTCAATGATTCGCCGAGGCAGTGCCCTTGTGGCATTCTTCTATGGTGCTATAGTATTGAAAGAAAAGAACCTGCGACTCAAGATTATCGACCAGATAATCCTCATCGCAGGTATGGCATTAATCATTATAGGAAGCCTGTAGATTAAGTGTTAAGTTATAAGTGTTAAGTGTTAAGTAGCGCCTGCGGCGCGAGGGTCGAGGATCGGGAATGGAAGATCGGTGAGGGAATTGTAGGGACACAGCCTGCTGCATTGGAAACGTGGATTAAGAGTTAAGTGAAAAGTGAAAAGCAGGCTGCAAAAACCAAAGCCGCACGCGGCTACACTTAAAACTTTACACTTAAATTTAGGTAATTATATAGGGTTTGACCCCGAAAAAGTGGTCAAACTCATATTTTTTGTTAAATCCGATTAATTGATTTATAGAAAATGCCGTTTTTTACAATAAAATCCTTGAATAATTTTTTCAATTCAATTAGTTCAATATCGTCCTCGGCAAACCAAACACAATCAAAATACGGTTTCCCATCTTCACACCACTCTTTAATGTAGAACATTGCTTCATCAAACATCTTATCATATAATCCCAAATAGGGCATATTCCATCCTTGAATTTTGATTTTCTTAACCTCAAAGTGTAAAATTCTACAAGCGTTTGAGATGGATTTAAGGAATGGGCAATCTTCTTTTTTTAGTGCTATAAAAGCAATTAATTCATCATTCTGAACTGTTCTATATGAAAAAGACAGTCGTTTTAATGATTCTTTATATGCATCTTCCTCCAATATTTCTGTTGGTGGATATTCATTGAAAAAGTAGGTTTTTATTTCTTCCATGCCGCAAAATTAGTCATTTTTATGTAATTGCGATAATTATATAATAAAAGGGAATTATATCAGGTTTGACCCCGAATGAAATTATCAAGATTAATTTTCAAGGAGTAATTTTTGAATCCTTTCTTGTGCCATTTCTTCGGTTGTAAAACATTCATTCTTCATAGGTTTATACCCACCATCAATCCATTCTTCTATTCGGAAACACATTTCATTTATTTTTGTTATAGTATATTTGTCAAAGACTTGTGGAATGTCCACAACCCCTAAATCAAACGATGGTTGTGTGTTATTCAATGAATTTCGTGCCCAACATAATTGAATAGATTTGATGTCAGAAACGTTAGTAGCATCCTTATTCCTAAGTAATGCGCAGAGAACAGAGAAATCTGTAACCCTTCCTTGATATAAAATTCTGGTTCCAAAGAAATAATCAAATGTTGATAACACTTTAAGATTCTCGTTTAGAGGAATTGTTGAAGTAAAGATATAATGTGTTATATCCCAAATATCGTTTCCTTCCTTAGTAATCAGAATAATACCATTGTGTTTTTTGAAATCATTAAATACACAATCAACAAGTTCCATAGAGCATATTGAGAGCAGTTTTCTGTAAGTGGTTTCCTTTAAACTTAAATTTCCCATAAATAAACTATTATGAATATGTTTCATTACTAAAACACAAAGATAATGATATTTATATAAAAAACCAAATATTATGAGGAATATTTATAACATTATAAGGCAAAGTGTCAAAGAAGCGTTAAATGAATCTCAAAACCCAATAAAACCAATTGATATCTATTTAGATTTAATGCGTTATTTTGAAAGTCAAAGTAGATTCCTAAAACAAAACTATCGAAATAAGTTAAATAAGAAAGAGCCAATCACTTGGGAAGAAATTGACCAATTAAATGATAAGATTCATTACGATTTAGACACCATAATGACACGAAAATAATACAGATATAAAAACAGAGAATATTATGAGATACAGACTTACAGAAAATAAACTCCGTGGAATGATACATGAGGCAGTGAAAGGGATGTTAAAAGAAACAAATGGCAATGATACAATTGATAGGGAATGGTATTCCCAAAAAGGTGCTATTTTAGATGACGAAGAAGAATATATTGCACGATATTGTGATATTTTTGAGAAAGCCTATGATTCTGCTCGTAAATTAGACAATTTTTTAAATAAGACAGTAAATGTATATGACTTTGAATATCTTCGTTACCAAGTAAGAAATAATAAAGGTAGTGATATTCAAAATGCCATATATGAAGCACTTGATGCCGCAAATAATGCAGAGAGTAAACTTCATAATGCCCTTTATATGATGAAGGAATATCAAGCACAAGATGGTTACGGTGTTTATGATGGTGGTGAAGGCTTCACTGATTATAGTGGAGGCACAGACTATTAAGCCACCTTGCATAGTTTCAGTTCACTCCAAGTGACAATCAGTCCAACGGACTTGGCAAACATATCATAGAAGCGTTCACTCTCGGACACTTTTCTTGTGTTCCAACGGTACACAGCCTCATTGATGTACCCTTGCAAATGCTCATCACTGACATCGTGATAACAGCCTGTAATCATTCTGCGGAAATGGCTCCAGAAACCCTCAATGGAGTTGGTGAACATATCACCATTGACATATTCCTCATCCCCGTGACGTACAACACCGTGGCTGTAACCAATCTTCTCCAAGCCACTGTATGCGTTCAACTCGTCAGTAATGACAAGTGAACCCTCGGCAACAAACTGCTGAATAATGGGCTGTAATGTAGCCTTGTCGGTCTTATCCACAACGAATGCGTGAACGTATGACATAGGTTCTTCCTCACCCTTGTCATTCTTAATGGTGCTGCGCTCAATCATACCGAACACCGGAGTTTTGGTCAGCGTTGAGCGACCTTGCGTGTGTGGAGTGCGCATTGACTTGTGTTTCCATTTCTCCTTGCCACCGATATACACCTCATCGCACTCAACCTTGCCTTCAAAAGCCTCTGCATCACTCTGTGGGTAGAGCAGACGTATCTTTTGGAGCATGTACCAAGCGGTGGTCTGTGTGACGTGGATGTCACGAGCCAACTGACAAGAGGAAACACCCTTCTTGTGTGAGGAAATGAGATACATTGCAATGAACCACTTTACGAGTGAGAGGTTGCTGTCCTCGAAGATAGTGCCGACCTTGCAAGAGAAGTTGCGCTTACATTGGTTGCAACGGAAATTGCCCTCCTTGCGTGTGGCGCAATGGTGTTTACCGCAATAAGGGCAAACGATGTCTTGCTGATTACCCTTGCCCCAACGAGTCTCGATGATGGCTTGTTTGCAGGTTGCCTCGTTATTGAAATACATTGTCATTGCGATAAGGCTGTCGAACTGAGAAAAATCTATCATAATATAACCGTTTTATCTGTATTATTTCCTTCTGTATTAATGTAATACAAAGTTAGTAAAAAGTCCAGTAAAACGGGAATATTATTAGTTAACTAAAGCTAGACAAAAGCTAAAGATTCCTAGAACGTTAATAAACAAGAAAAATCAACGACATTGAATGTGCTGTCAGTGATTTTATTTAATTATGTGCTGCTCAGGGACTAATGACCGTGAGGTGTATTCCTCACACATAATATGGGATTAGTTCATCAAAAGAGCAGAAAGGAGATTGTTTCATGAAAACAAGAGTTTTCACAGAACAATGGCACATTGAAGTCCTTGACTTGATGCGTCGTTTAGAGAATATTAAACTCTAAACTTTCTTTTGACATGGATGTGATTACACTCACATCAAACAAAAAAACTTCCATTTTCCCGGTAGATAAAGGCTGCCGAGTTTTTATATAAATATAGGCATCAGTAGAAATAATATCAACAACAATTCGGGGTCAAACCCTATATAGTTGCCTAAACTTAAAACTTAAAACTTAACACTTAACCCTTAACCCTTAACCCTTAACCCTTAACCCTTATCACTTACCCCTTGACCCTTATTTTGTCGATGCGTCGCTGGTGGCGGCCGCCTTCGAATGGTGTTGAGAGGAATGTTTTCACCATTTCAATAGCTTCTTCATTGGTCACGAAGCGTCCTGGCATGGCAAGGACGTTGGCATCGTTGTGCTGGCGAGCGAGGCTGGCGACCTCTGGGATCCAGCACAGTGCCGAGCGTATGCCCTGATGCTTATTGAGGGTGATGTTGATGCCCTCGCCGCTGCCACACACGGCAATGCCGGGATAGCACTCTCCGCTCTCAACGGCAATGGCGCAAGGGTGGGCAAAGTCGGGGTAGTCGCAGCTTTCCTCGCTGTAGGTGCCAAAGTCTTTATACTCAATGTTGTTCTCCTTGAGGTATTCAATCACTGCTTGCTTGGTGGCAAATCCCGCATGGTCGCTGCACAGTGCCACGGGAATGCCTGGTTTTAAGATTGTTGTCATATTCTCTTGTTGTGTTAGTTTATCATAAATTTCGTCAAACTTGCGTCTCAAAGCCTCGGGCTGGTGAAGCAGTTTCCTGAACTCCTGTAGCCGCTTGGCATTGCTCGACTCGGGAATCCACAGCTTCAGGTAGCCTCCCTCGTCATATTTCTCGGCCATGTGCTCGAGCAGGCGCTGGTAGTTCTCTTCCTTGCTCAGGCCAGGGTAGTGCTTGAACGAGAACTGTATCGTGCGTCTGATGATAGTGTCGCCATCGATTTGGCGGTCGGCTTCGGCAACGATGCGTCCGTAGATGCTGCGCGGGTCATGGTCGCTCGAGGCGCGGTGGTCCTCGGCGGCCTGGGCTATGGTCTCGATTTCTTGGGGAGTGAACCACTGCGTTAGTCGCTTGTCTTCACGCACGATGCGCGCGCTCTCGATGTGATGCACCTTGCGGCCCACTTCCATTCCCAGGTCGTGATAGGCAGCAGCCACCAGGAGCATGTCGCGCCGCACGGTGGGGTAGTACTGAGCAAGATTTTGGCTCTCCTGCATTACATAATGCACATGATCACGCCTGTGGCCTGCGTCAAAGGCATCATACCGTGGCACTATCTCTTGTTCAAGAAAAGCAAGTATTTGGTTGTATCTATCGTTTGTTTCCATTTAATTCTTCTATTATGCGCTGTGCTGTGGTGGTGGCGCAGTCTTTGGTGGTTAGAATTGCTTGCATGCGCTTGTAGCCTGCGAGCATGTTGCGTCGCTCGTCGCTGTCGTCAAGCAGCCTGTCGAGCCAGGAATCCACACTCTCCACTGTGCACTGGTGAATGAGCAGTTCGGGGATGATGGGCTCGTCGGCAATGAGATTGGGCAGAGTCACATATTTTCCTTTAATCAAGCGGCTGTAGAACTTGTAAAGCTGCTCACTGCCGTTCATGCGGTAACATGCCACCTGCGGTGTGCCCAGCAGTGCCGTCTCGAGTGTCGCTGTCCCCGAGGTGACGAGTGCCACACGGGCATTGTGAACAAGTTCGAAGGTTTGGTCGTGTAGCACCGGCACTTGAAACTTGGTCATGAGTTTCTCGTAAATGCTGTTGTCGATGCTTGGGGCGCCGGCAATAACCGGCTGGCAGTCGCTGTGGTCGAGTGCGGCAGCGAGCATGGTGGGCAGGTTGTCGCGAATCTCTTTCTCGCGTGAACCAGGCACTATGGCAATGATGGGCTTGGCGGGGTCGAGGCCATTGTCAGAGCGGAATTGGTCCACTGGACGCATGGTGCCTATGGCCTGTTGAATCTCTTTCACCGTAGGGTTGCCCACATATTCCACCTCATAGTCATGCTTGCGGTAGAATGCGGTCTCGAAAGGCAATATCGAGAACATGCGCGTCACATATCGCTTGATGTCCTTGACACGGTATTCCTTCCATGCCCACACCTTAGGCGAAATGAAGTAGAACACAGGAATGTCTTGCCCCTTGGCCCATTTTGCCATCTTGAGGTTGAACGAAGGGTAGTCGATGAGGATGAGCGCATCGGGTCGGTGGGCGGTCATCGCCTTCTTGGCACGCCTCATGAACCCGAGGATGCTGCCCAGGTGCTTTATCACCTCGATAAACCCCATGAACGCCATGTCGCGGTAGTGGATGAGCGGGGCATGACACGCGCTTTGTGCCATAAGGTCGCCTCCCAAGAACTCAACTTGAGCCTCACTGTCGTGTTGCTTGATGGCATCGATGAGTGCAGCCCCATGAATGTCGCCCGATGCTTCTCCGGCTATTATAAAGTATCTCATTGCAATCTTGTTTACAGCACAAAATTAGAAATATTCTGTGTGAAATACAAATAAATTTGGCATTTAACTTAGGTTGTTGTAATTTTGCACGCATAAAATGAAGATATTATGGACTACAAAGTAGTAGCAACAAATAACGACACAAAGGCTCGTGCAGGAGTGATAACCACCGACCATGGCGAGATTCTAACTCCCATCTTCATGCCAGTGGGCACGGTGGGTAGCGTTAAGGCAGTGCACATGAGTGAGTTGCGCGACGACATCAAGGCGCAAATCATCCTGGGCAACACCTATCACCTGTATCTGCGCCCAGGCATGGACATCATTGAGCGTGCTGGTGGACTGCACAAGTTCAATAGTTGGGACCGACCCATCCTCACCGATAGTGGCGGGTTCCAGGTGTTCTCGTTGAGCGAGAACCGCAAGCTCCGTGAGGAAGGTGTCACCTTCCGCAGCCACATCGACGGCTCTAAACACTTGTTTACGCCCGAGAAGGTGGTCGACATCCAGCGCAGCATTGGCAGCGACATCATGATGGCGCTCGACGAGTGCCCGCCAGGCACCAGCGAGTACCGCTATGCTGAGAAGTCGCTGCGTCTCACGCAGGGATGGCTCGAGCGTGGATGGAAACATTTCAATGAGACTGAGCCTCGCTATGGTCACCGCCAGGCTTTCTTCCCCATTGTGCAAGGGTGCACGTTTACCGACTTGCGCCAGGATGCCGCTAAGCACGTCGCCGACCTGGGAGCCGAGGGAAATGCCATTGGTGGACTTGCAGTGGGCGAACCGGTTGAGGTGATGTATGAGATGATAGATGTTGTCAACGAGATATTGCCACAGGACCGTCCTCGATACCTCATGGGAGTGGGAACTCCAGCCAATATGCTCGAGGCTATTGACCGTGGAGTAGACATGATGGACTGCGTGATGCCCACCCGCAACGGTCGCAATGGAATGCTCTTCACCCAGCATGGCATCATGAACATGCGCAACAAGAAGTGGGCCGACGATTTCACGCCACTTCAGGAAGATGGTGCATCGGTGGTCGACCATGTGTACAGCAAGGCCTATGTGCGTCATCTCTTCATTGCCAATGAGTTGCTGGCTATGCAGATTGCAAGCATCCACAACCTGGCGTTCTACCTGTGGCTGATGGGTGAGGCTCGCAAGCACATATTCGATGGCGACTTCAAGACGTGGAAAACCAGTATGGTAGAAAAGGTGACACGACGCCTGTGAGACAATGGGACTGGTGAGAAGGAATAAGAAGGGTAGCGACTCCATTGTGCAGAACACGCAGCAATGGATGCTGGAAAGCGATGGCGTGCAAGCCACTCGCTCCGATATCGACTTTACCCAAATGCAAGTTCCGCCCATCCCTGCACAGAATCTGCAAGAGAGTGACACACTTGTGTCCGACACTCCAGTTGTCGAGAGCGCCCCACTGCCATCCGAAGAACCTGAGAAGCCGCTACGCAAGCCCTGGATAAAGCATTTCGATGCCTATATCATCAAGAAGTTCCTGGGCACTTTCTTCTTTGCAATCTTGCTGCTGCTTGCCATTGTGGTGATGTTTGACATCAACGAGAAACTCGATGCCATGCTCACTGCGCCATTGAAGGAAACGGTGTTCAAGTACTTCTTGAACTTCTTGCCTTACTTTGCCAACCAGTTTGCCCCGCTATTTGTATTTATCTCGGTAATCTTCTTTACGTCAAAACTTGCCGACCATAGCGAGATTATCGCAATGCTCTCGAGTGGAATAAGCTTCAAGCGCCTGATGGTGCCTTATCTGGTGAGTGCAACGATAATTGCTGTGTTCACTCTTGTGCTTGCTCTTTATGTCATCCCGCCTGCCAATGTCAAGCGTATTGAGTATACCAACCAGTGGGTGAAAAACAAGCGAGTGGACTTTGGCGACAACATCCAGTTACAGGTTAGACCCGGCGTTATGGCCTATATGTCACGTTATGACAACACTACCAAGCGCGGATTCCGTTTTACTATGGAGCAATTTGATGGCAACAAACTGGTTTCGCGCATTACTGCACAGGATGTTAGGTATGACTCGCTTGGTCGCTGGAAACTTAATGACTATGGCATCAGGAAGTTTGACGGTCTAAAGGAGACCTATACCAAAGGGTCTACCATGGACACAATGCTCAATATCGAGCCACGCGACTTCCTCATTGCCAAGAATGACCAGGAAATGCTCACTTCGCCCCAGCTCAAGGATTATATCTACAAGCAAAAGGCGCGAGGTGTCGCCAATCTTCAGCAGTTTGAACTGGAGTATGAGAAACGCTATGCAATGACTGCCGCAGCATTCATCCTCACGGTGATAGGACTGTCGCTCTCGTCACGCAAGGTGAGGGGAGGAATGGGACTTAACATAGGCATTGGACTAATGCTCAGTTTCTCTTACATTCTTTTCATGACAGTGACCCAGACCTTTGCCATAAACGGTTACACATCGCCACGACTGGCGATGTGGATCCCAAACATAATTTATACTATAATTGCCATTTTCCTCTACCACCGTGCAGCACAATAGAACAGGAAACAAGGACAAAATGTTTAGGGCTAGGCATGGTTCACGCGAATTACTGCAGATGGTTGCCTGGAGCATAGTCTTAGTTCCATTGTTGCTGTTATTCTTTTCGGTAGACTCTCCATTTTATGAGATATGGGGAAGGATAGACCCATCCTGGTATTTTACAGCAGGCAAAGCCTGGATGCATGGCATGATTCCCTATGTTGACTTCAGCGATTCTAAGGGACCTTTGTTATGGTTGATATATGGAATAGGGTATTTGATAAGCAATTTTGATTACGTTGGGGTGTGGTTGCTCACTTGTGTCAATTATTTGGTAACTACATGGTTCATATATGGCATAGCAAGAATATTTGTTGATTCAAAATGTCTCTCTTTTCTTGTTGCCGTTGTAATGCTTGCGGTGTATTTTAATCCGGTCATTCATCATTTCACTAAGTCGGAAGACTTTTGCCAACCTTACATTGCATTAGGCTTGTGGTCGATATGCCGTGTCCTGTATGACAAGTTGCGCGATAACTCTCTCCTTCGTAACAGGATTTGTCAAGGAGCATGGTTCATAGGAATATCTATGGGTGCGACATTAATGATAAAATTTACCATCGCACTCATGATTTCATTTTTTGCTATAGTGCTGTGTATTGCTGCACGAAAATCAGGAGTGGTGAGAGTGAAGGATGTTGTGTGGAGGGTGCTTGCTGGTTGTGCTGTGGTTTGCTTGCCATTTGTAGTCTACTTTGCCATACTGGGCAATTTGGATGATTTTATAAGAGAGTATTTTGTGTTAACCTCCAAAATCTCATCCCATTCTCCTCGCCTGAATGTCATTAAATGGACAATAGGCGGTGGATTCCTTTC
>ONIY01000066.1 GCA_900318065.1 uncultured Prevotellaceae bacterium
GATTTAGCCCTTGCTTGTGACGATTCTGTCTGACTCTGGGCTTAGAAACGCTTGACATTACTTGTATGCAGACACCTTCCCCTTACCCCGTAAGGTCGAGAGGCTTTGACCTAAGCATCACCGAAGAGTGTTAATCTATCCGTGCTCCCAAATTTGGTTGTATGGTTTTGGGGAGTAGATGTTGAGTTTGTATTGTCTTGCCGTTTTAATCCACTTGGCAGGCACAGCGATGAATCTGAACAGGAAACTCTTGACTCTGTCTGTAGCCTTGATTCCAAAGAGGACAGCCATGAGGGGCAAAGCCACGATGTATCGGTAGAAATTTGCTGCCATGGCTGTAATAAGCAGGAAGACGGTGTTCTGGTTCATGAAGGACTTTGGTAGATGTGCCCATCCGAAATCGTTGTTCTGGCGGTCAAAGACCTGTTCTGCTGCGCCCCGCTTGTTGTAGTGCAGTATGATTTCCTCGTCGGTCATGTCCCAGTCGTTGGTCAGTATGCAGCGGTATGTATACTCGCCGTCGAAGAGGTCAAGTGTACGACGAGACGGCAGTGCTTCACGTCCTCGAAACTCTCGAAGGGGAAGGATTGTACGTCATAGCGTTGGAAACCAATCTCCACGGTGGTCCAACCCGTCTGCCGCTTCACTTTCTCGTACAGGCCTGCATATCGCTCGGCACGGATGTAGAACTTTTCCGTATGCTCCATGACCACTTTCACGATGTCCTCGCTATAGGAGCCGCAGTCGGCACGGAAACTCCTGACATGAATGCCAAACGACCTCATCATCTCGAAGAAACGGCGGTGAGTCTCTGCCTGCTTGAAGCGCACGTTACAGTTGCCGTCGCGATTCTCCAGATAGGCAATCAGCCCGCCGATGGTGAACACGCCGGGGCTGTAGCCGTCAAAGCCCTTGTAGGTCCGCTTGCTGTCATACTTGTCCGCCTCAAGGAACTGGTGGTCGAAATCAACGTCGTACGCTCCGCCCTCCGTAAGCTGTCCCGTTGCCAGCAGCAACTTGATGAGCAGCTGGTTGAGTTTCTCCGCCGTGTTGAAGTCATAGACGTTGCCGGTCTTTTCCGCTGTATACGATATGTTCTCCGTTGCCAGTTCCTCTATGCCACGCAGCACAGTGTCCGCGCTTGGGACGCGGGTATGCGGACGCTCGGTAAGAACGTCCTTCAGATACAGGTTGAGGTCTTCCATACAGTCACCACCGCAGCAGAACACGGAGAAGATGGCACGTATGATCTCGCTGTACTGATAGCCAATCAGAGTGCTGCGAAGTCCTAAGTGTGAGTCTATCACAGAGGACAGAATAGAGTCGAATTTGTCCAAAACGAAAAATATTCCGCCAAAAGCGGTGATTTTCTCAGATTTTTGTTGTACCTTTGCCATGTCATTGATGATTTTTGCTTGTCTTGATTTGCAGCACTAAGGTAAGTGAAAAATCTGACATGGCAAAATCCTGGGCAACTTTTTGTTGCTCAGGAACTTATAAAAATAGTTAAACTAAAGTGCTGCGGAATTAAGGAATTTATAATTAATTTTGCGATGCTGATTGATAATCAGCACGTTATTTTATCTGGAATTTTGATTTTATTGTTTAACTGCTCAACCTGTCATGGTTGTGCCTAAAATCTTTTATAGAAATGAAGAAATTTATTGCATTGATGTGCGCTGCAGCGCTCGTAATGGGTATGTCAACTGGCTTTAACGCCGAGGCAAAAGTGAAAAAAGGCCGCAAGGCTCACAAAGTAGAGAAGGTTGCTGCTGTTAAGGCCAACAAAGACGTAAAAGAGAAATGCGACAAGAAGGCCGAGTGCAAAGACGCCAAGGCTTGCGACATGAAGAAAGCTGAATGCAAGGACGCCAAGGCTTGCGACAAGGCAAAGGCAGAATGCAAGGACGCTAAGGCTTGCGACATGAAGAAGGCTGAGTGCAAGGACGGTAAGACTTGCGACAAGGCTGCTGTTAAAGGTGCCAAGAAAGCCGAGTTCCAAAAGTTTGAGAAAAACGACACTAAATTATTGAAGAAAGACGGCTGCAAGGACATGAAGGGCAAGGCCGACTGCGCTAGCTGCGACAAGAAGGAAGGCCACAAGTGCGCACGCAAGAACCCCTGCTGCGAGGGTGGCGAATGCAAGAAAAACGGCGCCTGCGGCAAGGAGAAATGCAAGCCCGGAAGCAAAGAGTGCTGCGACTAAGCAACACATCAATCACAACCAAAAAAATCTGGACATCTTGTGTGAGATGTCCAGTTTTTTTTACCACCACAATCCTCCTATCTTCTAGGAGAGGAGAAGAGGGAATAACCAACCTTTTGCAACAGATTCAGCCTACTCACTCCCTGAAATATACCCTCTTCACTCGTGGTGAGATGCTGGTGAGGATCTCGTAGGGGATGGTGCCTCGCACATCGCTGAGTTGCTCGATGGGAGTGTGGTTGCCAAAGATTTCCACCTTGTCGCCCACCTCGCAGGTGGCATTGGTGACGTCGATCATGCAGGCATCCATGCAGATGTTGCCCACCGTGGGGCACATGGTGCCGTTGACCCACACCTTGATGGCGCCGTTGCCAAAGTGGCGGTCCATGCCGTCGGCATATCCCACCGACACCGTTGCGATGCGTGCGTCGTGCTCGAGCAGTCCTCGCCTGCCGTAGCCCACTCTCGTGCCAGCCTCCCATTGCTTGATGCTGATGACGATGGCTCTGAGCTCTGCCACTGGCAGCAGCCCGTCTTCACTGCCGTCGTCCACCGTCTTGATGCCATAGAGCCCCACTCCCATGCGCACCATGTCCATTTGATACTCAGGGAATCGCACAATTCCTGTGGTGTTGAGGATGTGCCGCAGGATGTTGTGCGAGAAGCTTGCCTGCAGCTGTGTGGCACAGATGTCGAAATACTCCACCTGCTCGCGTGTGAAGTCGTCCTGCTCGGGCTCGTCGGCAACACACAAGTGAGAGAACACGCTCACCGGCATTATCACGTCTTGCGAGAGCAGCAGTTCCACCAGCTGTGGCAACTGCTCGAGAGTGAATCCCAAGCGGTGCATGCCGCTGTCAATCTTGATGTGGACAGGGAAATTCTTGGCGCCATATTTGCGGCCCTCCTTGATGAGCTGGCGAGCCTCCTCGATACTGTAGACCTCGGGCTCGAGGTAGCGGTCAAACATCGCCTTGTAGTTCACCGTCGACGGGTTGAGCACGATGATGGGCAGCGTGATGCCCGCCTTGCGCAGGTCCACGCCCTCGTCTTGCACTGCCACAGCCAGATAGGTGGCGCCGCAGTCCTGCAAGGTCTTGGCAATCTCATAAGACCCTGTGCCATAACCCGATGCCTTGACCATTGCAACGGTCTTGGTGTTGAAATTGAGCTTCGACTTCAAGAACTTGAAGTTGTGGGCAAGGGCGTTGAGGTCGATTTCTTCCACCGTCTGGTGGCGGCGCACCTCAAGCATCTCCACAATCTGGAAGAATTCAAACATCGACGAACCCTTCACCAGCACGGTCTCGTTGTCAAAGTCGCCCTGGCTCATGTTCTCCAGGAACTGTGCCGTCGACTCAAAGAACAGGTCGCGGCTGGAGTTGAAATACTTGCTGTAGCGGCACATGTCGGGGCCTATGCCTATCAACCGCGTGATGCCCTTGCTGCGCAACAGTTCGCTCACGCGTATGTATAGCTCGTCTTCGCTGAATGCCTCGGGCATCAGGTCGCTCAGTATCACTGTGGTGTGCTGTTGTGGATTGCAACGACGCAGCATGAAGTCGAGCGCCGGCGAGAGTGAGTTGTAGTCGCTGGTGTAGCCGTCGGCAATGATGGTACACTCGTTCACGCCCTCTATCACGTTGATGCGCGTGCCCACGGGAGTGAGTTTCTTAACCCGCTCTGCCACGGTGCTGAGGCTCATCCCCAGGTAGAGCATCACCGACACACACGTCGACACGTTCTCCAGGTCGCGGTCGCTGGTGAACGGCACGTCGAGGACAAAGGTAGAGCCATCGTGCACACATTCCATCATCGAGCGGTTCTCGCGCTTGACTATGTTGCTCACATAGAGCGACTTGCTGTCGTCGCTACGCGACCATGCCACGTCCTGCGCCACATAGAGGATGGGGTCGATGGTGGTTGCCACCAGCTCGTCGTCGGCACAGTAGACAATGCTCTCGCAGCTGGTGAGGATTTTAGCCTTCTCCTCCACCTTCTCCTGCATCGAGGCAAAGCCATCGTTGTGCTCCGAGCCTATGTTGGTAATCACGCCAATAGTGGGCCTGATCATCGCTTGCAGGCGCGACATCTCGCCAGTCTTGGAGATTCCTGCTTCGATAATAGCCAGGTCGGTGTTGTCGTCGATGTCCCACAGCGACAGTGGCACCCCAATCTGCGAGTTATAGCTTCGTGGCGAGCGCACGATGTGGTAGTCCTCCTTGAGCAGCTGATAGAGCCACTCCTTAACGGTAGTCTTGCCACGGCTGCCAGTAATGCCAATGATGGGGATGTCGAAGCGCCGGCGGTGGTAGGTGGCGATAGCCTGCATGGCGTCGAGGGTGCTTGTCACGCGCAGGAAATTGGCCTCGCGCATCGCCTGGATGTCGATGTTCCCGCTGTATTCTATCACAAAGTTGCGCACGCCTTTATTATAAAGGTGCTTCACATAGCGGTGACCGTCATCGTTCTGCGTTGTGAGAGCAAAAAACAGAGTCTCGGCAGGATAGGTCAACGAGCGCGAGTCGGTCAGCAGCTGACTCACCTCGGCATTCTTGTCACGCAACTCGCTGGTTTCAATTCCCAGCACCTGGGCTATTTCTTGAATAGTGTATCTCATATCGTTGTAATTTTTTTTTCGAGGATGGGGGACGGGGGGATAAAGTGTTAAGTGTTAAGTGTTAAGTGTTAAGTGTTAAGTGTTAAGTAGTGCCTTCGAGGCCTTTGTACTTTGTACTTTGTCCTTCATACTTCGTCCCTTGTCCTTTATCCTTTCTCCTTTATATATGGGTATTCTTTCTTCAGGTTGGCTATCACGGCTTGAGTGTCGGCATTGAAGCGCGCCACCACGTCGGGGTTGTTGCTCATGGGGCGGTGCTTGAGGCGCTTACTCACGCGCTCGCACCGCGCAATAGCCTGAGTGGAGCGGTCGTCAAAGTAGGTGCCCTGGAACGTCTGCCAGATGTATTCTATCGCCACATCGGTGGGATGCACCATGTCGGCAGTATAGAAACGGTAGTCGCGCAAGTCGTCCATAACAATCTCGTAGGCAGGAAAATAACCCACAAAATCCTTAAACTGCCGCACCACATTATTGATTGCAACTCGCAGCACCGCTTTGCTCAGCGAGTTCATCTCCAGGCCGTCGGCAATGTGGCGGATGGGACTCACGGTGAACAGCACGCGCAGCTCGGGATTGAACTCATGCAGCCGCGACACCACTGCCGTGAGGGCCTTTGTAATCTCGTCGACACCCGCCATGCGGCGCGTGAACTCATGCTGAGGCACCTTGTGGCAGTTGCTCACCACCTCGCCAGTGTCGCGACGGCGATACACCACCGCAGTGCCCAGCGTGATGACCAGCGTCTTGCAGCCAAGCAGATGCTCGTGGGCCTCATCAATGCTGCGGTTCATGCGCTCGAGGGCAGCCTCCTTGCTTGCCATCGAGAATCGAGAGTGGAAGTCGAAGTTGCTCCACACGCCGTTGGCGAGAAACAGGTCGGCACCGGCAACCACCTCATTGTCAATGACCTTGTGGAGCGAGCTGGCGATGCTCAACGGGTTGAAGATGGTGCCAAACGGGTTGACAACCACATCAATCATGGCATCGCGCAACTTGGCGCCTATGTTGTCGCTAAAGCACGACCCCACAAGCATCATCTTGTCGCTGTGACGCATGAAATGGTCGCCCTCGCGAGTGTGTATCGTTGTTCGAAATTCCATAACCCAAAACTTTAAGATTGCAAATATAATGAAACCACTCCAAAAACACAAATTTTTCTTTTTAAGATTTAAAACCAAATCGGCGAATCATTTTTGAACAATGAGTGTTTTTTTTATTCAAAATTTGGAAAGTCGCTCCAAAAAGTGTATATTTGCACACAAAAGTCGCTCCAAAAAGTGTACACTAGACCACAAAAGTCGTTCCAAAAAGTGTATACTTAAGCCAAAAAGTCGTACCAAAAAGTGTAAAATCCAAAACTATGTACAAAAGAAAGATTGAACAAACGCTGAGTCTTTGGAAATCAAAAAAAGAGCACAAACCTCTGGTTATCAAAGGTTGTCGCCAATGCGGAAAAACAAGCTCTGTGCTTGATTTTGCCCGCAAGCACTATCAGCATGTTATCTATCTCAATTTTCATGAGAACAAAGAGTATAAAACCTTCTTTGCCGGTGCGCTCGATATTGACACCCTGACCATGAATATTTCGGCTGGAATAAGAGACGCAAAATTTGTTCCCAAGAAGACTTGCATTGTTTTTGATGAGATCCAAGATTGTCCCAATGCACGGTCATCACTTAAGTTCTTCAAGCTCGATGGGCGATATGATGTCATCTGCACTGGATCGCTTCTTGGCGTCAACGGCTATAAGACCAAAGAAGAACAGGAGGAAGAAGCCAGAGCTTCAATTCCTGTGGGCTTCGAGCAAATCGTCACCATGTATCCCATGGATTTTGAGGAGTGGCTTTGGGCTAATGGCATTGAGCAACAGCACGTCGACTATTTGCGCGACTGCCTGAACAAAGAAGTGCCTGTAAACGAGGCAATTCACAACCGCATGCGCGACTTGCTGCTGCGCTATATCGTGGTGGGTGGAATGCCCGAGGCTGTGGTTGCTTTTCTTGAAACTAATGACATGAACGAAGTCCTTGACGTGCAACGTGGCATTGTCGAGACCTATAAGGCCGACATGCTTAAATATGCCCGACAAGAAGACAAATCACGCATCCGTGAGTGCTTCGACTCCATTCCTGCACAGCTGGCCAAGGAAAACAAGAAATTCCAGTACTCAGTGATTCGCAAGGGAGCACGATCAAGTCATTATGCTGGCAGCCTTCAATGGATTGAAGACGCTGGCATTATTCAGCGATGCCACAACACATCGATAACCGAACTCCCGCTTAGCGGAAATGCAATCCCCGATGTTTTCAAAGTTTACATGACTGATATTGGACTTTTAGTAAGTATGCTTGAAGAAGGCACATCATGGAGCATCCTGCAAGGCGACTTGCTGGGATATAAAGGGGCGATTTTTGAGAATCTGGCAGCCGACATTCTTTGCAAGATGGGACGCAAACTCTTTTATTTCCAGAAGGATAGCGGTTTGGAGCTCGATTTCCTCATGCGCTACAAGGGAGAATGCTGTCCCATAGAGTGCAAAGCCCGAACGGGCAATGCCAAGTCACTCCAAACCGTCATGAAGCACCCCGAGCACTATCACATTTATCATGCACTGAAGGTAGGCGATTATAACGTTGGCCGCCAAGGCGCGGTTCTAACGCTGCCCTTCTACATGATGTTCTTGTTAACAGAGTTATAAACGCCCATTTATAGCGTTTTTTTGCCTACTCGGTGGTTTTTTGGTGCAAGAAGTGGGGTTGTATAAAAAATAATGTGTAACTTTGCGGTTTGTAAAAAATAAAATTAAACCTGGCTGCGGGCGATGGCGCCTGGTGGCCATCAATAATAGACAAAGAAATGGCACAAAACGAAGACGTTTTCAAGAAGATTGTATCGCATTGCAAGGAGTATGGGTTTGTGTTCCCATCAAGTGAGATTTATGACGGCCTGGGCGCAGTCTACGACTACGGCCAGAACGGCGTGGAACTGAAGAACAACATCAAGCGCTACTGGTGGGAAGCGATGACGCTGCTTCACGATAACATCGTGGGCATCGACTCGGCGGTGTTTATGCACCCCACCATCTGGAAAGCCAGTGGACATGTCGACGCCTTCAACGACCCCTTGATCGACAACCGCGACAGCAAGAAACGTTACCGTGCCGACGTGCTCATCGAGGACCAGCTCGCCAAATTTGAGGAGAAGATGGACAAGGAGGTGGCTAAGGCACGCAAGCGCTTTGGCGACAGCTTTGACGAGGCAATGTTCCGCCAGACCAACCCCCGCGTGCTCGAGAACCAGCGCAAGTGGGACGAGCTGCACAGCCGCTTTGAGAAGGCGATGAACGACAACAACCTCGAGGAGCTCAAGCAAATCATCCTCGACTACGAGATCGTCGACCCCATCAGCGGCACCCGCAACTGGACCGATGTGCGCCAGTTCAACCTCATGTTCAAGACCCAGATGGGCAGCAGCAGCGACAACACCATGGACGTGTACCTGCGCCCCGAGACAGCTCAGGGCATCTTCGTGAACTTCCTCAACGTGCAGAAGACCGGCCGCATGCGTCTGCCATTTGGTATCGCACAGATTGGCAAGGCGTTCCGCAACGAGATTGTGGCACGACAGTTTGTGTTCCGCATGCGCGAGTTTGAGCAGATGGAGATGCAATTCTTCGTTCGCCCAGGCGAGGAACTCAAGTGGTTTGAGACATGGAAAGAGCGCCGCCTCAAGTGGCACAAGGCACTGGGGCTGGGCGACGAGAAATACCGCTTCCACGACCACGAGAAGCTCGCCCACTATGCCAACGCCGCCACCGACATCGAGTTCCAGATGCCTTTCGGCTTCAAGGAGGTGGAGGGCATCCACAGCCGCACCAACTTCGACCTGTCGCAGCATGAGAAATACAGCGGCAAGAAAATTCAGTACTTCGACCCCGAGCTCAACGAGAGCTACATCCCCTATGTGATCGAGACATCGATTGGTGTGGACCGCATGTTCCTCTCGGTGATGTGCTCAAGCTACGAGGAGCAGAAGCTCGAGGGAGGCGACACACGCGTGGTGCTTCACCTGCCAAAGGCATTGGCTCCCGTCAAGTGTGCCATCCTGCCTCTCGTGCGCAAGGACGGCATGCCCGAGAAGGCACGCGAGATCATGGACATGCTCAAGTTTGACTTCGCATGCCGCTACGACGAGAAGGACAGCGTGGGCAAGCGCTACCGCCGCATGGACGCCATTGGCACACCCTACTGCATCACCATCGACGGCCAGACCATCGAGGACAACACCGTGACGCTGCGCGACCGCGACACCATGGAGCAGCAGCGCGTGGCAATCGCCCACCTGCCAGCCATCATTGGCGAGCAGTGCAGCCTCAACAACCTGCTCAAGTCGATGCACAACGCATAACACATTCCCAACCGCCAGTGAATCTATAACATAACACGACATAATAATGAAAAAGTTTCCTTTTATACTACTCATAGCCATGCTGCTCGGAAGCATTGCCACGTCGTGCTTCAAAGACGACGACAACATGAACAAGTACAGCGACTGGTATGAGGACAACGTGGACTGGTATCTCGAGCAGTCTCTACTCACACAGGACGGCAAACTCTTCTACACCCCCTATACCGCTCCCTGGGACCCAAGCGCCGAGGTGCTCATGCACTGGTTCAACGACACCAGCCTTACCAAGGACAACCTCAAGCCACTCTACAGCTCGCAGGTCGACGTGAAGTATAAGCTGCGACTCTACGACGGCACATCGGTCGACTCGTCCTACTCGAGCACCTCGCCTGCCGACAGCATCGTGCGCATGCGACTCACCAGCGCCATCGAGGGATGGGCAATAGCACTGCCACGCATGCACATTGGCGACAGCTGCCGCATCATCGTGCCCTACAACGTGGGATACGGCTCCACCGGCAAGAGCACAGTAATCAAGCCCTACTCCACCCTGCAGTTTGACATCAAGCTGATGGGAATACCCAAATACGAGAGATAACTCCCTCTTTGCAAGAAATTGCACTTCTTTACAAGAGATTGCACTATCTTTACGAGAGACTGCACTTTCCTTGCAATAATTTGGTACGAGAGATAACACTTTCTTTATAAAAACCCCGAAAACTGCCTGACGCCCAACAGCGACACCAGGCAGTTTTCTTTTCGCCTCAATCACCCTCTCAATCACCAAATTCGGACAAAAGGGACGGTTCTTTTTGTCCGTTTTTTGGGAGTTGCTGTTGTGAGGTCAAGAATTCTCATTTTGTAGGGACAAGGCGTGCCTTGTCCGCTTGAGGCAGACATTTGGCAATCAGCAGAAAAAAAGAGGTCGGTTCCTTTTTTCCGTTTTCGGAAAAAGGGGTCGGTTCCTTTTTTCCGTTTTTTGGGGGGAAGGGGGCTGGCCGTAGGCCAGGACGTCCCCAGAGGGGACGAAGTGACTTAACCTAACGGCGCGTACCCCGGAGGGGTGCGTGGCGTGAGGATTGAGCACACCAACTCACAAACGGGCCCCGAAGGGGGCCAACACTTGCTGGCAGCGAATGGTA
>ONIY01000071.1 GCA_900318065.1 uncultured Prevotellaceae bacterium
GCACGGGTCGCGGCTCATCACCGACAGCGACCTCGACGCCCAGTGGCTCACCCACCTCGACCACACCTTCGGGCTGGGAGTCACCGCCATCAAGCGCAATGAGCTGCGGAAACTCACCGACTACCGCATCATGCCGTGGGGATGGTGCCTCGACCTGCGCCGACGCCTCATCAAGTGGGGAGCATCTACCCAGAGCGTGCCCACCAAGGACGAGATCTACCACCTGCGCGGGCTCTCGCACCGACGCGTGACAGTCCTCATCCACCTGAGGCTGCAGGAACTGCTGGGCAAGCAGCTGTGCCCCATTCCCGTGGAGCTCGCCGTGCCCGATGAGGTGGACCGTTTTGTGAGCCGTCACCGCCAGTGCTTCATCAAGACGCCCTGGTCGAGCAGCGGCCGCGGCATCTACCACACCACAGGCGGGTCAACACCCGAGTTCCGTCAGTGGTGCAGCGGAGCCCTCAAGCGGCAGGGTTCGCTGCTGTGTGAGGTGGCGCTCGACAAGGTGATGGACCTCGCCGTGGAGTTCCGTGGCATCGACAGCCACACTAAAGGAAAAAATCACCACCCTCTACCCCACCCTCGACACTGTGGTCGACGCTCTCACCCACGCCGTCAACGAGATGGTGGCGCCACACTACGACGGCTGGTTTGGCGTGGACATGCTGCTCTTTAAAGACGGCCAAGGCACGGGCATCAACCCCTGCGTGGAACTGAACCTGAGGCCCACCATGGGAGCCATCACCAGCGTGCTGGGCGACACAGTCGTTGCGCCAGGCACCACCGGCACCTTCGTCATCGAGCACCGCAGCAGCAACACTGCCCCCTGGCCACAACACCAGGAGGCAGTAATAGAAAACGGACGCCTCACATCAGGCACCATGCAACTCACAACACCCAGCCCCCAAGCACTCTACCGAGCAATATTGACGATTGATTAAGAGGGGGCTTTGGTTTATAGTTTATAGTTTATGGAAGACAGTGATGAAATCAGGTGAGAGGTGAGAGGTGAGAGGTGAGAGGGAAGAGGGAAGAGTTCTCTACTACTCTACTACTCTACTACTCTACTACTCTACTACTCTACTATTATACTGAAAACTGACAACTATTTCATCAGCTTCTTTCCGTAGGCAGTGAGCAGACCCTTGGCTTTAAGGGTCTTCAGTGGCACGGGCACCTCAACAATGCCGTCGCAGAAGGGGCCTATGGCATAGGGCGAGAACACAAACACCATCTTGCCATCCTTGACAAAGAAATTTTCGATGCTTTTCACATCCACATTGTCCCACCACTTGTTGTCCTTGTCGCGATTGTCGTAGCGTGGCAACAGGCGAAGCAGTTTGCGAGGACTCGTCACAATGTCGGCGAGGTGGATGGGCTTGTTGAGCGCCACGTCAAAGGCATAAAAATTGGCAGCATAATCACCATGAGCCCCACCTAAGTACATCTCCAGGTTCTCGACAAAGAACACAAGGTCGCCCACGTCGTGGCTATGCTTGAGTTCGCACGACTCATACCAGCGGTTCATGGGATACTCCTCGGCATCAACATCGGGCACGCCTGGCGTGGATGGCTCCTTGACAATATAATCACTCACCATTTCACTGCCACGCAATTCGCTGTCAACCATGTGCCTCACACATTTCTTGAGACCTTCAATGTCGCGAGGAATGGTGGGAAACGATTTCTTGTTTTGACTGGCGAGGAACACCTTCTCAACAAGGAAATCATTAAGCTGTCGAGACTTCTTGCCGTTGACCAAGACAGGCCAGTCGACCACCACACTCTTGACAGACTTGTAACCAATGCCCTGAGGGTCATCTTTTTCGAAGAGTCGAATAGAATCCTTTACTTCAAAGTGCTGCGTCTTGATTTTTGGCGCTCCAGCAGCAGTAAGCGAGATGAGCAAAAATGCCAATAAAAATTTTGTTTTCATAACCGATAATTTTAGTGTTCATTCTAAACGCAAAAATAGTATTTTCCACAAAAAAACTACCTTTTTCCACTAAAAAAACACCAAAAAATTACCCAAAAAGATAGGAAAATTGCTTAAATATGAGTTATGGAACACATAAAGGGAAAAATAAACCTTTCTGAACACTACAAACATGAGTAACTTTGCACCGCATAATAATTAGGACAGCAATATTATATTGCACTTTTCTATACAGATTCTATTCATAAATTTAAAGTCCCACTCGTGAGAGCCGGGCTTTTTTGTTTTTTAGGGTGGGGATAGGAGCGGATAGGAGAGAGGGAAGAGTACAGAGTACAGAGTACAGAGTGGAGAGTGGAGAGTGGAGAGTGGAGAGTGGAGAGTGGAGAGTACAAGGCCGGAAAGCCTGGAACTTTCGGAAAACCCGGAAAACCCGGAAAACCCAGAAACTGATTACTGATTACTGATTACTGAAAACTGATAACTGAAAACTAAAAACTAAAAACTGATTACTTATTACTGATAACTGAAAACTAATCACTACCTTTGCACATTATTTAATAATAAGCATCAATGAAACGTCATTTATGGCACATAGTGGCTGCGTGTATCGCCATGGCGCTGAGCCTGGGCGCTGGTGCTCAGGTGGCACCAGTGAACAACTCTGCCCTCAACTCTGTGAGCGACTCTACAAGCCACCCCATCGAGGTGAGTCTTATCACCTTCTACCCTGGCGATGAGGTGTTTGAGGTGTTTGGCCACACCGAGATCCTTATCTCCGACTCCACAGGAAACTACTACATCAACTATGGCGTGTTTGACTTCAACTCGCCAGGATTTGTGACACGCTACATCATGGGCGAGACCGATTACCTGTGTGCCGTGATGCCTCCCGAACTTGACGGTGGCATCAAGAAGGGGCGCAAGATGGTGAAGCAGCAACTCAACCTCACGCCCCAGGAGGCGCAGCAGGTGTGGGACGCCCTGGCATGGAATGTGCAGCCCTCCAACCGCGAGTACCGTTACCGCCACTTCAGCAACAACTGCTCCACCCGCCCTCGCGACGTGATAGAGAGTGCCCTGGGCCACGAGCTCGACTACTCCCAATGCGATTACCTTGTGGGAAAAACGCTCAGGCAGGTGATGACACACTACACCCGCAACTACCCGTGGGAGCAGTTTGGCATCGACCTGGCGCTGGGAGCCGCTTGCGACACGGTGATCGACGCACGCACCCACACCTTTGTGCCACTATTCCTCATGCACGCCCTCGAGGGCATTAGTGTGTCGCGTAATGGCAAGACCTCTCCGCTGGTGTCGAGCACCAGTGTGGTAAACCCTGGCAGCGACGAGGGCATGGTCATGCCCCCCACGCCATGGTATCTCACCCCACTCTTCTTTGCCCTGCTGCTGCTCGCCGTCACGCTGGCAATAGTGCTGCGCGACTGGCGTCGCAAGAGGCTGTCGCGCTGGATGGACACCGCTTTCTTCACCGTGGCAGGCCTGGCGGGATGCCTTATCTTCTTCATCGAGTTCATCTCTACCCACGAGGCAGTATGCCCCAACTATAACATCCTGTGGCTCAACCCGCTGCTGCTGTTGCTTGCCATCCTTCCATGGATAAAGAAAGCCCCAGCCGCGCTGCGCTGGTCGCATATAGTAAACCTGGCACTAATTGCCACCATGGCAATGGTGTGGCTCAGCGGCCTGCAAGTGGCCAACGCCGCCTTCTACCCCCTTGTGGCAAGCAGCCTTGCGCTGTCGCTCAGGGCAATGATGCTCAAGTCACGATGAGCAAGCGAGGGAAACCACTCATTTCCCAGCAGCCTCATTTTTCGTATTGAAACATTCTCAAAATCAAGATTTTCCAAAAAAATATTTTTTTTCTGGAAAAAATTGGTTGTTATGATATTTATTTTCATTAACTTTGTGGGTTGAAACGAGAAATGAATAACTCCCTGTGTGATAGAATTATTTTAGGGAGATTGCAATGCTGAAGTTAGAATTTAAAACGAGACATGTGATATGAAAATATTTACCCACGAGGCAATTAAGAAAATAGATAAGGCCACTATCGAGAACGACAACATCAGCGAACTCGATCTGATGGAGCGCGCCGCTTCGGCGGTGTCGTTTGAGATAATCTCGAGGTGGCGCACGGCACAGCGCATGGTAATCTTCGCTGGACCAGGCAACAACGGTGGCGACGCCCTGGCGGTGGCACGCATGCTCTATGAGCAAGGCTACAGGCCTGAGGTGTACCTGTTTAACATCAGGTCGTCGCACCTGAGCGAGTGCTGCGCTGCCAATCGCCAGCGACTCATCGACATGGGCGACATTGATTTTACCGAGATTGTCGACAATTTCACCCCGCCCGAGCTGGGACCCAGCGACGTGGTGATTGACGGACTCTTTGGCTCGGGACTGCACACCCCTCTCAAGGGTGGCTACACCGCGCTGGTGCAGTACATCAACAACAGCGAGGCCTTCATCGTGTCGATCGACATCCCCTCGGGCCTCTTTGGCGAGTGGAACGAGGGCAGCGACCGCCGCAACATCATCCGCGCCGACCTCACCCTCACCTTTGGCTCGAAACGACTGTCGTTCTTCTTTAGCGAGAACGCCGAGTTCATTGGCGAGTGCATAGTGCTCGACATCGAGCTCAGCGCCAAGGCGATTGCCGCAACTCCAGCCAGCTACTACCTCATTGAGAAAGAAGACGTGCGCAAGATGCTCAAGCCACGCGACCCGTTTATCAACAAATATGACAACGGCACACTGCTGCTCGTGTCAGGAAGCTATGGCATGATGGGCGCGGCAGTGCTCGCGGCAAAAGGAGCGCTGCGCATAGGCGCCGGACTGGTGACCGTGCATGCCCCAGCAAGTGCCAACATCATCATGCAGACAGCATGCCCCGAGGCTCTCTTTGAGGCCGACCAGAGCGACATCTGCACCACTTCCATCAACTGCCGCCGCCGCTACAGCGTGGTGGCATTAGGCCCCGGCATGGGCACCAGCGACGAGACCATCGACGCCGTAGACTTCTTCCTGAAGAACTACCACAAGCCGTGCCTGCTCGACGCCGACGCACTCAACTGCATCGCCAAGCGACCCATGCTGCTGCGCAGCATCCCCAAGGGCTCGATCATCACTCCTCATGCAGGCGAGTTTGACCGCCTCTTCAGAGAGAACGTCACCGACGAGGAGCGCCTGAAGAACGCCATCAACAAATCGAAGGTTCATAATATCACCATCGTCCTCAAGGGCCACCACACCATGACGGTGCGCCCCGACGGCAAGGTATATATCAACAGCAGCGGCAATGCAGGCATGGCAACGGCAGGAAGCGGCGACGTGCTCACGGGAGTGATCTCGGGCCTCATCGCTCAAGGCTATAGCGCCGACGCCAGCGTGTGGATGGGAGTATACATCCATGGCCACGCCGGCGACCTGGCAGCCAGCAAGCAAGGCGAGTACAGCCTTATTGCCAGCGACATCATCGACAATCTGGGCCCCGCCATCCTCGACATCCAGCGCCAATAACCACTTAGAGTGGAGAGTGGAGAGTGGAGAGTGGAGAGGAGAGAGGAGAGAGGGGTCGTTATCACTTTATAGATTTCTTTCCTTTTTCGATGACGATGCCGTGATACTCATTATTGACGGGTTGACCCTGCAGATTGTAGGCACCTGAAGACTTAGAATTCTTGTCGACAGTTATTGCGCTAACACCCGACTGTCCTTGTGTTTTCTCAATGTATTCGTTCTGCGCCTTCTTCATCTGTGCTATGAAAGCCTCGCTGCCCTGAAGGGCGCAGAAACCTATGCTGGCTGCAGTGCGGCTGTTATCCACGTCGCTTTGCCAGTGCGCACCCACAATAACGCGGCTGTTGCAGTAGTCCCATCCACGCTTGAAGATTTCATCGGCACGTTGTGGAGCAATTTGCGCCATCAGCAGAGAGATGCCCCATCCACGCAGGCTATGTCCACTAGGATAACTGCCCTCACCGGCAAGTTCGGTCTCCTCGTTTGACGGCATTGCGTCGGCATAACGCTCAAATGGACGCTGACGCTTGTAGTATTCCTTGGTCTCCTTGCGCATGGGGTCGGTCGTTGCCAGGCTGGTTTCCAGCAAAGTCCAGATTTCGGGCGTATTGGCCTCCGAAACCTCTAGTCCAAAGGCGTCTTTCCACAGAGCGTATAGCTTGGTGTGGTCATCCCATTCGGCATCGGCTATCGCCTGTGCAACACGCTCGGGGTCCTGTCGCTGCATCTTGCCCCAGGAGTAGCGCACTACATCATTGGCGAACTCCGGACTTTCGAATGCCGGTGGTGGAGGCAGGATGTTGATCAATTTAGGGAGTTGGTTTAGCTCAAAATAGGGTTGCACAGTGTTGTCCTGCGCATTAAGGCTCATTGCAGCCATTATGATGGCGACTGCCATCATGCAAGATTTTCTCATTTTGTTACTTTTTTAAATGTTATGAATATATATTTACTTGTTTTTGATAGTGCAAAATTATAGAAAAAACGAGAATCGTGCAACCCAGCCTAGCAATTAGGTACCCATTTTAGCTGTCAAGAGATGGTATATTTCGTTAAAATATGTTTCTTATTTCATTTTTCGCCTAACGAAGTTTAAAAGCCGCGACGTGCTGCGAGGCTTGTGCTGATGGTGAAAGTCGGAGTTTCGAGCGAAAGAATAGGTTACTCAGGTAAATGTTAGAGAACGTAAAGGGAGGTTGCCCACGTGGGGCAATCTCCCTAATTTTGCATCGTCAAAATGATTTTTCAGGCGCACAAATGACGTGTATTGTTTTACACAAGTGCCTCAAATGCAAACAATTAGAGTAATGAAGTTATTTTTAAAAGTATTTACCTGCACATTATTAACTACAGTATCAATCAACGCATGGAGCGTCAACCCCAACCCTGAGGCGCCCACTGCAACTACCAGCAACACATTACCCAAAATAGAGCCCGCAAGGGTTCATCAAGTGAGCGACCTGCTCGACTACGCCAAGAAATTTCGCGGTGTACCCTACCGCCACGGAGCATCAAGCCCCAAGGGATTTGACTGCTCGGGATTCACAAGCTATGTATATAAGGACTTTGGCTACAAGTTAAGCCGCAGCGCTCGTGGTCAGGTTGCCAACGGCACCGCCGTCGACCGCAGCAAGCTCAAGCCCGGCGACCTGGTGTTCTTTGGTGGCCGCAGCAACAGCAAGGGCATAGGCCATGTGGGCATCGTCACTAAGGTTGACGACAACGGCCACGACTTCACCTTTATCCACGCCTCGTGCAGCAAGGGCATCACCGAGAGCCATTCAAGCGAGAGCTACTACCGCGCACGCTACCGCAAGGCATGCCGCGTGTTCAAGGACAACTCCCTGCCCAAGATTCCCATTATCGCAAGGGGCATGGACCTGGCAGCCTTTACTGCCGACCGAGTAAGCGAGTAATTCTAGCACATCTAAGAAACGAGTATACAGCAAGAGTGACCAGCAACACTGGCCACTCCTTGTTTTTATCGCAACGTAGTACCGTTAACTACGCTGTGGGTGCTGGGGCGACTTTAGGCAATGGCTCTGGCTCTTCGCTTTTCTCAATGCCAAAGCATTGCTTGATGGCCTTACGAATGGCGATGGCGTCGCGTACATTGCCCTTGAGGATCTTGAGCACCGTTTTCACATAGTCCTCGCGGCTCTTGAGGCCGCACAGCCCTGCCACCCCACTCTGTGTGAGCATGAGCTTCTGGTTATACACCTTGAGCACCATGGCATAGTCTTTCTTCTGGACATAGACGTGGAACTCACGGCACAGCTGCTCGTAGGTGCCACGAGGATTTATCTCGTTCACGAGGTCGATCATGTGGTCCTCCAGGGCGCTGATGTTGCGGAACTTCATGTCGACTCGCAACTCCACATCGTGCTTGACGCGGTGGCGAGTGTGCTGCAGCGCCTGCTGCTTGATTTCGTTGTCAAAGTTCTTGATAACGGCACGGCTGGCGCTCTGAAACACATCGTGCTCATTCTTGTGGCGATAGCGTGCCACGGCGCGAATCACTCCCTCAAGCATGAGGATGTTCTCAATCTCGGCAACCTCGGGGACGAGGATTTTCTTCTTGCGCAGGTATTCCACCTCTTTCTCATCGCGACGGTCGCGGTCGACGATGCCCCAGCTGTCGAGGTGATGAAGAGCCTCGAGCCCATTGAACGAGCGCACGCTTTCAATCACCTTGTTGCAACTGCCCAGCGGCTTGATGGTGTACTCGGGAAAGACGAGGGCATAGAGCCGTGAGTCGATGCTGTGCTCATCGTCGCCCTCGACAAAGAGGACTGGCTTGCGAGTGCCCAGCAAGTCGATGTAGAGGCTGTCGCTCAGGTTGCTGCTCGACTGCAGCACCTCGTAGTCCCACGTGAGCTGCTCGGGATTGAAATCCTTGACCCAGATGCACTTGTTGTCGATGCGCGAATTGGCAAAGTTTATGTCGTGAGTGCTGTAGACAAAGGTGCAGTCGGGGCGCATCTCCTCTATCACGTTCCACAAGGTGAGCATGATGGAGGGATGAATGAATGTCTCGGGGTCGTCGACGAAAATCACTGCATCTTCCATGGCATAGAGCACAACTCCCAGATAGTAGAGCACGGCTTTCTCGCCATCGCTCAGGCGCAGCGACGAGTACTTGTCGCTCTGGCCCTCGGTGGTGAATAGCAGTTTGCCGTTCTCGCGCAAGATCTTGTTCTTTGGAAACACCTCTTGCCACATCTTCACCACCTTGTCGAGCTTGGTCTTGGGAAACTCCATGTCCTCCTTCATGAGCTGGTGGGCCTTGAAGTTCATCAGGCTGCGGAACTCGTCGATCATCATCACATAGGTGAGTTTGTCAAACTCGCTCTTGGCGGTGTTGACCACCTGCTGCATGTTTTGATTGAGCTTGTTGAAGCGCTCGCTAATCGATCCCTTGTAGTTCTGCTCCTCATGCTCAACAGGGTATATTGCCCTCAAGGCCGAGATGCGGAAAGCCTGGTCTCCACATTGCTCCACAAGCTTGTTGACAAAACGTGTCTTGCCAGCACCATTGGCGCCAATGATGGTCACCTGGCGAGCATCCCTTAGAATCTTTATCTTGTTAGGCAGTAATAAGTCCATAGTATTTTACCATTTTTAGGTCACAAAACTTTTCAGCTTGTAAAAATAGAAAAAACTTGCGGCATCTCCAAAAATATGCCACAAGATTTACCACTTTTACACCAAAATCCTAATTCCACCTCATCAACTATTCTTTCGCCTATTTAAAATAATTAGCTTATTCAATAGATTCCCGCTTGAGAACAATCTATTAATTGTTAGTAGCAAGTTTAAAAGTCACAGGAAGGTAGTACCAGCACGAAACAGGCTTTCCCTTAGCATTAATGGCTGGCTGAAAATAGCCATCTATCATCTTCACTGCCCTTATAGCTTCTTCGTCTAAATTACGTTCAAGCGACCTCACAACCCCCACTTCACCAATCTCACCCATGGGAGTGACTTCAAACCGTACAACAACCGTGCCTTGAATTTCACCACAGATGCTTGGATAGCGCAAGTTATTATTTATGCTGCGCATCAATGCCGCTTCGCCATTTTCATATTTAGGCATTTTCGATGCTATAGCATAAATCTTTCCATTACATGATGTGTATTCCTCAAGCGTTAATCTGGCATCGGCATCAGCGCCACCATTGCTATAGTTGACAGTCAATCTCATCCATGTGCCAGTTGTGCCACCTTCTGAATTGCGAGCAGCAATAAAATCAAAGCTTTTGCACAACCCAACCACCTCTTTGTCAAGAATATGATTAAGAGATTTCGTTACTACCACATCTGTCACACGACCAAGGCCATTAACGTAGAAACATGCTTCAACTGTACCTTCCACACCATCAACCACCACTCGCTCACGCTCATCAAGCGCTTTTTTCAATGCTCTGTCATCGCCACCACGCAGTTGGGGAGGCACATTGCGTGCACATTTTGCGCCACCCACAAGTCTCAAGTCATCAAGTAGAATGCGGTCTTTGGTAACTGTCATGGCACCTTCTTGGCACATTCCATAATAACTCACAGGCACAATAATGTCTTTTCCTCGCACGCTTTCATCAAGCCCTGTCAACGATTTGCAAAGCGCGATAGATTGGACATCAAGTTCCTTAACAATACCACGCACCAACTTAACACTTTGCGCATTACCTTTGGAATCAACGTGCACTTTCAAATAAGCCGTACCTGAAATTGCAGCATTAGCACACCCAAAGCTAAAAAGCCAAAATATTAATACAAGCGTTAAAACTTTAGTTTTATCATTATGTAAGAATAAACATATCATACCATTCTTCATCAGTTATAAAAGGTTTTTCAGTGGTAAAGATATATATTTAGTTGATTATAAACAACAATTATTTGAAATTTTGTGGGTTTTGAATAAAAAAATGCTCTCGTCCCTCTCAATAAAGGAACAGGAGCATTATATTATTTGAGTTTTCAGTTAACTTGGTTACAGCGCCTTGGCGAGCTCGCGGCCATACTGGCGGCATTGCTCAATGGCAGCCTGGTCGGGAACCCACTGGATGCGGATACCGTCGTTGATGAGTTCGAATCCACAACCGCTGAGCAGACCGCTAAGCAACTTGATGCCTTCACCGCTCCAACCGTAACTTCCAAAGGCGGCAGCCTTC
>ONIY01000067.1 GCA_900318065.1 uncultured Prevotellaceae bacterium
AAAGAATAATTTTTTACTATATTATTAACCAAAAACAAGTAATCGTATGTTTAAAAATCTCATTCGATTGGGAGTAGCCGGCCTGGCGCTGGTTTCCCTAGCAACTTCTTGCTCTAAGGAGCAACAGTTTACCAGTGAGAAAACCGACGCTAAGCGAGTAGAAGTTCAGGTGCTGAACGCCGACTTGGCTAAGGTTCGTGACTATGTTCCCCTCTACGCCGTAATCGCTCACCGCGGTTCTACATTCTGGGCTCCAGAAGAGACCGAGAGCTCATGGCGCTGGGCACGCGAGATGGGTGCCGACTATCTCGAGAGCGACGTGCAGTGCACCAAGGACGGTATCGTTCTTGCCAACCACGACGAGAACCTCAAGCGCACCACCAACATTGAGAACATCTTCTCGGAGAACGTTCCCACCAGCCGTGTAGACTTCTACATGAGCCTGGGATTCTCCAGAGCCGATGCCGAGGAGCAGTATGGCCGCGACATGGCTGCCTTCCGCCCATTCTATGCATTGAGCTACTACTATGCCGAGCTGCTCATGCTCGACGCCGGCAAGTGGTTCAACGAGACCAGCATCGAGCAGTCTCGCCCCAACTTCGCAGCAAGCGAGAACGGTTCGTTCACTGGTGGCAAGATCGTTTACAGCAACGGTCAGTACATCAGCGCACTGCAAGACCAGATTGCCTATGCCGAGGGTAAGCGACTCATTCGCGACGCCAACGGCCGCCGCGTGCTCACCTATAAGATTAAGCCTGAGTACCAGGGCATGACTCTGCGCCAAATTTGGGAGGCCATCAAGGCCAAGGGCCAGTACAACGCCAAGTACATGGACTTCATCGAGTATGACTTCGCCAACGCCTATGAGCACGACCCACAAGACACCGGCAACCGTCCTGGCATCTATGTAGAGTTCAAGGAGAGCTGGCTCAACCCAGGCAACATGGAGCAACGCGTCTATGACGTGCTCAATGAGTGTGACTGGAACATCATCGAGAAGCCCGCTACCGAGACCGCTTTCTACAAGGGTGGCAAGGTCAACGTGGGCAACACCAACGGTAAGGTGATCCTCCAAACCTTCTCGTTCGACGCTCTGCGCCGTGCCAACGACGTGTTCAAGGGCCGCATCCCCATGTGCTACCTGCTCTGGATTAGCGAGCCTGCCTACGCTACCGATATCGCTATCGACGACCCAACAGGCTATGCCGCATTCATCAAGTGGGCACAGGACAATGGCGCTCACATCATTGGCCCCGCCATCAGTGGCGCTCCCAACAACTATCCCGAGATGAACGCCCCCTGGCAGGCCTACATGATTCGCAAGTCGGGCATGATCAACCACCCCTACTCGTTCGACTCATGGGCTCAGATGTGCAAGTACATGGGCTACTACAACTACGGCCTCGAGACCGAGTTTGACGACCTGCTGCGTCTTGAGATTCCTGCTACTGCCTACACTACCACTAGCTATCCAAGCAGTGTTCCCGTTTACATGGATGGTTTCTTCACCAACCGCACCGAGATGTCGCTCAAGTACATGATTGAGAATGGCTTCCGCGGCAATGCTAAGCTTCCTAACCCATTCCATCCTGGACAGGTTTATGACAACTCACAGGCCAACGTTGTCGTTCCCGACGCCGTTGAGACCTTGAAGCGCTTGGGATATTAATTCTTAACTTTAATTGAACTAAGACAATATTATTATGAAGAAATATATCATTTTGCCTGTTCTCGCACTTTTTGCACTGGGAGCAGCAGCGCAGGACTTTGACAACGACCCAACCCTGCAACTCGAAAAGAAGGACGCCAAGTTCACCATTGGAGCACGATTCATGGCCGATGCAGCTTTGTATCACAGTGATTTCACGCCCATGCAGAGTGGCGCCTCGATTAGCGATGCACGCATCCGCACTTCGTTCACCTACAAGAACTGGTATCTCTATGCCGACTTTGGCTTTGGCGGTGGCAAGTTCTCGCAGAAGAACATCTTCGCTCAGTGGAGCAAGGACAATGAGAACGGCGACGTTCACTCTATCAAGGTGGGTTACTACAACGACCCTGCCGGCTCTATGGCACGCAACACCTCGCTGGGTAGCTACCACTTCATCTCTCGTCCCGGTTCGAGCTACGCTCTGGGCGAGGGCCGCGAGCTGGGTGTTACCTACAAGTACAACAGCGACAAGTTCATGGCCTATCAGGGTGTTTTCACCGAGAACCACTACAACAAGATCAAGGCTGGTTACAACGGCGTCACTGTAGCAGGTCGCTACCTCGTGCGCCCCATCTTCGATGCCAACCAAACGCTGCACATTGGTATCAGCGGCCGCTTCGCTCAACTGGGTGGCGGTGAGGTTTACAACAACATCCTCAAGAAGACCTACCACATGGGACAGGCTATGGAAACCTATGTTGACGAGGACGAGCAGTTTGTTAACGCCGACCTCGACTGGGCCAACACCGTTACCAACCTGGGTGCCGAGCTGCTCTACCACAACAACCGCTTCTTCATTCGTGGTGAGTATTTCTACAAGCACGTGACCAAGAAACGCGACACCTATTCGCTCATGATCGATGCTCAGAACAACATCGACGGATGGGGATCGCTCGAGGCTTGGGACAATGCCAACAAGCTGCGCAGCAACAACTTCCACGGCGGTTATGTTGAGGCTGGTGTCATCCTCTTTGGCAATGGATATCGCTACAACAAGGCCGACGGTCTGCTCGGTGGCCTCAACGGCAAGTCGCTTGAGCTCGTGGCTCGTTACAACTACACTGGCCTGAACGACCTCACCGACGGTGAGTACTTCAACGCTGGCCGCGGCCACTACTATGCTGCTGGCTACATGGAAGACTGGCCAGGCACCGGCGCTACCAGCGTGGGTGGTGGTAACCTCCACAGCGCTACCGTGGGACTGAACTACTCGTTCAACAAGTACGTTCAACTCATGGTCGACTACACCTATCACAAGCTCAACAGCGACTATCATCCTAACGACAAGAACTTCCACGTAGGCCAAGCCCGCGTCCAGTTCACCTTCTAAAGACAGTTACTGTCGACACACCAAACCAAAGAGTGCCTCACAACCTGCGAGGCACTCTTTGTTGTCTTATTCTTATGGTTTATGGAAGAAGGTGAGAGGGAAGAGGTGAGAGGGAAGAGGTGAGAGGGAAGAGGGAAGTGTCCTCAACTACTCTACTACTCTACTACTCTACTACTCTACTATAAACTGATTACTGATAACTGATAACTGATCAGAACTTAAACTTATACCCCACTCCCAGGATGTGGGAGTCGCGATTGTTGTAGTTGTCGTTCTCGTAGAGGTCTTCGTAGCGGTAGAACACGTCGACAGCGTTGTGCTTGTTGAGCTTGAACTCGCAGCCTGCCGTGTAGCGCATCTTGTCAAGGCCGTCGGCGATATACACCTCTACCGAGGCATAGGGCTCATACCATGCCTTCTTCTTGTCGTAAGACACTTGCAGCCTTGAGCGCACCACGTTCTTGCCCTTGCCCTTCACGGGCTCGAGGCGGTCTTTGTTCCAGTCGTAGGTCACATCGGGCACCTCGCGGCGATAGGTGTACTGCCATCGCTCTCGCAACGAGAATTTCACGTTGCGGGCCTTGAAGGTGGCAGTGAACGAGGCATACACACGGTGCTTGGTGCCCCAGTAGGCCTCGGTCTCCTCCTGCTTCTCCTCGTTCCACTCGGGCAGCGAGTGGTCGCGCATGAACTTGTAGCCGGCATCGAGCTTCAAGCCCGAGAGCACCTTGTACTCCACTCCCACGGCAATGTTCCAGCGGCTTGGGGCGCCCCAGCCTTTGCCCTCCTCGATGTTGTCCTTGAGGCGGTACTCAAACTCGGCTCCCACGCTCCACTTCTTGCTCAGTTTCTTCTCCACGCCGGCAGTCATCCACAGCCCAAAGTCTTTGCCCTCCTTTCCGTCGAACTGCGCGCTGGCGGGCAATGCCACAGCGGCACACAGCGCCACTGCCATGGTAATTCTCGCTACTCGTTTCATTGCAGGTCTTGTCTTGTGAGTTTTGTCATTCGGTCCACGCTGTTGCTGCCCTTGTCGGTGCTGTGGTAGTGCACCCGCAGCATTGTCATGTCGCGCAACATGTCGATAGCACCCACCTCCACCTTAGTGATATCGAGGCCAGTGCGCTGCTTGAGGTCGGCGATGAGTTCCTCGCGCTTGTCGGGAGTGATGAGCTCGATTTTGTCATACTGGATGAGCTTCACATTCTCGGTCTTCAAGCGCCACTCGCACACGATAATCGCCAGTATCACAATGACATTGGTGAGGACAAGCTCAACCAACGGCATGGTCGACGCCAGCGCATTGACCACTGCGAGCGCAATGATAATGAACAGGTATGTCATCTCGCGCACTGGCATGGTGTCGGTGCGATAGCGCATGATGCTGAAGATACCAAACAAGCCTATACCCAAGCCTATTCCTGCCTTGCCCTTCATGTCCTCCAGGACGAAAATCATGAAGAAGACAAGGAAGAAAATCGATATGCTGATGAGCATGAACGTGAAGTAGAAGTCACGGCGCTTGCTCTTGCGGTAATATAGCTGGTCGATGATTATCCAGCTCACCACCACGCAGATGGCAAAGCGTATAAGCATCTTGCAGAACTGAGGACTAAGTCCTAAAAATGTGTCTATCATATTGTCTTGGTTTTTAGTTTTCTTCTCGTTAACTCATTCTCACAGGCATTACACTTCCCTGAGCAGTCGCTCCACATAGTGCAGCTTGGGCTTCAAGCGGTTTTTCTTCACGCTGGGGTTGCTCAGGGCGGTGCCCATGCAGTACTTGCTGAAGCCATAGGGATGGATGTGCAAGTCGCGGAGCATCGCCAGCAACGGCGACGGCTGGTTGCCATCGCGCTTGAGCTCAATGATCACCACCTGGTCGAGGCTCTTGTCGATGCCCGACACAAAGTTGTGGAACCTGAGGCCAGTGTCGATAGTCACGCGCTCGGTCTTTGCCTTGTTGACAAGGGTGATGCGGTTGAACCAGTTGCGCAGCGCCGGCTGCAGGGTGTCGACATCCCACCAGCACAGTGGCTTGAGGAACTCGCGCTGCTGCTCGCCAGTGATGTCGAAGCCTGTCACGGTGATGCGCTTCTTGCGGGTGCGCCGGTGGTTGTTCTTGTTCTTCACCTCCAGGAAGGTGAGATTAGAGTCGACATACTGCCTCACCCTCACCTTCTGTCGCCCCAGGCAGCCATTGTGGTGCATGATGTACATGTCGAGCCGGGGAGTGTCGTAGTAGAGCGTGGTATAGGCACTATTGCGCTCTCCGTCAATCTCTTGCACAAAATATTCGCCCTTCGCCATCTCCAGCAGCTGCATCAGCCGTGGCAGCGTCGTCACAAACTTTGTGTCGACGCGGTTCATCAGCCTCACCGATTTCATCTCGGCGAGAGTGATGGGGGCGAATGTGTTGAGCAATGCGTTCATATCTAATGATTGAACGGCAAATATACTAAAAAAAGTATCACTCAAAGCACTTTTTAATTAATTATTTCAATAAGAGCCCAAAAACTATCAGTAAAAACAACCAATGCTCCATTCAACAGAATAGAGCACCGGCTGGGAGTGGAGATGTACAAATTTGGCGGCCTTATATTCTAAATGCCGACTTGATCTGGCTTACGAAACTCATCACCATAATCATTGTGATGAGCGAGCACACGGCATAGACGCCCAGCAGGATGTAGTCGAGCTGGGTGGCCTCGGCCATCAACGCCTTGTAGCTCTGTGGGTCGCCCACCTTTTCCACGGGGATGGAAGCGAGCACTGCCACCGCCAGACCGCCAATGCCGGTCAGGAACGAGAACACTCCATATCCGCCATAGCCACTTACCAATATCAACCCTAAAAGGTTGAACAAGAAGGCAATGGCAAAATAGGCAATGGTGAGGAACGCAAACTTCTCATTCTTAGCCATCCTCATTATCGCTATCACGCTAATGGCAATTATCGCGCCTGACTGCAGCATAATCATCAGTCCAAGCAATGGTTTGTTGAACCAGCCGCCAAAGTAGGAGAACGAGCCAAAGAACGTGAACAATCCACCCAGTGCCGAGAGACCCAGCAAGATGTAGAGGATTATCTTGCAGACGTTCTGGAGCGACTGTTGATTGGCAACAGGCTGCTGATACTGTGGCTGCTGGTACTGAGGCTGCTGATACTGTGGCTGTTGATACTGTGGCTGTTGATACTGAGGCTGTTGATATTGTGGCTGAGGCTGCTGATACTGTGGAGCAGCAGGAGCCTGAGGTGCAACTGGTGCTGCGGGTTGCGCTGGTGCTGCGGGAGCAAAGAGCGGCTGCAGCTCGATGAGACCACTGGCAGGAACCCAGTCGGGGAGCCCCTCGGTCCACACAAGCGTATCAGGTCCCACCCCGTTTTGCAGCAACTCGCCAGCAGGCACAGGACCCATCTTCTGATTGTCTTTTACAAAAAAGTACTGTTTCATAAGGATAAATTATTAATTGTTACTATTCACTTACAAAAATAAACATTCAAGATAAATTCACAAAATTTTACTGCACTTTTTTGCTGCTACTCGAGAAAAAAGCAATAACTTTGCAAGGTTGTAACTGAAAAGAGACTATGGGCGACTTGAGATTTCTATGGCACAGGTTCTGGATATGGGTGAGAAACATTCTCATCTTCTTCTTTGTGTCGTCGCTACTGGCAGTGATAGCATTCAAGTGGGTGCCGGTGTATCGCACCCCACTCATGTACATTAGATACTGCCAGCAGTGGCTCGACGGCAAGGACCCGGTAATCAAGCACCAGTGGGTTGACCTGGAACAAATATCGCACAACATGCCACTGGCGGTGATGGGAGGCGAGGACACCCACTTCACCGAGCACAGCGGCTTTGAGGAAGAAGCCATCTTGCGAGCCAGGCTCGAGAAACTCAACGGAGGCCGCGAGCGCGGCGCCAGCACCATCTCGCAGCAGACCGCCAAGAACGTGTTCCTGTGGCCCGGGCACAGCTGGCTCAGGAAAGGACTCGAGGCCTATTTCACCATCCTCATCGAGAACATTTGGGGCAAGGAGCGCATCATGGAGGTGTATCTCAACTCAATAGAGATGGGCGACGGCATCTATGGCGCCGAGGCATGCGCGCAGCTCAACTTCAACAAGAGCGCCCGCGACCTCACCCGCAGCGAGAGCGCCATCATCGCCGCCACCCTCCCCAATCCCCTCGAGCGCGACTCGGCACATCCCAGCAAGTTTGTAAAGAAGCGCAGCAAGCGCATCCAGCGCGAGATGAACGCCATCAAAGACCCCGCCTGGGGCGCCCAGTAATCAGTAATCAGTTTTCAGTAGTCAGTTTATAGTAGAGTAGTAAAGTAGTTGAGTAGTTGAGTAGTTGTCAGTTCCCGATTCCCGATTCCCGATCTTCTATCCCCGATCTTCTATCCCCGATCTTCTATCCCCGATCTTCTATCCCCGATCTTCTATCCCCGATCCCCGATCTTCCATCAGCCATAAACTAAATTCAAAAAAGGTAGTAGGAATTCTTGTATAATTCACTATTTATGCTTAATTTTGCACAATCTATGTAGTAGATAAAGGCTAATACTAATATTTTATTTATTATAATTAAACATTTTATTAACTAAAACTCAATTAATCATGAAGAAATTATTTACTCTTCTTTTTGCAGTTGTGACTGTTGCCGCTTTTGCTGCTCCCACACTCCAGAAGGCCAGCAAGCAGCAGCCACAAAAGGCTAGTGCCAACATTGAGATGCAAGCCAAGAAAGGCGCCCTCTACACTGGCAAGGCTGGAATGTTGAAAGACGTTCCTAGGGTTGACACCATGTACATGACACCTAAGGGAACTTTCTTCTCAGCTTACTTCCCCTACAATGGTAGCTTCTTTTACAGCTACAACCTGGCGTTGATTCCAACTAACATTGAAACTACTTGGACCAACATCTCTATAGGTATCGCAAGCGACACCTACGACTGGGTTTACTACAATCCTGGCATCGACGAGGAGTACCTCACTCAGGTAGAAGGTCAGAAGGACTTGGTAGCAACATTCCCCAACTATCCCGGATGGTGGATTGCACCAAGACTCTATCCCAATGCCTATGAAGAAAACGCTGAATACTATGCATTTGACGGCGCTGTGTTCATGGGTGGTAAGTACGAGGATGACGTGCTTGGCGACGGTACTACTTTGACCAACATGTATCAGTTCTCACCACGTGCCGACTACAACACCATCATGCGCACTTCGTTTGGTGCTGGTTATGGCGATGAAGCTAATTCATTCTATACCGACCTTCCCGATGGTTACAAGCCCGAAGGTTCTGTAGATGGCAAGATTCAGAACTTCATCCAGTACTTCGACTATCCTGGTAAGCCCTACACTTTCTCTCGCATCCAGTTCTATGCTAACTGCACTGCCGATGCTGGTAAAGTTCTTACCGCCAAGGTTTGCAAGGTAGAGAACAATGTTATTGACATCGAGAACCCAATCGCTACTGCTACTTATGAGTTCCCCGCACAAGTTATGGACGAGACTACTGCAATCGACTTCTACTTCGAGAAAGAGGATCCTGAGCTCGGCCTTACCGAGGAGGACTGGCTCCTTATCGATGGCGAAATCGGTATCGTAATCGAGGGCGTTAACGACTGTGAAGATATTACTCCTGTCTTGAACGCTATGTCTTATGATATAGATCAGGCTCACGATGAGCTTTACAGCCAATTCTGCAATGGCTACGCTTTGTGGTACTTCTATGACAATGCTGGTGAGGTTGTTGACGCTTCAATCCTCCCCTGCCACATGGGTTACTACTGGGGCGATCCAATGTATCTTCCTGAGAACCTCCTTCTCTCTATCAATGCTCAGATGGCTTACATCGAGACTGTAGCCGAGAGTGCTACCGAGTACACTATCCCTGCTGAGGGTGGTGAGTACACTCTCAAGCTCAAGGCCAGCGAGACGAGATTCCCGAGTGGATGACTGTTGAGGCTACCGATTCAATTGATACTCAGCATAACAGCTACGCTGGTTACACCACTCTTGCTATCACTGTTCAGCCTAACAACAACGGCGAGGTTGTTTACACCCTGCCTGGCACCGAGTTCAAGATCATCGTTGGCGAAGGCAGCGGTCCTGGTCCACAAGTTCCTGGCGACGTTGACGGCGACGGCTACGTTACTGCAGCCGACGTTACTGCCCTCTATACCTACATGCTCACTGGCTCTGACAGCGAGCTCGTTAACGGCGACCAAGACGGCGATGGCAACATCACTGGCCACGACGTAACCGTTGTTTACAACATCCTTCTTGGTGTTGAGGAGTAATTTATACCGACATTTATTAAGAACGACTGCTCGCCCCTTAATTCACATTATTATTTATTAGTCACACACAAGAGTAGTCAATCTAAATAAATATCACACAAAAAAGGCGACCCCACAACAGGGAGTCGCCTTTTTTATTGCAGTTAAGTTTTTCAGAGCGGGAAGATTCTCGAGCAGTCGAGCAGTCGAGCAATCGAGTGATCGAGCAATCAAGCGAGAGAGAATTGTGCATTATGCATTGAGCATTGTGCATTGAGCATTATATCACGGTGTCTTCGTCGATGAGGTTGTTGAGGAGGGCATAGACTGTGAGGCCGGCTACGCTCTTGATGCCGGTCTTGCGCACGATGTTCTTGCGGTGGGTGGTCACGGTGAAAACGCTCACGTTGAGCTTGGCGGCAATTTCCTTGTTTTGCAGCCCCTTCGCCACCTCTCTTGTTTTGCAGCCCCTTCGCCACCTCTATGAGCACTGCCGTCTCGCGCTTGGTGAGTTCGTGGCTGGCGATGGCGTTGTCGCTGCTGCCCGCCCTGGCGGTGAGCTCGAGCACCGTTTGCAGTATCGACTGCTTGCTGTCGCGAATGTCGATCACCGCGTCGAAGTGCCTGAGCCTTGACTGCTTCACATACTGGTAGAGCAGTGCCACCACAGCGATGTTACGGCCGCTGCGCATCTCGGTGACGTTGTCGTTGAGAGTGGGGTTGATGATGAGGATGTCGGGCTTGAGCATGTCGAGGCGCGCGGTGAGTTCGGCGTCGTTATACTCAGGAGTGAGCAGCTTGAGGTCGCTGTGAGTGAGCGCAGCGATGAGTCCGTCGACGATGACCTCCGAGGGCTCTACTATCAATACCTTCCTTTTCATCGCTGTGAGGATTTTTCAAGAAGTTTCACATATGGTCCCAGGATCTTGTCCTCGATGAGGGCATGCTTGCGCAGGTCGAGCGAGAGCTGCAGGATGTCGAAGATCATGTCGATGGCATCGTCATTGCTGTCGCCAGTCATACTCCCCCCAGCCCCCTCTATCTTTGAGGGGGAGCTTTTACTGCCAGGCAAGGAGCTTGTCATACTCCCCCCAGCCCCCTCTATCTTAGAGGGGGAGTTTTTACTGCCAGGCAGGGAGCTTGTCATACTCCCCCCAGCCCCCTCTATCTTAGAGGGGGAGTTTTTACTGCCAGGCAAGGAGCTTGTCATACTCCCCCCTGCCCCCTCTATCTTAGAGGGGGAGTTTTTACTGCCAGGCAGGTACTTGAAGATGATTTGCACCAGGTCGCTGAGTTTGTCGTCGAGGTTGCCGTGCGAGGCGAGGAAGTCCTTGATCTTGAACTTGTCGCGCTGGTTACCGCTCAGCAGGTGGGAGATGTGGGGATAGACCGTTGTCTCCTCATGGACAAAGTGCTCGCGCACCTCTTCCACATAGGCGTTGAAGAACTGCTTGATGGCCTTGCCGGTGCGGCTGGGCAGCATGCTGGCAATCTTCTCGAGGTGATGCGCGATGTGCGGCAGGCGGCGGTTGAGGTAGTAGTCGTGCGAGCGCAGCAGGTAAGGCACCAGCCCTTGCATGGGTGTGCTCTTGATGGTTGCCAGCGAGGGGATGTAGCTGTCGTTGCTGTACACCTCGCAAATGAGCAGGAAGAACTGCGGGTCGACGCCGTGCTCGGCACACACCTGCGCTATCGTCTTGTCGCCAAATCCCATGGGGATGCCAAAGTGCGACAGCGTGAGCAGCAGTTGCGGCTGCGCCGTGATAAGTGCCGACAGGTTGATGTTCTCGTTGTAAAGATAGTCGTTCATTTTTTTAGGGGATCGGAGGTCGGGGATGGGGAATCGGAGGTCGGGGATGGGGGATCGGAGGTCGGGGATGGGAGATCGATGATCGGGGATGGGAGATCGATGATCGGGGATGGGTGATGGGAGTTCGGGAGTCGGGGATGGGAATCTCCGGAATCTCCGGAATCTCCGAGAACCTCCGGAAATCCTCGATCCTCCATCCTCTATCCTCGATCCCCGATCCTCGATCCCCGATCCTCGATCCTCCATCCTCTATCCTCGATCCCCGATCCTCGATCCTCTATCCTCGAAAAATTATTTCACGGGCACTTCTTCGAGGGCCTTCACGAGCAGTTTCCAGAATGGCTCGGCTGCTGGGATGTAGGCGCGCTCAATGGTGGTGTGCGGGCTCTTGAGCGTTGGTCCAAAGCTCACCACATCCATGTGTGGGTACTTGCCCAGGATGATAGAGCACTCCAGGCCGGCATGGTCCACTTGAACGATACCGTCCTCGTTGAAGAGCTTCTTGTAGATGTCGAGCAGCATGTGCAGCGCCTCGCTGTCGGGGTTGGGATCCCAGCCAATGTAGTCGCCACCAGTCTCCACCTTGAAGTCGGCGAGGTGGAAGCAGGTCATGAGCATCTTAACGATGTAGTCCTTCATGTCTTCGCGTGCCGAGCGGGCGAGAATCTTCACTGCTGCCTTGCCGTCCTCGATGTCGATGATGGCGAGGTTGCTCGAGGTCTCTACCACATTGGGGTAAGCGGGAATGAAGCGCACCACGCCGTCGTGGCATGCGTAGAGGGCGCGCAGGATAGTGGTCTGGTCGTCGAGCGCCATCTTCATCTTAGGACGGTCCACCTTCTTGATAGTGAGGTCTACGTTGTCCTCGATGAACTTGAACTGGCTCTCAAACTCGGCCTTGAGCGTCTTGATGAGCTTCTTCATGCCCTTGAGGTTGTCCTCGGGAAGAGTCATCACTGTCTCGGCCTTGAATGGGATGGCGTTGCGCATGTTGCCACCGTGCCAGCTCACCAGGCGAGCCTTGTGGTCCTTGATGGCCATCTGTGCCAGGCGAACCATCAGCTTGTTGGCGTTGGCGCGGCCTTCGTGAATCTCGAGACCGCTGTGACCGCCCTTGAGTCCCTTGAGGGTGACGCGCACTGCGACTTCGCCGGCAGTGGTCTTCACCTCATTATATTTGCGTGTAGCGGTAACGTCGATGCCACCGGCGCTGCCAATCACGAATTTTCCCCAAGTCTCGCTGTCGAGGTTGAAGAGGATGTCGCCCTTCATCTGTCCCTTGGGCAGGTCGTTGGCGCCATACATACCAGTCTCTTCGTCCTTAGTGATAAGTCCCTCGATGGGACCGTGCTTGAGGGTGTTGTCTTCCATCACTGCCATGATGGCTGCGATGCCCAGGCCGTCGTCGGCGCCCAGTGTGGTGCCGCGAGCCTTGATCCAGTCGCCGTCGATGTATGGCTCAATGGGGTCGGTCTCGAAGTTGTGCTTGCTCTCGGGAGTCTTTTGTGGCACCATGTCCATGTGGGCTTGCATGGTGATGCACTTGCGGTTCTCCATGCCTGGAGTGGCAGGCTTGCGCATCACGATGTTGCCGGCGCCATCCTTGAAGGCTTCAATGCCATGCTCCTTTGCCCAATCGAGCAGGAACTGCTGAATCTTGTCGAGGTGTCCGCTAGGACGGGGAACTTGCGTTAGGAGGTAAAAATTCTTCCAAATAATCTGAGGATCAAGGTCCTTAATTGAATTAGCCATATCTTTTGAGTTTAAGTTATTAGTATTTTGCAGAGCAAATTTACGAAAAAAAAGTGAACTAAGAATGACGAATTATGATTTATTTAAAGCTTTTCTTATAACTTAACATTACCAGAGCAAAATCATGGCTGTTTGGAGGAGGCCAAGTTCACGTGTGACGTTTGCGATTGTATAGTGTTACGCTGGCCATCGTATAGTGTTACATCTCGCATCGTGACTGTATGTGTCAGCTTTCACGATACAAAGTTACAACCTTTTCCGAGGACGTTGTCCGCATCTGTCCGCATCTGTCCGTTTTTCTTCCGCAAAAAGAGATTATTTGTAGCTGTGACAAAAATGACACTTGTGACTGTCACAAAAAGAGAAGTGCAGGTTC
>ONIY01000073.1 GCA_900318065.1 uncultured Prevotellaceae bacterium
GCACTCTTTGCCGGCGACCTGGCACGCATGTACACACGCTATTGCGAGAGCAAAGGTTGGAAAATCGAGGTGTCAAGCTGCAGCGAGGGTGCTGCCGGCGGATACAAGGAGATTGTGTTCAGCGTCACTGGCAATGGCGTCTATGGCACGCTGAAGTATGAAAGCGGTGTCCACCGCGTGCAGCGTGTGCCCGTGACCGAGACACAAGGCCGCGTCCACACTTCGGCGGCATCGGTCGCCATCCTTCCCGAGGCCGAGCCTTTCGACATCGAGATCAATGAGGGCGAGATCAAGTGGGACACCTTCCGCAGCAGCGGCGCTGGTGGACAGAACGTCAACAAGGTGAACTCGGGAGTGCGCCTGCGCTACATGTGGACCAACCCTAACACCGGCGAGGAGCAGGAGATCCTCATCGAGTGTACCGAGACACGCGACCAGCCCAAGAACAAAGAGCGCGCCCTGGCACGACTGCGCACCTTCATCTATGACAAGGAGCACCAGAAGTATGTCGACGACATCGCCAGCCGACGCCGCACTCTCGTGAGCACTGGCGACCGCTCGGCAAAGATACGCACCTACAACTACCCACAAGGACGCATCACCGACCACCGCATTGGCTACACCATCTACAACCTGCCAGCCTTCATGGATGGCGACATCCAGGACTGCATCGACCACCTCATCGTGGCCGAGAACGCCGAGAAACTCAAAGAGGCCGAACTTTAATAGCCCAACAAACAAATAAAAGAATCGCAAGTAGCTTTTGATTAGTCACTTGCGATTATCTCTTTTTGTGGAGCTGGAGGGGGTTGAACCCTCGTCCAAACGTGGAACTAATAAGCTTTCTACATGCTTAGTCGTTGACTTGATTTTCGACCTGGGGCAGGCTCAAGACCACCAACCCTCGGCTTAGTCTCTAAATCTCAAGAATGACACGAGACATGTCACTCTCTATCCCCGATATGCTAGCACCACCGTTTCAACAAGCCTCGGAGCAAGGGCCGCTGGGTGATGTCTTGTCTCTACCATCCTTGGGCAGAGATTAAGCTGATCTACTGTGCTTCGATCAAGCAGCAAGAGCGTAGTTATTCTCGCCAGTTAAAATTTAGGATGTCATGGATTTAAAGAGCACAGGCACCGTCACTCTGCATGCTTACTTACCACCTCAACACGCTGTCAAAGCCATGTCAGCCCCAGTGCGCTTCGATGAAAGCGGCTGCAAATTTACTACTTTCGACTCCAACAACAGCAACAGGCTTAATATATTTAGAAAAGTTTAACAATTTACGCTACCATAAACAATTATATGCGTTATAAATCTCATTTTAATTAGTCTAATTCGTTGTTTTTTTCTATCTTTGTGCCCAGAAATTTATTTAGGTAATATATTTAATCGTAACAAAATCATGGCTAATTTTAATGATTACAATTTTGCCGGCAAGAAGGCAATAGTTCGTGTTGATTTCAACGTTCCCTTGAACGAGGAAGGTAAGATTACCGACGACACCCGCATTCGCGGTGCGTTGCCCACGTTGAAGAAAATCCTCGCCGATGGCGGAAGCCTCGTGGTAATGTCGCACATGGGCAAGCCCAAAGGCAAAGTGAATGAGAAACTGTCGCTCAGTCAGATTGTTGACGCTGTGGCAGCTGCTTTGGGCACAGAGGTAAAATTTGCCCCCGACTGCGCTAAGGCTGCCGACGCTGCCGCTGCCCTCAAGCCCGGCGAGGTGTTGCTGCTCGAGAACCTGCGCTTCTATCCCGAGGAGGAAGGCAAGCCAGTGGGCATCGACAAGGAAGACCCTGCCTACGACGACGCCAAGAAAGAGATGAAGGCGCGCCAAAAGGAGTTTGCAAAGACCCTCGCCAGCTATGCCGACTGCTATGTAAACGATGCCTTTGGCACCGCTCACCGCAAGCACGCTTCTACTGCTGTGATTGCCGACTATTTCGACCAGGACAACAAGATGCTGGGTCTGCTCATGGAGAAAGAGGTAACTGCTATCGACAACGTGCTCAAGAACGCTCAGCACCCCTTCACCGCTATCATTGGCGGCAGCAAGGTATCGTCGAAGCTCGCCGTTATCAAGAACCTGCTCGACAAGGTCGACAACCTCATCATTGGCGGCGGCATGGGATTCACATTCTTCAAGGCCGAGGGTGGCAAGATAGGCAACTCTCTGCATGAGGACGACCTGATGCCCGAGGCGCTCAACGTGCTTGCCGAGGCAAAGAAGAAAGGCGTTCACGTGCAGCTGTCGGTAGCCACCGTGGCAGGCCGTGAGTTCAGCAACGACACCGAGCAGCGCATCTTCGACACCCACAACATCGAGGACGGATGGGAAGGCATGGACGCCAGCCCCGCCTCGCTCGCGCTGTGGAAAGAGATCATCATGAAGAGCAAGACCATCCTGTGGAATGGTCCTGTGGGAGTGTTTGAGTTTGAGAACTTTGCCAAGGGCACTGGCGAGATTGCCAAGTATGTTGCCGAGGCTACCAAGAACGGCGCCTACTCTCTCGTGGGTGGTGGCGACTCGGTTGCGGCGGTCAACAAGTTTGGTCTCGCCGACCAGGTGTCCTACGTCTCCACTGGCGGCGGCGCTATGCTCGAAGCCATAGAGGGCAAGACCCTTCCCGGCGTAGCAGCCATCCTGGGCGAGTAATCATTATTGCTTATAGCTTAAATCAACGGCTCATCGCGTCAATCACGGTGAGCCGTTGTTCTTTTCTCAAGCCAGAACATCAACAATAGCAACAGGACTCCTAGCAGACTCAGCCACAGCCCAGTCCTGAGACCAGGCGGGAAGTATTTCACTACTATTGAGTGCTTGCCTTTAGCCACATTTATTGCATGCATGCACAAGTTTGCCTTATAAATAGTTGCAGGAATGCCATCGACAGTAGCGGTAAATCCACTGGCAAACGGCACGCTGAAGACCATCACCATGTCTTTAGGCACATCAACTTGCGCCATATAACCACTGGAATTGCCCCTGAAGTGACTCGCAACACACTTCCTGCGCTCAGCAACAACGCTATCCAGGTCACATGGCAAGTCTAAGGAGCCATGTTTCATGCTCTTGGCAAGCACGCCCCTATCAATGTCTTCAACAACTAGATTGCCCAGCATGAGCAATGGCAAGTTGACGGTAGTATCATTAGCAAGTTTATCAAACTCACTGCGAGTAATATAGCTGTCGTAGGCAAACCCCATTGGGATGAAATACTTGTTGTCACGCTTAAGCACATTACCCATAGAGTCGATATCATAGATAGTCTTCACCGAGAGCAACGCATCCATCTCGTCGAGATGAATATTAGGACGTAGTTTGTTCTTTGCCCAAAAGTCACGCGTTGCGGTTCGCAAGAAAACGTCCACATCACGCATTATCACCGAGTGATAAGTCGAAATGCTGGGATGGTTGCGCAGCAAGCCAGCATTATAATACAGGAACCCTTTGTCCGCCCTGAAATCGCAGCGGCAAGTAACGTCGTCTCCGCCTCGTTCTATCTTCTGTGTCAACACCTTATAAGAATGTGAGTCGGTGCCGAGATTAATCAAGAACAGCCACATCTGCCCTATCACGCAAGCCACCACAGCCACCTTGAGCCACCGCAGCGACATCTTGCCCTTAGCCCACAGCACTAATGCAGCAATTCCCACAAAGAACAATGCCATCAACGCAATGAAGCGAATGCCAGGCACATGAAATCCGTTGTCAATCAACACCTTCACCACAAAGGCAATCACCACAAGCGATGCCAGGATTGCATAGCCTGCCACTCCCCTCTTCACGCTGCGGTTCTCATCCAGCGTCCTGGCTGTGCACAGCACAATCACCATTGTCAAGCCATAGGCCCAGCGAGTGTATAACGGATTGGTAAACAGCGTGAACACGCCATTCAGCGGAGTGACATATAGCACCAGCAACACCACGAGCAGCCACGCAAGCCAGTCGCGATGGCGCCATGCATAAACCAGCGACAGCGACAATCCCAGCACTGCGATGCACGCCTCATTGCTATAAGAGCCTGAGCCACCAGGCACAAACACCGTTGCGCCCTCCACAATCTTGGGCATGAAAAGCGTGCGCAGGCGTTCGAGCAGGTTGAGCATCGCTATTGCGTCAATGGCACTTTGAGCATCGGCGCGCGTGGACACCAGCATCTGATTAAGCACCGGCAAGAGAAGCGCCGAGCACATGAGAATCCCCACAAGCACGGCAGCAACGCCTTTTAATGTCACCTTAAAAGAGAATTCAACCTCGCCACTGAAAAACCTGAAAATCACATATATAAGCATGAAAATCAAGGTTCCTATCGCAAAATAGAAATTCACGAATACAACCGCAAAAACGGCGAGAGTCATGCACGTCATCCCCCACCGCTCGCGCCTGAGCAACCGCTCCACTGCAATCATCAGCAGCAGGAACACAATAATGGGTTCGTAAAAATGGTAGTAGTAAAGCGAAGCGATGCTGAACGAAGAGAAAGTGAACAGATAGGCACCAAAGGCACTACCACCTCGGCTCACTCCCATCTTTCGCAAATATGCCCACGCAAGCCACCCCATGCACAAGAACTTGAGCACAAAGGTGATTGCTATACTGTATCGAAGTAAAGATTCTGGAAAGAGACAATTAATCCACACAAACGGGCTCGTGAGTGTGTAGAAGGCATAGGAGCCAATGAAATCGCTGCCCAGGTAGGTGTTCCACGACCACCAAGGAGCACCAGTGGCAAGCATGCGCTTGGTCTCCAGGATAAAGGCTATTTCCTGATGCAAGAAGTCGCTCGAGAGCCACAAGTCACCCCTAAGCAACATCACTGGCAACAACGCCAGCGCCAGGGTTAACAATGTGAGAAACAGCAACTTTTTCATCTCGCTCAATCGTTATCAAGACCTATGGTGGTGTCAACATTATATCGTGGGCGGTTCTTCACCTCGGTATAAATCTTGCCCACATACTCGCCTATAATTCCCAGGCCTATCAAGATAAAAGCCCCCACAAGCCACACCGAGAGAATCAACGATGGCCAGCCCGAAACGGCACGACCCATGAAATAGGCTGTGAGCACATAGACTAGCATTATCAGCGCTATTATCAGGAACAGCACCCCCACCATGAACACCATGCGCACAGGCTTCACGCTAAATGATGTGATGCCGTCGATGGCAAAATTCATCATCTTGCGAAGGGGATACTTGCTCTCGCCTGCTGTGCGCGCACTGCGGTCATAATATACACAATCGGTTTTATAGCCCAGTTTGATCACAATGCCGCGAATGAAGAGGTTTCGCTCCTTGTAATCAAGAAGTGCCATTACGGCACGGCGGCTCATCAGGCGATAGTCGGCATGATTGTTGATGGTGTCCACACCCAGGCGATTCATCATCTTGTAGAACATCCCTGCGGTGGTGCGTTTAAACCACGAGTCGGTCTTGCGCTCGCGACGCACTCCAAACACTATGTCGCAACCGTCCTTATAGCGCTCAACCATTTGGGGAATCACGTTGATATCATCTTGAAGGTCGGCATCGATGCTCACCGTGATATCGCAATGCTCCACCGCTGCCGCCAGTCCAGCCATCAAAGCATTCTGGTGACCACTGTTGCTGGCAAGCTTCACAGCGGCAACTCGGCGGTTCTCGCTTGCCAACCCATTGATTATCTCCCATGTGTCGTCGCGCGACCCGTCATCGACATAGAGCAAGCGGCTCTGTTGCGACACCGCGCCGGCGGCAATCATCTCTTCCATCAACTGCGACAGCCTGCTGTGCGACTCAGGCAACGCCTCCTGCTCATTAAAACAGGGGACTACAATGAAAAGTGTGGGGTTATTGTTTGTCATAATCTTCATTTACTAAAGCAGCCTGTGACGACTGCACCAACTTCAAACTTACAAAGTTACAAAAAAATCAATTCCCACACCATTTTATTCACAAAAAAACGTCAAAAACCTTGCCAACACATTTTTAATGTGTAATTTTCTTTAAAAAGCCCGTAAAAACTACCATGTTTCGCAAATTAATTAGTACCTTTGTGGTCGTTTTTGAAAAATAGCATTCTAAGCGATTTTTTACTACGTTACTATATAAATTTACCTTTAAAAAGTTATGGCAGAAAAATTTGAAAAATTGTTCGACCAATTCGCACCTGTCACTCCCGAAGAGTGGCGTGCAAAGGCTGAAGTCGACCTGAAAGGTGCCGACTACAACAAGAGAATGATTTGGCGAACAAACGAAGGTTTCAACGTTGAGCCCCTGTACCGTGGCGTTGACATTGAGAACCTCAAGACCACTGAGTCGCTTCCTGGCGAGTATCCATTCGTTAGAGGCACTCGCGTGAGCAACGACTGGTATGTGCGCCAAGACATCGACGTCACCGATGTAAAGGCCGCCAATGCCAAGGCTCTTGAAATCCTGAACAAAGGCATCAACAACGTGGGATTCAATCTTCCTCACGGACAGAACGTGGATCTTGCCGCACTGCTCGACAAGATTGACGTGAACGTTGCTGCTGTCGACATCAACTGCTGCGTGAAAGTGGCCCTCGACGTTGCCAAGCAACTCGTTGCCATCATCGAGAAGCAGGGAGCACAAGAGACCTTCGTTGGCTCTATCAACTTCGACCCATTCCGTCGCTACTTCAAGCACGGCGAGCCATTCCCTGGCGACATGGTGGCCATGGCAAAAGAGATGCTCGAAATCGTGAAGCCCGTCAAGAACCTGCGCGTGCTCAGTGTTGAGGCCATCATGCTCAACAACGCTGGCGCATTCATCTATCAGGAGCTGGGTTATGCCCTCGCATGGGGCAATGAGTGGATGGCAATGCTCACCGAGGCTGGTGTTCCTGCCCAGGAGGTTGCCCGCCGCATCAAGTTCAACATGGGTATCTCTACCGTTTACTTCATGGAGATTGCCAAGTTCCGTGCAGCACGCATGCTGTGGGCTCAAATCGTGAAGCAGTACAACCCCGAGTGCGACTGCGCTTGCAAGATGGTTGTCAACGCTGCCACCACCGAGTTCACACAGACGGTGTTTGACTCTTACGTCAACCTGCTGCGTAGCCAGACACAAGCCATGTCGGCAGCCCTGGCAGGTGTTGACTCAATCGTTGTAGCGCCATTTGACAAGGCATATCAGACTCCCGACGACTTCAGCGAGCGCATTGCCCGCAACCAGCAGATCCTGCTCAAGGAAGAGAGCCATCTCGACAAGGTGGTTGACCCCGCCGGTGGTTCTTACTACATCGAGACCCTCACCATGTCGATAGCACAAGAGGCTTGGAAACTCTTCCTCGACGTTGAGGACAAGGGAGGCTTCAAGGCAGTGCAAGAGGCAGGAGAAATTACTGCCGCTGTCAACGCCAGTGCCAAGGCACGCTTCGACAAGGTGGCTAAGCGCCGCGAGCAACTGCTCGGCACCAACCAGTTCCCCAACTTCACCGAGAAGAGCGATGGCAAGGCTGCTCACCTCAACTATGAGCCTCAGCCCGAGAACGTGCTCAACCGTCAGCGTCTCGCAAGCCACTTCGAGCAACTGCGTCTCGCCACCGAGAATGCAGCCCACACCCCCAAGGTGTTCATGCTCACCATTGGCAACCTGACCATGCGCTTGGCTCGTGCCCAGTTCAGCAGCAACTTCTTTGCATGCGCTGGCTACGAGATTATCGACAACAACGGCTTCAAGACCGTGGAAGAAGGTATCGACGCCGCTCTCGAGAAGAAGGCCGATGTTATCGTGCTTTGCTCGAGCGACCCAGAGTATGACGAGTATGCTCCCGCTGCTTTCAAGTATCTTGACGGACGCACTGAGTTTGTCATCGCAGGTCCTGAGAACGACGCGTTCAAGGAGCTTGGCATCAAGTACTTTATCAACGTGAAGAGCAATGTACAAGCTACATTGACCGAATTTAATGCTAAACTTTTAAAATAATCGAGCAACATGAGACCAAATTTCAAAAACATAGACATAGCAAACGAGGCTTTCAATGTTGAACACAAGCCTATGCATCTTGCCCAGCCTTGGCGCAACGCCGAGTTGCTCGACATGAAGATATTGAGGGCCTTGAGCACCTTAACTTCGTGGCTGGTATTCCTCCTTTCCTCGGAGGTCCTTACAGCCTTATGTACCCATTCCGCCCATGGACAGTGCGCCAGTATGCAGGTTTCTCGACAGCCGCCGAGAGTAACGCATTCTATCGCCGCAACCTGGCATCGGGCCAGAAGGGTCTGTCGGTAGCCTTCGACCTTCCTACACACCGTGGCTACAACGCCGACAATCCGCGTGTAGTTGGTGACGTGGGCAAGGCAGGTGTATCAATCTGCTCGGTAGAGGACATGAAGGTTCTCTTCGACGGAATTCCCCTGGAGACCATGTCTGTTTCTATGACCATG
>ONIY01000074.1 GCA_900318065.1 uncultured Prevotellaceae bacterium
CTGGGCGAGCGACTTGCGCTCGCTGCGTGGCAGCGACTCGTCGCAGTAGGCGATGAATCGCTGTGCTCCACTCTCCTCCCCTATCACCTGGGTTACTGGCGTGAGCTCATCGAGCTGCGGCAGCTGAGCCTTGAGCGACTGCTTCATGGCTGCGACCATGATCTTGTGCAGGCGCTCGGTCTTGAGTACCTTGCGCTCGCTGTGGCGACACAGCAGCGGCGTGATGCGGTCGATGCCCATCTCGGTGCACTTCTCGGCCATCCACTCAATGCGGTCGAGATTCTTGGTGGGCGCCACGGCAATGGCAATCTTTGCTCCCCAGTGTGGCGGGCACTGCTCTTGAGCGACAATCTCCACAGCACAATGCTTGTTGTGAGCCATGGCGATGCGGCAATGGTAGAGCGTTCCCGCGCCATCAATCACCTCGATTTCGTCGCCCTCGACAAGCCTGAGCACGCGCGTGCAGTGACGCGACTCCTCCTCGGGAAGAGTGCGTGTGGCGGCTACGTCGGGGGCGAAGAATCGATGCATATCTTATTAATTCATAACTCACAATGCATCAACTAATACATTGTGGTGAACTTATCAAGTTAAGCGGTTTTCAGTTTGGCGGCCTCTTCCTTGCGGGGATCCTTGAAGATGAAGAAGAATGAAACAGCAACGACAAGAGCATAGGCGGCGAAGATGTACCACGAAGTAGCCCAACCATTCATCACAGCACTTGGACCTGCTGCCACTACCGACTCGGCGTTGACAAAGTGGTCAACGATAGCCTGAGCGCTCAAAGTACCTATTGTGGCGCCAATACCGTTGGTCATCACCATGAACAGACCCTGCGCGCTACTGCGAATTGACTCGTCGGTCTGCTGGTCTACATAGAGAGCTCCCGAAATGTTGAAGAAGTCGAATGCCACACCATAAACCACACAAGAGAGCACAAACAAGATTACACCAGGCATACCTGGGTTACCCATACCGAAGAATCCGAAGCGGAACACCCACGCAAACATTGCGATGAGCATCACATTCTTGATGCCAAAGCGCTTCATGCAGAACGGAATGAGAAGGATACACAATGTCTCACTGATTTGCGACAACGAAATCAGCGCATTGGCATGCTGAGCGGCAAATGTGTCGGCATATTCCTTAATGCCCTCAAAAGCGGTGAGGAATGGATTGGCAAAACCATTAGTGATTTGCAGTGACACACCGAGCAACATAGAGAAGATGAAGAAAATCGCCATTTTCTTTTGCTTGAACAGCGTGAAGGCGCGAAGACCGAACACGTCGACAAGTGAGCTGCTCTCGGCATTCTTGTTGACTGGGCACTTGGGCATGAACAGCGCATAGATGGCGAGAAGGATACTGAAACCACCCGACATAAAGAACTGTCCATAGTTATGCTGAAGTCCTGTAAAGTCAACTGTTAGCATAGCGCAGATGAAACCAATGGTGCCAAACACACGGATTGGTGGGAATGCCTTGACGGTGTCCATACCAGCCTTGGTCAACGCGTTGAAGGCTACCGAGTTGGCAAGACCAATAGTTGGCATGAAGAATGCCACACTAATGGTATAGGGCAAGAACAAAGGCCAGAACGAAGGGGTGTCGCCAGCCGACATTGCATAAGCACCTGCAATGAGCATAAACACACCAGCAATCACGTGTGCCAAACTGAGCACCTTCTGTGCCTGTATCCAGCGGTCGGCCACAATACCAAGAAGTGCTGGCATGAACAAGGACACGATGCCCTGCACTGCATAGAACCATCCTATGTCGCCTGCCAGTCCATGAGTAGCGAGATATCCACCCATGCAGGTGAGGTAAGACCCCCAAACAGCGAACTCCAGGAAGTTCATGATAATCAACTTAACTTTTAGATTCATAGTTCTTTTTGTTTTTTTGAGAGTTATTATTAGTTTTTCTTATTTTCAATCAGTTTGGCAACTCGCTGTCGTGGCTGGGTTTTCCCAGCTTGTCGTTGATAGTCTTTTGAATGGAAGCTGCCAGTTCATACTTCTCAAGCTTGACAGCGCGTGTGAGTTTTTGCTGGAGTTCCTCGACGGTGAGGTCTTGAAGCGAGCGTTTGGGCTTGACAGCCACCTTCTCGCCCTGGTCTCCATCCTTGATGAGGAATCCCGTCTTGTTGAGGACTTCCTGTGTGGTGTAGATGTGCGCTCCAGTGCGCAGTGCCAGAGCAATGGCGTCGCTGGTGCGCGACTCCAGCTCCAGGTCTTTGCCATCGGTCGAGAGCTTGATGCGCGACATGAACACTCCCTCGCTAAACTTGTAGATTAGCACCTCGTCGAGGCTGATTCCAAAGGCGTGAAACATGCTCACCATCAGGTCGTGAGACATGGGTCGTGGAGGTATCACATGCTCCAGTCGCATGGCAATGGACTGAGCCTCGGGCACCCCCACCACAATGGGCACTCGCAAGTCGCCGTCGCGTTGCTTGAGCAGCAGCGCATAGGCACCTTGCTGAATCTGGCTATAGGTGATGCCCATCACGTCCATTTCTATCTTATTTTCAGTCATATCTGTATAATTCATAATTCACAATGCATAATGCACAATTGGACTGCGCCACACTCATGCATTGCGATTTCACTTCATTGTCCTTTAACTACTTAACACTTAAAACTTAACATTTCACACTTAACACTTAATATTTTACACTTAAAACTTTACACTTAACACTTACAATGTTATTACTCCACTGCCGTAGCACAGGTGCTGGTCGCGGTCGTAGATTACGGCAAACTGCCCCGGCGCTATGCCCTGGATGTCCTCGTCGCTCTCGATGAGCCAGCGGTTGCCATCCACATGAGAGAGGTGGCCATGGGCGAAGTGTGGCGTGTGGCGGTTCTTGAACGTTATCTCGTGCGAGCCGTCCTGCCCTGCCCAGGGATTGCCACTGATGAAGTGCATCTCGTCGAGGTTGATCATGCGGCCATACTGCTTGCTGGTGCCATAGCCATTGCTCACATAGATGGCATTGTCGAGGATGTTCTTCTTGACCACATACCACGGTCCACCGCTCAGTCCCAAGCCCTTGCGCTGCCCTATGGTGTGGAACCAGTAGCCGTTGTGCTCGCCCAGTTTGCGGCCTGTCTCAATCTCGATGATGGGTCCCTTCTTCACACCCAAGTGGCGGCGAATGAAGTCGTTGTAGTCGATCTGTCCCAGGAAGCAGATGCCCTGGCTGTCCTTGCGGCTGGCGTTGGGGAGCTTAGCCTGCTGTGCTATCTCACGCACTTGCCCCTTGGGCATTGAGCCAATGGGGAAAGTCAAGTGCTTGAGCTGGTCGTAGGTGATTTGCGCCAGGAAGTCGGTCTGGTCCTTGACGGGGTCGACTGCCGTGGCAAGATATTTCGTCCCGTCAATCTCGCAAGTGGTGGCATAGTGGCCTGTTGCGGTGAGGTCGAAGTCCTTGCCCCAGCGCTGCTCGAAGTAGCCAAACTTTATCATGCGGTTGCACATCATGTCGGGGTTGGGGGTGAGCCCCGCCTTGACAGTGCGCAGGGCATATTCCATGACGTTGTCCCAGTACTCCTGGTGCAGCGACACCACCTCGAGTGGCAAGCCGTAGCGGTGAGCGATGAGCGAGCACATCTCGATGTCCTCCTCGGCGCTGCAGTCGCCCTCGTCGTTGTCCATGCCAATGCGTATGTAGAACAGCTGCAAGTCGTGCTGCGCCTGCTGTACAAGCTGGTGCACCACTACTGCGCTGTCGACGCCACCCGATATGAGTACTGCTATGTTCATGAGTTGTCAGTTATCAGTTTTTTCCCGGAAGTTCCGGATTTTCCGGATTTTCCGGGTTTTCCGGATCAATTACTTAACACTTAACATTTTACACTTAACACTTAAAAAGTTATGCTTTTTCGAGCATTTCGCTATCGGCATCGTCTTTCTCGTTGATGGTGTGGATGGCGATGAGATAGTCGAGTGAGATTTTTCCAGGTCCTGCGAGGAGGAGGTAGATGAAAATTCCCAAGAACATGACGGGATATCCAGGCTCGAAGATGAACATCTGCTCGGCTACGCCGTGCACACTGGTTGCCGTTATCATCACAGTCTCGGCATATAGCATAACGCCTATCGATGGGATGAGCGACAAGCGTGTGAAGAGCCCAAGGATGATGAACACGGCACACACTATCTCTACCACAATAATAGCCACCAGGGCATTTTCGCTGGTGAGACCCATAGCGCCCACTGCCGAACCGGCAAACTCCTCGAGGTGCAACATCTGCCTCACCCCCATCTGCAGGAACATCACTCCGGCAAACAAGCGCAAGAAGAGCCTTGACAGGTTGCTGTAGGTGTGACCTGCGTTAAACATGAAAAAGGTTTTAAGCCACTGGGGAATGTTTATCATCTTGACTGTAATTTATAGTGTTTTTTTAATTAAGTTTTCTCTCTCGGTAAGCCACATGTGAGCGCCTTCTACATGAGTTTTTTCACGAAGTCGACAGTCTTGTTCTTGGCTATCACGTTGAAGTACTCGTCGAGAATGTAGATGCATGGCATGATGCGCAAGTCTATCTTGCCAGCCACGTCCTTGGAAGCGCCCACTATCCATGTCGACGCATAGGACTGCGAGTCGCTGTCCCACTTCTTGGGGGTATCGCCCACCACAATGTTTATTACCTCTACCTCGCCACTTGCGACCACTCGCGAGAGTGCAACGTCGGTGTTAAGTCGCATGCGCTCAATGGAGCTGCCGCTATCGTTGTCGCTGAACATGAGCACATACATCTTTGCCCCATTTGACTTCACATCATAGAGACGCTTGCGAGCGCCAGTGATTGAGGTGAACTCAAAGTTGAGCATAGTCTGCCCCAGCTTGCTAGCGTTGATGCGCTTTATCTGCTGCGCATAGTGCTCCCTGGCGTCCTTCTTCATCCACGAGGCATCGGCAGCACTCTGAGCAAAGGTGAGATACAGGTCGTCGAGGATCTCATAATCGTGATAATAAAGCAGATACTCGGCCATCGCCATGAGTTTGAGGAAATTGTCATGGTTGGCCTGCGACTTGAACATGAGTTCCCTAGCCGAGGCCAGCGACACATTCAAGTTGGCACCGGCTTTCATGATGTCGAAATAGGTTATCATCGCATCCATGAGAAGACTGTCATTTTGAGCCTCAAAGGGCTTAGTGAGGTTGCAGTTGTCCCAAAAGTGCTGGATGCTGTAGTTGCAGCGGCTCTCGATGTTGCTGCAAGTGTCGGGGGCAACGGGGAAGTCAAATAAGGTTGCTTGACCGCTTGCCTTAAGTCCTGATAATAAACCTATTAATATTACAATTAAGCTTAAAAATCTCTTCATTTCGGTACCAAAAAATATCTTGTTATGCATTTAACTTGTAAAGGTAGTGCAAAAAACACAACGAGCAAAAAATATTGCACTAAAAAAAACTTAATTCTCACAAAAAAACAGCCGCAACCCCTCGTTGTTGAAGGATTGCGGCTGACTTGAGCCACGAACGGGACTCGAACCCGTGACCTACGCGTTACGAATGCGTTGCTCTACCAACTGAGCTATTGTGGCTGTTGCAGGCTGTTACACACAAGGGCCTGCTATGATTTTCTCATGAGTGCCTGTGGCTAATAAACCGACTGGCGACTGTACACAAGTTTGACTTTTGCCTTGTCGAGCCGTAGCTTGGCAATACTAGGCCGCGAAATGGCGGGTGCTATTTTAGTGACCACCTCGCTTGTCGATGAAGAAGAATAGTAGTAGGAGTAGGACGTGGTGTTGGTAAACTTAGTGACATCGATAGGCATTATCACAAATTCCACGTCTTTCTCGCTCACATCTCCCCCATTCTTTTTCATCACATCGAGCAGATAATCTCTCATGCCTCCAAAGATGTAGCTGCTGGTTGATGCGTCATACTCGGCATAGAAAGCGTCCTTATTGTTGGTGAGAGTGTCTTTATCAAAGAACTCGTCGCGATAGCTCTTCTTCACCATGAGCAGATACTTGGGCGGCGCAATGTCATACTTGTTGGGCACCTTCTCCACAGGCAATTCCATCGCCAGGTTATTGACAACTCCCAGACCGTCCTTAGAGCCAGCCTTGAAGTTGTTGATGATGTCCTGGATGGGGAAATCTACCTCCACCTCATAGCCAGCGGGACCCATTACTATGGCGTCGCCAGCCTCGACCATAGCCCTGACAGCGTCGTCGGGCTCAAGGTCGATGTTGTTGTTATACAGCACCTCGGGGGTGACTGCCATGTAGCTCTGCTTAGTGCCGGGATAGATAGTGTCGGTGTCATCGGCGCGCTTCTCATACTTGCGATAGTAGGTCACAAACTCAATGTCGTAGAAGTTCATCACGCGTCCCTGGCCATAGGAGTTGGTAATATAGATGCCTGGGAAGAACTCGGCAAACTCTGCCGGTGTTTCGAAAGTAGCGGGATTGATCTTGTACTGATTGAAGATGGCGCGGGCATAGTCCACCGACACTGGCACGTTGATTTCATAGTAAATAGAAGTCGCGCCTGTGGTGGTGACGAGGGTGTCGCGCACCATCTGGTTTGCCGAGTAGGTCACCGAGCCCATCAAGTCGCCAGTGTTGTAGTAGCCACTGGGGTTGAAGTCGGTGTAGATGGGTGATGGCAGTGGCTGGTTGAGCTCGTAGACCGAGAGTCGCATGGGCGTGAGGCTGTCGCCGGTGAAATCACCCATTGCCACCCTCATGGTGATGAAGCAAGAGTCAATCCACTGGTCGCCACCATGCACTCCCACGGTGTCGATAGTGGTAGTGGGCATGAACTGCGCCACCACGTCGCTGGAGAGAGTGCCATAGCCCTGTGCGTTGATATTTCCCAGCAGCTGGATGCTGCTACGCGAGCGCAGGTGGCTGTTTCTCACCGTCTTTCCTGTCAAGACGAAAGAGGAATCCTGGATGATTGCCGACTGAATGTCGGAAATCGATGTTCCTATCGTATCGTCGGTACAAGAGTTAAAGCACACAGTCCACACTGCGGCAATTATAGAAACAAACAAAAATTTTCTCATATCCAGTTCAATTATACATGGATAAACACTTCAATCGCTCACACACTCAGTGGATTAGAGGCTGTGGTAGAAGTCCATGCAGCGGTTCACAATGTGGGCATTGTCGCCTTCCTCATAGGGCAGGAATGGCAACTTGGAGTCCTTAACGAGGTCGAGCACCTCGTCGCTCACGTTGGGGCTGCATTGTATCACAGCGTCGCTGTTGGCAATAGCCACTTTCATCAGGTCGATATAGGTTGCCTGCTTTCCCGAGAGGATCTCCAGGTCGGCATCGTCAAAGCCGTCGAACTTGAGTTTCTCGGCAAGTTTCTCGTTGAGAGGAGCCGCCATTGTCTCGTCGAAGAGCGAGAGCACCACCTTAGCATCGCGATAAGATGGGTCGTCGCTGTAGTACTTCTTGATATACAATGGTGCGAGTGCAGCCACCCAACCCGAGCACTGGATGATGCTGGGAATCCAGCGCAGTTTCTTCACCGTCTCAAGCACGCCACGCACGTAGAAGATAGAGCGCTCGTCGTTGTCGTCGACATGGGTGTTGATTTCCAAGTCCTTAACGCGCTCACGCTTAACGGTATCGTAGGCTTCGCCCGATGGTGTGGGAGGAATGAAATAGTCCTCGTTGTAGATGAAATACACCTGCAAGCGTGCTGGCTGAAGGGTAGCCACCTTGATGACCAGTGGATGGTCGGTGTCGTCGATGATAAGGTTCATACCCGACAGGCGTATCACCTCATGCAGCTGGTTGCGGCGCTCATTGATAAAGCCATACTTGGGCATGAAGGTGCGAACCTCAACACCTTTTTCCTGAACTCCCTGAGCAAGCATGCGACTTGCTGTTGCCATCTCGCTTTCGGGCAAATAGGGCGAAATCTCCTGAGAGATGAATAAAACTTTATTGATATCCATTGTGAGTGTATAGTATTCTTTAATTTAGGTGCAAAGATAGCGATTTTTCTCCTAATAAAGAAATTAATGCTCAATTGCGCAATCTTTTTAACTAAATTTTAAGGACTC
>ONIY01000075.1 GCA_900318065.1 uncultured Prevotellaceae bacterium
ATAGTATTCTTTAATTTAGGTGCAAAGATAGCGATTTTTCTCCTAATAAAGAAATTAATGCTCAATTGCGCAATCTTTTTAACTAAATTTTAAGGACTCACACCCTAAAAGCACTATTTCTGGCAGCAAAACCTCTCACCTGGCAAGAAAAGAAATGCCACCAGCGAGCTGCAAAACACTCGGCCGGTGGCATTGGGGAAAAAACTATTTTTTCAGAATTTAGAATTCGCAGTTGTTGGGAGTGCGTGGGAATGGGATGACGTCGCGAATGTTGGCCATTCCGGTCACGAAGAGCACGAGTCGCTCGAAGCCCAGCCCGAAGCCACTGTGGGGCACAGTGCCAAACTTGCGAGTCTCGAGATACCACCACATGTCCTTCATGGGGATGTGGAGCTCGTTGATGCGGTTCATGAGCTTGTCGTAGTTGGCCTCACGCTCCGAGCCACCAATGATCTCGCCAATCTGTGGGAACAGCACGTCCATGGCGCGCACTGTCTTGCCGTCGTCGTTCTGCTTCATGTAGAACGCCTTGATCTCCTTAGGATAATCGGTAAGGATCACCGGGCGCTTGAAGTGCTTCTCAACGAGGTAGCGCTCATGCTCGCTCTGCAGGTCTACGCCCCACTTCACTGGGAACTCAAACTTCTCGCCGCTGTCCTCGAGGATCTTGATACCCTCGGTGTAGGTCAAGCGCACAAACTCGTCCTTGAGAACATGATTGAGCCTGTCGATGAGCGTGTTGTCATACATCTTGTTCAGGAACTCGATATCGTCCTTGCAGTGGTCGAGAGCATACTGCACGCAGTACTTGATGAACTCCTCGGCGAGGTCCATGTTGTCGTTGATATCGTAGAACGCCATCTCAGGCTCTATCATCCAGAACTCGGCAAGGTGGCGGGGTGTGTTGCTTTTCTCGGCACGGAAGGTGGGGCCAAAGGTGTAGATGGCACCCAGCGAGGTGGCACCGAGCTCTCCCTCGAGCTGTCCGCTCACGGTGAGGCTCGTCATCTTGCCAAAGAAGTCCTGGCTGTAGTCAATCTTGCCGTCCTCGGTGCGAGGCATGTCGTTGACATCGAGAGTGGTAACCTGGAACATCTCGCCTGCGCCCTCGGCATCGCTCGAGGTGATGAGAGGGGTGTGCAGGTAGAAGAATCCCTTGTTGTTGAAGAACTTGTGGATGGCAAACGCCAGGTGGTGGCGAATGCGGAACACGGCACCAAAGGTGTTGGTGCGCATGCGCAGGTGAGCCTTCTCGCGCAGGAACTCAAGGGTGTGTCCTTTCTTTTGCAATGGATACTCCTCGGGGTCGGCAGTGCCATAGACCTCTATTTCCTGTGCCTGCACCTCGTAGCTCTGTCCTTTTCCTTGCGAAGCCACCAGAGTGCCTATCACGCACAAGCTCGAGCCAGTGGTGATGGGCTTGAGTTGTTCTTCACTAAACTTCTCCAGGTCGATCACAATCTGGAGGTTGTTGATGGTAGAGCCATCGTTAAGGGCGACAAACTGGATGTGCTTGTTGCCACGACGTGTTCTCACCCAGCCTTTCACGCACACTTGCTGCCCCTGCAGCTCGCCAGTGAAGGCGTCAACAATTCTAGTTCGCTTTATAGCCATAATTGCTTTATGAAATAAAAAATTCAACTGCCCATGCCCAAGCGGTAATGTGGGGAATGGGCAGTCGTGTTATTGAGATTATATTATTTGTTTCTCTTACTCAAATGAGTTTTGCTTCAGGTAGTTAACCTCTTCCTGTGTGAGATAGCGCCACTTGCCGCGGGCAAGGTTCTTCTTGGTCAAGCCAGCGAAGTAAACGCGGTCGAGCTTCACTACATGATAGCCCAGAGCCTCGAAGATGCGGCGAACCACACGGTTGCGACCCGAGTGAATCTCGATGCCTGCCTGCTTGCGGTCGGTAGGACTCACGTAGCTCACGGCGTCGGCATGGATGGGACCGTCATCGAGTTCTACACCGTCGGCAATGTGCTGCATGTCGTCCTCGCTGATGGGCTTGTCGACCCACACCTGATATATTTTCTTCTTCACATATTGTGGATGAGTGAGCTTCGAAGCCAGGTCGCCATCGTTGGTGAGCAGCAGCACGCCAGTGGTGTTGCGGTCGAGACGTCCCACGGGGTAGATGCGCTCCTCGCATGCACCCTTCACATAGTCCATCACGGTCTTGCGGCCGTTGGGGTCGTCGCTGGTGGTAACGCAGTCCTTGGGCTTGTTGAGCAGTACATAGCACTTCTTCTCGGCTACTACCACCTTGTCGTTATATTCCACCACGTCTTGTGGAGTGATCTTGATGCCAAGCTGGTCAACGACCTGTCCGTTAACCTTGATGACGCCCTTCTGGATGAGTTCATCGGCCTCGCGACGCGAGCAGATGCCGGCGTTGGCCATGAACTTGTTGAGGCGCATGGTGGTGTTAGGATCAACTATTGGCTCCTCATATTCTATGCGCTGTGGACGTGGAGTGAATCGCATCTGTGGACGTGGGCCCTGCACCTTGCGGCCGCCATGCTGGTTGCGCTGGTTGCCATAGCCACGCTGCTGATAGCCGCCACGCTGCTGGTAGCCACCCTGCTGGCGATAGCCGCGCTGCTGGTAACCGCCACGCTGCTGGTAACCGCCTTGCTGAGGACGGTTGTAGGTGCGCTGCTGGTAGTTGCCCTCCTGCTGCTCACCGTCGCCCTGCTGCTGGTAGCGGGGATTGTATCCACCCTGCTGAGGACGGTTGTAGCCGCCACGCTGCTGGTAGTTGCCACGCTGCTGATAGCCGCGCTGCTGGTAGTTGCCTCGTTGCTGATAGCCACGTTGCTGGTAGCCGCCACGCTGCTGGTAACCACCCTGCTGAGGGCGGTTGTAGGTGCGCTGCTGGTAACTACCCTCATGGTATTCACCATTAGCATTTTCGGCAGGAGCTTGTGTTTCACGATTGTAGTCGGCATTCTCTACTCGTGGAGTAGTCATTTCATTCTCGTCCATAACAGGACGGCCCTCGCCAATGCGGGGTCTCTTCGGTTTTTTCTCTAAATTCTCATCCATAGCTGAGATAAAATCAAATAAGGGTTAATAATTCTTTGTTTATATAGTTTATATAACGCAGCCTCTCGGCCACAAACTTTCTATAATTGACGTTATTTAGTAGTAATTGTATCGCGCAGAATACTTGCTGTTTCTCAAAACTTTGTGCAAAGGTAATGATTTTAATTGAAAACAAAAGGATTTCGGCATATTTTTTATTTATCTTTTTTATTTTATTAACCCAAATAGGTCATAAGGCAACTATTCAGCAAAATTTCTGCCAGCTAATCAGCCGGAGGCTGAACCCACGTATAACCCCCAGTACCGCTATCTCCATTCGCTAGCGCTCATTCCGATAGCGGCACTGGTGGCACGGTGTCTCCCACCATTCTCTCTCAGCCGAAGGCTGACCCAAAAGAAGATAATTATGTTAGCTCACAATATGGTATATGGTCAGCCTCCGGCTGATTTGCCACAATCGCCCACGCAACTATTCGCTGAATAGTTACGTCACATGGCGACTATATGCAGTTTTTAAATTCCTATTAATGACCCACTTGGGTTAACTATTCCGAGCTTGCGAGACCAATGATGCAAGTCGAATGCAGAATATCAAGCTTGCTTGATTTATGCTGAGACGCAGCCCATTGATGCTGAAAGACTTTGCGACACCGAGAGGTGCAGCTTTACGAGCGGAATAAACAACTGCGACGTTTGTGCGTTTTAATCAGTATGTTATAGACTTATTTTCACATTGGCTTCTTCGTTCAATTCATCCTCGGGGAGTTCTATAATGTTTTCAAACGTTCCCCAAATGGGGTCATTCTTGAACGCCGAGAGGGAGCCTTGAGGGACGTAGAGCGTGGCAGTGTGTGTGATGTTGCCTTGGAAATTGTTTTCCAGGCCGTAGGGAGGCTCATTGCATTTCATGACAATTGACTCAAGCTGTGTGGAATAGATGATTAACTTCCATTCCTCAATATTGGTCACACCAGCCCCGAACACCAGATGCTTCAGACCTTCATATTTGTTGTAGTGATTGTCGCTCTGGTATAAATAATCCTCGTGTTCCATGACAGTGAAATTACGTCCAACATAAAGGGTATCTATTTGGCTGGCATTGCCTTGGAACATTCCTGTATAGGAACTTATCATCATCTCCTGTTGATACAGGGGAAGGTTATAATATACGACATCATCTTCAAGTGGACCTGCCACAATGCTGTTGTCGCCATCATCAAATATTGCTTTGTGAATCTTGGGGCATTTATAAAAGCATTCTTTTACGTTATAGGCCATTGAGGATATTTCAACCTCACAAAGCTCTGCGCAGTTGTATGCCCCAAAGTAGCAATTACGTTCAAGATTCTGACCAGTGTTCCCCAGGTGGCAACTCATCAGCTCTAAGTCACACAATTTCAACGTCTTTAAGTTAGGACAATTCATCACAAACAGTCGGGTTTTTGTTAATTGGGAAGCGTCAAAATGCTCAAACTTAGCATTGTTGACGACCAATCTGGAACCAACACTGGCGGCATTAAATCTCACCCCATAACCTTCCATCCCATCAAAAATGCCTTCGTCGGTATAAGGCTCAGAGGTGGGCGTTGCTATATTCTTCCACTCAACAAGCTGGCTGTCGTATATATCCCTGATTGTGGATGGTATAACTAGCTCCTCATTAATTTTGGCATTTTTAAATGCCGCTTTGCCTATTTCTATCATTCCCGTGGGCAACGTCAGGGAATTGAGTTCTATGCCCTCAAATGCGCTCTGCCCTATTCCCAGCACCCTGAATTGTCCTTCCTCAACATCGATAACACCAGGCACCACAAGGTCGCTTGCCGCATTAAAGCACTCTGGTTTATATCCAGCCACTACAGCTCCTATAATTGCCGGCGTCTCGTAATTTGATAATGTGACGGTTTTATAGTTGTAATAAAGCCCTTCATATTCGGCATCATAGCTGCTCTCGGCAAAAATGGGAATTACAGCAATTGCCGTGAATATAAATTCTAACAATAAGCGTTTCATCGTTGTAATGCGTGTTTAGAAGATTTGTTTTGTGGTTTGCTTTGAGCCGTCGCGATATTGCTTCAGCACAATATTCATGCCCTTGAATGGGTGGGATGAATCATGCCCTTGCAGGTCATAGTATTTCACACTCACGATGTCGGCGTCGCAACGTTCAACGGTATTGATTCCTGAGATGTGCAAAAAGTGTTTCCACACCAAGTGTTGAATATAGGCATTGTACACGTCTTCTCCATCGGGAATTAGCAGCTGTATCGTATTGTATTGTTCGTCCTCAAAAGGCATGACCGCTGGCGGTGTGGTGGTCATCACATTAATTGTTTCCAAATGTGATGCTTTTGAGAACTCCCAGTCACGGATGTCGGTCGCATTCACTTCAAGATAATTGAGGCAGTCCAGCGGCATAGTTGATGTGTTTCCCACAATCTTCCGGTTCACAATCAGCGTGTCGATGTGTGATGCACTGAAACCAATGTTATGCAGCGACTCGGCACCATCGATGCAGTCGTTCACCTGAAGTGGCTTGCCTCCGGGCGATTCCTCAAATATCACTTTTTGCAGAGAGGGACAACCCTCAAACTGCGCGTTGATAGAGTCAACACTACCAGGAATTGTTATTGACTTAAGTGATGGGAGCGCTGTGATGTGATTCCTGGTCTCGGTCATCGAACCGATGTCTTGTGGCAAGATCAGTGTTGTGAGGTTCTCGCAATTCGATATCTTTAGACTACGCCCTTCAGACCTAAATGTGAGCAAATCAAGCATGCCTACATTCAATCCCGTGAAATTCATCACGGCACTGTTGCTTTGTGGCACGAATGTGTTGCCAAGTTGTAGACCGCCACCGCTCATCCCTGTAAACGCGTTGGCCTGTAGCACCGCAGTGAATGAGGGCAGCGTGGTGTTAATCATTAAATTTTGCTCAATGTGAGCATTACCAAATGCACCTGTTTCAATCCTGTACACTCGCCTTGGCAAGACCAAGGACTTGGCATTCAGACCATTGAATGCGTTGTTTGCAATATGAAACACGGGATAATAAACGCCATCAACACAAATCACATCGGGAATAGTAATTTGTGGAGCGTCACCTGCCTCATAAAGGACCGACGGGGTGAAACCACTGACGTAATAGCCAACAGTAACATCACTGACAACAAACCCACTGTTTAAAGATGGGATGTCTTCGGTTATTTCAGTGTATTTTATGCCGTCGATCTCCACGGTTTGAGCTACAGAAATGTGAAACCCAAGAAGTGCAAGAAAAATGGATAGCAAATGTCGTTTCATTGTTTCTTATTATTAATCATTATTTCAATCGCAAAAATAGTGAATTAGATTTGTAATTCCAAATTTTTATTCAACAAAGTGAGAAATGTATACCTTCGAGCCACGCTCAGAGGTGAATTTTTTTAGAATCTCTACTTTTCCAGCCTCTATCTTGACCTTGGCTCCGCTCTGAAACACGCAGCCGTCAATAGTTACTTTGCCAGGTGTCTTGACGATGTTCTTGTGAGTTATCTCACTATCTTCTCGCTCTTGGTGGTGCCGTCGCTGTAGGTGGTGACACGGATGTTCACGCCCTTGACAGGCTGGGCGCTCTCCACGCCGGCGAGGTTGTAGTAGCGAACGCTCTTAACCTGCTTGTCGCCAGCGACGGTGGTGATGGACATTGGATTTTTCAATAGCTGCGCTTCATCATATAAGCAGCCTTTGTAGACCAATTCTCCGTTCTCATAGACTGCCGAAAGCCCATTCATAATCCATCCAAATGGGTAATCAGGTACAAGCGAACCCTTTCCTGTAGGAAAAACGCAGAATGGCTTAAGAAGGTCACCATACATGCAATCAACGCCGATGCCTTCAATAATCTTGAACTCCTTAAAATCTATATCATGTTCTGCATCATAATTGACATGATAACCTTTACGTGTGGTATTTCCCACTTCAACGGTAAAGGCCACAGAACTGCCAACATTAGCCAACTGATAAGAGAAATAAATGGCTTCATTTGGCAAGAAATAAAAATCTTCATTATTAAAATCATAGATTTTGCCAAATGCATTTGTATATTCATTAATATAGTAAGGAAGATCTTCAGAAATGTTTATTGTCACCACCTTGTTTGCCTCGTTCACATAGGCTACAAGATATGGCTCATTGGCTATGCCATTTGCGTTATAGTCAGTGCGATAAAGTTTGTGGCCTTCTTCACACACGCCATTGAATTCAAGTGTATAAACACTTGCCAAATCAGGAAGAATTCCTAACTCGGAGTTATAACTAACATACTCCCAAACGACTCCTTCACGCACGAGAGGGACATATTCATTCTCATCTGCGCTGGCGCTGGTCATGACCAGCAGTCCCAGCAAGAAAAGTGCAATCTTTTTCATAATATATTATGTTTAAATAAGATTTGCTAACTGCAAAAATAGCAAGCTTTTGTTAATATTACAAATTATCTGTCAATAAATTTAGTTATTTCCACCTTCGAGCCACGCTCAGAGGTGAAATTCTTTAGAATCTCTACTTTTCCAGCCTCTATCTTGACCTTGGCTCCGCTCTGGAACACGCAGCCGTCAATAGTTACTTTGCCAGGTGTCTTGACAGCAAATGTCGCTCCGTTCTCGATGTTGATGTTTTATTCTCAATTTTTTCTTGTTTTGATGGTTGATAGTTATGATTATTCTATGTATTTATTTGCCTTGGTTGCAGTCATTAAATCGACAATCCCGGACCGAAACAACGGTAATTTTTCCTCTCAAAAAGCTGCACCTATAGGTGTCAGCCAATTGTGGAAGGTGGAAGGTGGAACGTGAAACGGCGGTGAG
>ONIY01000078.1 GCA_900318065.1 uncultured Prevotellaceae bacterium
AATTATGCTTTAAAACATGCAAAATTACTACTTTTCTCACACATACCAAAAAATAATGGAGCAATTTTTGGGGTTAATGAAAAAACTGACAAACTGATAGCTGAACTTGGTTTATGGTTTATAGTTTATGGTTTATGGTTTATGGTTTATGGTTTATGGTTTATGGAATACAGTGATAAGATTCTAACGCACTGCAACCATTAAACTGACAACTGATAACTGATAACTCATAACTGATAACTGACTACTGAAAACTGATAACTTTTTACTAACTTTAGGCTACGCCTCAGAAATAAAAATCTAAAAACTTCGTTTTTGATTTTGTATTTCGCTCGGCTTGCACTAATTTTGCACTCGATTTTGCGTAACAATATTAATACTTTATAATAATGGATAAGAAAGTAAGGGTACTGCACATTGGCGGCGTGAGAACTGCATTGTTTAATTATCTCTTTGCTCGCCAGAATGGTGGCACGATGATCCTGCGCATTGAGGATACCGACAGTAACCGCTTTGTCCCTGGCGCCGAGGATTACATCAATGAGGCGCTGCAATGGCTTGGCATCGGCATTGACGAGGGTGTGCGTGAAGGTGGCAACTACGGTCCTTACAAGCAGAGCGAGCGCCGCGATATCTATCGTCGCTATGTGAAGCAACTGCTCGATGATGGCAAGGCCTATATTGCTTTCGACACTCCTGAGGAGCTCGACGCAAAGCGCAAAGAAATTGCCAACTTCCAGTACGATGCCAAGACTCGTGGCATGATGCGCAACTCGCTCACTCTGCCCAAAGAGGAGGTTGACCGCTTGATTGCCGCTGGTGAGAAATATGTGGTTCGCATCCTTATTGAACCTGACCAGGAGGTTAAGGTAAACGACCTGATTCGAGGTGAGGTGACTGTCAATAGTTCGGTAGTAGACGACAAGGTACTCTACAAGAGTGCCGATGACCTGCCAACATATCACTTGGCAAACATCGTTGACGACCACCTGATGGAGGTTTCTCACGTGATTCGTGGCGAGGAGTGGCTGCCCAGCGCACCGCTTCACGTGCTGCTTTACGAGGCACTGGGCTGGAAGGACTCTATGCCACAGTTTGTGCATCTGCCTCTGCTTCTCAAGCCCGACGGAAAGGGCAAACTCAGCAAGCGCGACGGCGACCGCTTGGGCTTCCCAGTGTTCCCACTCGAGTGGCACGACCCTGTGAGTGGTGACATCAGCAGCGGATACCGTGAGCGTGGCTATCTGCCTCAGGCTGTTGTCAACTTCCTTGCGCTGCTTGGCTGGAATCCTGGCACCGACCAGGAGATTTTCTCGATGGACGACCTCATCAAGGAGTTCTCGTTTGAGCACTGCTCGAAGAAGGGCGCGAAGTTCGATTTCGAGAAGGGTAAATGGTTCAATCACGAGTATCTCATCAATATGGACGATGCTAAGCTTGCCGAGCTTTTCAAACCCGAACTCGCCAAGCATGACGTTGATGCCTCGCAGTTCACCGACGAGTATATCACCCGTGCTGTGGGCATGATTAAGAGCCGCATCAGCTTCGTGGGCGACATCTGGGACAACGCCAAGTTCTTCTTCCAGGCTCCTACCGAGTATGCTCCCAAGGACATCAAGAAACGCTGGAAAGAGGACACTCCCGAGACGATGCGTCGCCTCATCGAGATAATCAATGGCATCGACGACATGACAAGCGCCAATGCAGAGGAAATCGTGCTCGGATGGATTAAGGATAACGAACTCCACATGGGCAACGTGATGAACGCTTTCCGCCTCACCGTTGTGGGCGAGTGCAAAGGTCCTCACATGTTTGACATCGCCGAGCTCATGGGCAAGGACGAAATCATTGCTAGAATTGAGAGAGGTATTGAAAACATCCAACCTGTAACAGAGTAAGACGTGCGCAACTGGCTGCTCTCGATATTAATGGCTCTTGTGCTGACACTCCCGCTCAGTTCTCAGGAACTGGAGTGGAGTGTGAACATGAACGCCGTGTTTAATAATCGCGAGGGAGGAAATAGAGAAACTCCCGACCAGACTTTCATCTTCACGCGCATAACTCCACAGATTGGGGTGTCGATGGATAGTGCGCACCATCGCATTATGGGTGGTGTGACTTGGTACCAGCCCATGAGCGACCACCTGCATGGCTACAAGGTGTTGCCTGCATTGTATTACCAATATCATAATCAGCAGCGTGGCCTGAGCATGGCAATAGGCATGATTCCTGATGCCCTTAGAATCAGTCGTTTCCTGCAAAGCGATTCCATGAACTATGTCAATCCCAATATCAATGGATTCTTGATTAATATAGAAAAGCCACATTTCAGTTTTCTCTCTTGGCTCAACTGGAGGCAATTTCGCACCAATAATCGGCGCGAAGCTTTCGACGTGACAGGACAGGCATTCTGGCATAGTGGCAATTATGGCTATAATCGTTTTCAGGCAGGAGGCACAGCACGCTATAACCATTTGGCCAAGAGTTTCTATTCCCCCGAGGGAGAGGGTGTTGTGGATAATGTGATTTTGAATCCATCGTTTGGCTTCACACATTATGGTCGAACAAGATTAAGAGATTTTTTTAGCATAAAGGCAGGTGTGTTGCTTTCTATTGACCGTGATCGTCCTGGCGAGAACAAATGGCTGTCTCAGGCTGGTTTTATGGGTGATATTGAAGGCCGATGGAGATGGCTATCTCTGCAAGAGCATGTGTATGTGGGTAAGAGGCAAATGCCACTTTATGACAAGTACGGGCCGCTGCTTTATCAGGGCGATCAGTTCTATCACAACAAGTTCTATAGTCGCACCGATGTTGGCGCTACTATATTTGAACGTGACTTTGTCAATGTTGAGGCACGACTGACGTTCATTGCTACCGACAAGACAACAGCTTTTTGGCAACAAGTTTCAGCAAGGTTCTATCTTGATAATAAAATCTGGAAAAGAAATAAGCAGCCCAAGAGTTTTGACAACCACAATGGCATTATATCCGAGAGATGGTTGCCTGCACAATTCTAACAACTATTCTTGATTTTGTAGATGAATTTCCTATATAACATTGCGATGGCGGCAACAGGCTGGGGAATGCACCTGGCTTCACCTTGGCATCACAAAGCCCGGCTCACTGTGCAAGGCCAGGCAAGAACCATTTCTTATCTGAAAGAGACTCTTGACCCCGATGGCGGCTACATCTGGATTCATGCGGCATCGCTTGGAGAGTTTGAGCAGGGCAGGCCGCTAATCGAGAAAATCCGCGAGGAACAGCCCGATGCAAAGATTTTGCTCTCTTTCTATTCCCCAAGTGGTTACGAGGTGCGCAAGAACTACGACAAGGTCGATGCCGTGTGCTATATGCCTGTCGACACGCCTCGGCGAGTGAAGGACTTCCTCGACGTTGTTAAGCCCAAGATGGCTATCTTTGTGAAGTACGAGTTCTGGGGCAACTTCCTTGAGCAGCTCAAGCAGCGCAATGTGCCCACCTATATCATCTCGACTATCTTCCGTCCCAATCAGTCATTCTTCAAGCCTTGGGGCGGTATGTTCCGCAAGATGCTGCACTGTTTCACCCACCTTTACGTTCAAGATGAAGAATCGCGTCAATTGCTGCATGGCATTGGTGTCGATAACGTTACGGTGTGTGGCGACACACGCCTCGACCGCGTGCTGCAAATCAAGGCACAAGCTCAGGAATTTCCCGCGATAGCTGCTATGACAGCAGGCGACAAACCCACACTGGTGATGGGCAGCTCTTGGCAGCCCGATGAGGACATTGTGATTCCTTATTTCAACTCGCATCCCGAGATGAAGCTCATAATCGCTCCACATGAGTTTGATGAGAATCGGCTCGAGGCGATGATTGCGCGCATCGAGAGGCCTGTGGCACGCTACACACAGCTTGAGGGCAAGGATCCAGCCACGCTCGATTGCCTGATAATCGACTGCTTTGGCATCCTCTCTTCGCTATATCGTTATGGCACGATTGCCTACATTGGTGGTGGATTTGGCAGCGGCATCCACAATGTTCCCGAGGCTGCCGTCTATGGCATCCCGGTGATTTTCGGTCCCAAGCACGAGAAGTTCCGCGAGGCAGTAGAGCTGAACGCCTGCGGTGGAGGTTTTGCCATTAGTACTGCGCAACAGTGCCACGATGTCCTCGACAAGCTCCTGGGCGACACCGTTGCCCGCACGACTGCCGGCGATGCTGCAAGCAACTACATCACCAGTCACACTGGCGCCACCTCTCGCATCTATCACGACCTCTTTTGCAAGTGATCTACTCATTTGTGATTTACTCATTTGTGTTTTTTGTGATAAAAAATAACACATTCTTGCTCATTGTTTGGTTTTTGTTTAACTTTGCAAGTTGTGAAAAGAAAAACTAAAACCATAAAATATGAGTAAATTAAATCCAAAGTTAGAATTAGAGAAACAGCTAAGCAAGCAGATTTATACTGCCTTGCAGGGCGAGATAGTAGAAGAAGTGCTTAGAAAAACCAAGACTTCCAGTCGTGATGCCTATTGGCGCAGCAGCATGGAAGGACATAGCCTGAGAGTGCAAAAGGAGCTGCTTCCCGATGTATACGAGTTATGCCAGCAGGTTAAGAAAAAGCTCAATTTCAATGATGAAGTCGACTTCTACATCACAGGCGACAGCGATGTGAATGCTTTTTCCCTTGCTGCCGAGGACGAAGGTGAGCATCACATCGTCAATGTGAATTCGGCTCTCTTCGACCTGATGAGCACCGATGAACTTAGATTTGTGATTGGTCACGAACTTGGCCACCTTATAAATAAAGATACCGCTTTGGCTCGTCTCATTGGCTTCGTCTTCCCCGAGGGAGCAGCAGTGCCGGTAACATTACAATATAAAATTAGACTTCATGAGCAGCTTGCTGAGCTCGTCGCTGATCGTTATGGATTCATGGCAACCGAGGATTTGGGCGTGTGCGTGACTGCTTTCTTCAAGATGGCATCTGGTCTCGACCTGCAGAAGATGAACGTGAGCATCGATGCTCTTATTGCCGACAATAACAAGCGACTCGATTACTTTCTCAAGGACAAAGGTATTAGCCGCTCTTCACATCCAGTAAATCCCATCCGAGTGCAGGCTCTGAACCTCTTTGCCACATGCAAAACTCAAGAAGAGTTACAAAAGGGGATGGACGAACTCATCTCTATCTTGCTCAAGGTGGGCGACGACGAGCTCGATGAGCACATGGCACGATTTATTGCCTCGGCAGGTCTCATCGTTGCCAGCAGCGACGATGAGATGAAAGAGGACGAGATTAACCAAATTATTGAGATGCTTGCCCGACTCAAGATCTTCCCACGCAAGTATCTTGAGGAAATTGCCCAAGGCGACGTGGTGAAGACCTTCAATGAAGCCGTCGATGGTATCCTCAAGATAAATCCTGGAATGCGCTCGAGCCTGCTTGAATACATGATTCACATCGCATTGAGCGACAAGATTATAGCACGCAAGGAGGTCGATCTACTCTACGAGTTTGGCGCAAGCATTGCCCTCAGCGAGATGGAGGTAGCCACAGCGATTGCCCTGTCGATTCAGCGCAACTATCTCCCCAGTCTCGAGTCAATCTGCTAACTTTAAGCATTCACAAAAAACTGTCACCATTTAAAAAAACGTCATCAAGGTAGGCTTAAAAATAGCTGGTTGCTGCCTTTACGGTCAGCAACCAGCATTGTTTATAGACTGAGATTACTAATTCTTATCTAATAACCTTAGTGGTAGAGGTTGTGCCATCGTTGTAGCGTGTTACCATTACATTGACTCCTGGATGTGGGCGACTTGATCCCACACCTAGCATGTTATAATAAGTCACGCTCACTGGTTGTGCCTCAACATTGATAGTTCCCACAGCAGTTGGAGTACCGTTGTTGAATGTTATTATTATGATGTCTTCGGCAATAAAGTAGTCTTTGCCGTCGTTTGCCTTTGGGGTAGCGATAGCAGGAGCATAGTCGGGTTCACCCCCCTCACCGGGATTATCTCCAGGGATATAGGTGGCATATAGACGCACGATATATTTCACTTCCTTTTTTCCATTGAATACCCAATCGAGGAAGATGTCATCAACTTGCTTGTTGTCATTGCCAGGGTAGAAATAGTAGAGGCAATCGTAATGGCTTGCCCATAATGTTTGTCCGTGATCATTCTGCCCACTATTATTCTTTTCAAGGTTGAGCAATATCTCATTAGAGAATTGAGTGGGTGCGCCTTCCTGGTTCTCCACTACACGCCACAGGCGGTAGTAGTACACGTAATTGATGTCGCTCTTTCTTGGCAATTTTGGAGTTATTCCTAGTTTTACCAGGTAACCCAACATAGGTCCAGTAGAACCAGCGAAAGGATCGGTTTTCATCATATCCTTCACTGCAAGTTCCACTTGTGGGTAACTTACGCTCTTAATGTCACAACCATAAGTGTTGGGTTTGTTCTGGTCGCCACCGTAATGTGTGGTGATTACAGGCACATAACGACTTTCCTCATCGGCTACTGACTGGTTCTCGTCGGTTACAGTGATGTCGCCGCCTTCTTGAGTAAAATGTTGAATACCGGTTTGCACGTTGAGGTGTCCGTCAGTACCCACGACATAGACGTGATACTCGCCATTGTTGTCGAAGTGCTCGGCCTTTCCTACAGCATAGTTGCCATTGTCATCCAATCTATAGACATAATAGTCCGACAGGTTGGCCGATGGGTCGTAGATGGCATGGAATGTAATCTCGTTGCATGGTGCAGCACGCAGGCTGTGATCAGTATCGCTTTGTTATTTGTGCGTTAGTGTAACCCACGCCATTCACTGTGCTGGTGGTCTTGTAAACAGGTACGGTCAGAGGGTTACTATAGTTTCCTTCGTTCTGCTCAAACTTATAGGTGTACTTATCTGATTGCTCGTTGGTTTGGGTCGATGCAGTAAAGCGGTCGATGACAAAGACGGTAGAACCGGCAAAGTCGTTGATGGTGCCATGAGTAGTGGGAACTTCGTTATCAAATACCAAGCCCTCGGTTACCTGAGTCTCGGCATTGTAATTCACAGTGTAATTGTAGCCTTCTTGACCTTCTTGACCTTCTTTTTGTGTGAACTGTACAGTAGCAATGGTGACCTTATCGCCGTTTGCGTCGGTGCGGGTTACATTATATTCTTCTTGGTTGTTCTTGAGGGCGACGAAGTC
>ONIY01000076.1 GCA_900318065.1 uncultured Prevotellaceae bacterium
TTGCTCCGCTGTTAATGAGGCTTCAAGGTTCAGAGCTTCACCAACTTGCTTACTGAAACCGGAGTAGACGTTGAGGATGCGTTCATCATAATCAACGTGAGAGGTGGCATCGGCAATGGGCTGATGGTTCTCATCAAGTGTAGTTTGATAGCTGTTGTTATTGGTGAACTGCGCCTTGCCGCCGTAGTTGAGTTCCCAGCCGTTTTTCAACACATGTGTCTGGTCGGCAGTAAAGAGCCATTTGCCTACTTTCTGTCGGCTGTCAACAAAGAGGTTTCGGTTAGTGTCATACATCACTCCTTCGAGATTCTGTGTGCGCGGGTTCTGATAGTTGGTATAAGACGCGCCCAATTGCAAACCGAAGGGTAGGCTATAGTTCACATCCACGTTGTGCAGATAGTCGTGCTCAGTAGAGTGCTGGGTGGAGTTGGCAGTGCCCGTTGTGGTGTTAGTTGACTTAGTGCCGTTCCACTCACCAGTATAGGTCGTGCCCAAACGGTGGTTGTCGGCAAAAGCATAATCCACTCCTATGTGGTATTGATGATTAGTGCCATCGCTTCGTTGTGTAATCTTGTCGCTATATGGCATGCGTGTTTCACCTAACGGGTGATTTGCTTTGTGCTCGGCTTGGCCATAACCCGAACCACCTGTCAAAGTGTAAGATGCATCTAAACTCAATTTGCCATGGTTATAGATAAAACTTCCGCCAGCACTTCCGCTTGTGTATTTGTGTTGTTTTATGCCTGCGTTTAATTGCCCAGAGAATTGATTTGTGCCAGCAAAGTCCTTGGTAATGATATTAATAGCCATTCCGCGAACGTGGTATTTTGGTGGTGCCGAGGGCATTAACTCGGCTTTTGACAGCATTTCAGCAGGCATTTGTTTCAATCGCTCCATCACTTGCTCGGCTGTGAGAGTGGTTGCTTTGCCGTTGATTATAAGAGTAACATTCTGGCCTGAGAATGTAATGCTGCCATTATAATCTGCTACACCTGGAATGCGGGTGATTGCGTCGTAGGCATTATCGGCTGGCATAACTTGAAGCAACATGGGCATGTTATATATGAGATGCCCATTCTCAGTTCTTGAGAAGATGCGCTCTCCTTTGACAGTTACTTCACCGAGTTGGGTGACTTCGATTTGCAGTTGGATGGTGCCCACGTTTTCGTGCGAGCAGAGTTTGTAGACTGGTTTATAGCCAATGTAACTGAACTTGGCTATTACCTGTGATTTGTCGAGTGGGATTACAAACACACCACTGGCATTGGTCACACCACCAGTGATATAGGATGAGTCTGACGGGTTAAGTAGCCTCACGTCGGCAAACTCCAGGGGCAAGCCCTTCTCGTCAACAACTTTGCCCGTGAGATGGCGGTTGCTCTTATGCGTGCACTCTACATAAATTTCATCGCTGCTCTGGGTCATGCGAATGGGATAGAATCCAATGAGTTGCTTGATTGCCTCGGGCACCGACTTGTTGCGCACCGAGGTTGTTACCTTGAAGTCCTCTAGTTCGTTATAGATGAACACAATCTTGTGCTTGGTGGTTTGCTGCTGGATATATTTCAGCGCATCGCTCATCGACGCATTTTGGAAATTGTGTGTAATGCGTTGTGCCATCACAGTGTTAACAAAAGCGCAAAACATGAGTGTGATAATCAAAAATCTTTTCATTGCTTTCCCTCCTGTGATGATGATTCGCTCCGCGCAACATCGGCGGCGGTTCGGCATTGCTCAAGCAAGCTCGGCACTGCGCTCACCTTGCACGATGATTCAACAATCAGTTTGTTTCCCTCTAGGTGGATGCTGAATGCCTCGAAATTTGACAACATCTCAATGACTTTATCCAGCGAGTATTCGGGCTCCCATTGGTAATATAAACGCAAAGATCGCACATCTTCAGAACTATACTCAACATCCACATGGTAGTATGCCGAGAGGTCGGTTAATATTTGTTCCAGTGGTACATTGTCATAGAGTCGTGGTTCAGTTTTGGCTGTTGCTTCTTCAGTGCTTTCTTTGATGTTTTCTTCAGGATTTTGTGAGATTTCTTGAGTTATTGCTTCATTGTCTTTAGTGGCAACAGAGTCCACATTCTCCATCTTATGGGTAGTCTCTTTTGATGTTATGATTTTATCAACTCCAAAGAATCCAGTGCGAATGGCTGCATAGGCGAACCCAAACAATGCAATCATGACAGCCACAGCAGCGGCAATCTTGCGCCATAGTGGAATCACAGCTGCATGGTTTTGCTTTGACTTAATCAAGCGTTGCCATTCAGCATCAATTTCATCGTCAGTTATTAGCGACGATTGAGCGGCGCTCTTTGTTTTTGCCATGAGCGCATAGAGCTCACGGCATTCGTCATCGGCAAGAATGTCTTGCCACTGTGCCTCGCTGTATTGGTCTGGATTGTCCAGCATCTGGAACAGTAAATCGGTCTTGTTCATTGCTCTGCTTTTTTAAGTGTTTGACGTAATTGGTCAAGTGAGTTGCGCAAGTGCTTGTAGATGGTGGTTTCGCTCACTCCCATACGCTTTGCTATTTCACGGAAAGTTAAACCCTCGGAGAAATGAAGGCGTATAACCTCCTGGCAGATGGGTGGAAATAACTCGTTGACGCCCACTTTGAGCATGTTAACTAAGCGCTCAAAATCTTCGGGTGAAGTCTGTTCCACCTCATCGACAGGTAGCAAATATTGGTGTACTTGCTCATGGATATTGCGATTACGAAGTGCATTCAGGCACCTATTGCGCACGCTTAATAATAGATAGGATTGAGCGGTGTCATCATGTAGCTCCACTTTCTCCACAAGTAGCCTGGCAAAGACATCGTGCACAATGTCTTTGCTCTCGTCATCATCGTGCAGCAGTATGCTGGCCAGCCTATACATCGCACGGTAATGCAGCTTAAAGAGCCGCTCAACTTGTCGTTCTCGTTGTGTCATACACTATATATACACATAGAAACCGATTTACTAAACCACAAAAGTACACTTTTTTTCAAATATTCTGATTTAAGTTAAGGCTTTGCACAAAAAAACCACGGCGAGCCGTGGTTGATAGAATTTCATTAGAGATGTTTTTCTCCTTTTCAAGAGAGTAGTGAATATCATGGTATCTGGGAATTTACTGATTCATCATGGTGAGTCCTGAGTCGTCGACATTACCTGAGCCGGCAACGTTCTGGGTGTGTTTTGCTGCCTTGCCTTTAAGGATGATGTTGCCCGAGCCTGCTATGCTGCTGTTCACATTCACCACGTCCATATTGTTGAAGGCGACATCGCCCGAGCCAGCTACCGAGGTGTTGACCACGTTGGCCGAGACCTGGCTGAACAGCACGTTGCCCGAACCTGCCATCTCTACCTCAAGCATGGTGCAGGATAGGACTTTTTCAATATTGATGGTGCCTGAGCCAGCCATTTGCACATCTACATTGCTGGTGCTGATGGGCGTTTGGGTGGTGATGCTTCCCGAGCCTGCCAGCTCTATCGACTTGATGGTTGGGGCTGTGACATGGATTGTGATGTCGTCGAAGTTGTTGCTGCCCTCAAAGCCCATGAATTTCTTCTTGACCTCTATGTTAAGGTTATCGTTTTTCACATAGATGACAAGTTTGTCGAGTGCCTCTTTGTTGTCGCCTTTTATTGTAACACTTGAGCTGTCACCTTGGCTCAGCATCACTTTCATCGAGCCTGCAACGTACACGCCAGTGAATTTTTTCATCGATGTCTTGGTGTTCAACTCTTCTACTTCGGTTTTGTGTTGTGATAATTTTCCTGGAACAACGACGCACGAACTCACTAAAATCGATGCAAATAATGCAAGTGCAATAGTCTTGAAGTGTTTCATAATTGTATTCTTTTTTCTCGTTAGACGCACTTGCGCCCCAAAATGTTGCACACTTTTAGTAAAAAAATTGAGAAAAAATAATTAATGAGACCTAAGGCTCTGATAACCAGGCGTCTTTTTGTGGCTATTTGAGCACTCCTTCTTCGCGCAGTATCTTCTCTATCTCGAGTTGCAGTGTCCAGCGTTCGACGGTGTTCTGGTTTTCGAGCATGATAACGTTCACGCGGCTGCGCTCATATTTTGCGGCATAGGCCTGGAAACCTCCGTTGTCGCCAGTGTGGTATATCTTCACCTCGCGGCCGGGGGTCTTGTCGATAAACCAGCCGTAGCCGTACCATGTGTTGTCGCGGTTTTGATAGCCGCTCCACTTGCTGCCAGTGACAAGGGTGTGGGCAGTGTAGGCCTGGCGCTTTGACGAGCGCTTCACCAGCGTGTTGCCTCGCAGGGCATTCTCCCACTTGAGAAAGTCGTGAGTGGTGGTGTAGATGCCGCCGTCGGCCTTGGTAGCAAAGAACGTTTCCTCGCCGTAGTCGCATTCGGCCCAGTGTACGCCTTTGCCGTCGACGTAGTCATTCTCGACTTTCTCGCGCTTCTTGGCGTAGTCGCTGTCGCTGCCACTCACCACGGCGTCCTCGTTGACGATGTAGCCATGTGCCATGTGGGCGATTTTTGCCTCGGGAGTGAAATACTGCACGTTCTTCATGCCGGCGCGGTCAAAGAGATATTTCTTCTGGAAGTCGACAAACTTCATCCCTGTCTTCCTCTCTACGAGCAAATAGAACAAGTCGAAGGTGGGGTTAATGTATTCATAGGCAGTGCCGGGTTCGAAGTGGAGTTCAGTGAGGTCTTTCATGTACTGGACACTCTGCTCGTCGGTGGCGGTGAGCATGAAGTTGCGGTCGCCGCGGGGACGGGCGTCGGGCACGCCAGAGCTGTGGCTCAGCAGGTGCTGCAGTTTTACCTTCTTCCAAATGTCGTTCTTGAACTCTGGGAAGTAGCTCGCCACGCTGTTGTTGAGGTTTATGAGCCCCATCTCCTGCATCTTCAGGGCGCCAATGGCGGTGAACTGCTTGCTGATGCTCGCTATGTTGAACGCCGTGTTGCCGTCAATCTTCTCGCCGGTGGCCATGTCGGCAATGCCTATGCCTTTGTCATAAATCGCTTTGCCATTCTTGGCAATGAGCAGGGCGGCACCTGGCGATCGCGGGTCGTAGTGCGACTGCATCACCGAGTCGAGTCGCGCCTCCAGGCGCTTCATGTTCACTTTTGCTCTCTTGGCTGTGCTCTTGGCGCTCATCAAGTTCACGCAGCACAGCGATAATGCTATAATTATAGTTTTTATTAGTCTTGTTCTCATTTTGTTGTAATTATTAGTTGGTATTTTGTTTTGCAAATATACTTAATTTTTTTGATGTTCACGTGTTCTTGCTTTTTTAGTTCGCAAGAATTTTGTATCTTTGTGACAAAATAAAATAGAACGACTATGAGCAAAGAATTGATTTTATGGGCCGACGACGAGATAGATCTGCTCAAGCCTCACATACTGTTCCTCAAGAACAAAGGGTATGAGGTCGTGACCGTTACCAACGGGCGCGACGCTCTCGACGCTATTGCTGCGCAAAATTTCAACCTTATCATCCTCGACGAGAACATGCCAGGCATCAGTGGACTCGAGGCGCTGCAGCAAATCAAGATTTCTCAGCCTAATGTCCCGGTGATCATGATTACTAAGAGCGAGGAGGAGAATATCATGAATCAGGCTATTGGCAGCCAAATCGCCGACTACCTTATCAAGCCGGTCAATCCCATGCAAATTCTCCTGTCGATAAAGAAAAACCTGCACAGCGAGGCGCTTGTGGCACAAAAGGCTACCAGCGACTACCAGCAGGAGTTCATGAAGATTAGCCAGATGATTGCCCAGGCGCAGTCGATCGACGACTGGTATGAACTGTATTCTACCCTCGTGCGATGGGAACTCACTCTCACCAGTGCCGACACCGGAATGGGCGAGATGCTCAAGATGCAGAAGAACGAGGCCAATGGCATGTTTGCTAAGTTTGTCAAGCGCAACTACGAGGGATGGTTTGCCTCCGACAACCATCCGCTCCGAAGCAATGAAATATTTAAGACCCACATCTTCCCTCTGCTCGACAAGGGAGAGAAGGTGTTCTTTATCGTCATCGATAATTTCAGGCTCGACCAGTGGAAGACGATAAGCCCGCTTCTGGGTGAGTATTTCAATATTGACGAAGACGCGCTCTACACATCTATATTGCCCACGGCAACTCAATATGCGCGCAATGCTATCTTCTCGGGGCTGCTACCCGTGGATATTGAGAAGATGTTTCCCGACTTATGGGTCGACGAAGACGAGGAGGAAGGGAAGAACGTGAACGAGGAGCCACTGGTGAAAACCATCCTCGAGAGATATCGCAAGCCCTATAAGTTCTCTTACAACAAGCTCAACGACTCAAGCGCTGGCGAAAGACTGTTGCAGAACTTTGCCGCTCTCTACAAGAACGACCTTAACGTGCTGGTGTTCAACTTTATCGACATGATATCACACTCCAGGACCGAGTCGAAGATGATTCGAGAACTCGCCAACACCGACGAGGCCTATCGCTCGCTCACGGTGTCGTGGTTCAAGAATTCTTATGCGCTAGAGATCTTCAAGCAGATTGCTCAGCGCGGCGCTAAAGTTGTGATCACCACCGACCATGGCACCATTAAGGTGGACAATGCTGTGAAGGTGATTGGCGACCGTAACACTAACACCAACTTGCGCTACAAGGTGAGCAAGAGCCTCAGTTATAATCCCAAGCAAGTGTTTGAAATCAAGCAGCCTCACAAGGTGGGACTGCCAAGCCCAAGCGTGGCTTCAACCTATATTTTCACTTCTAACCGCGACTTCTTTGCTTATCCTAACAATTACAACTACTACGTGCAGTACTTCCGCGACACTTTCCAGCATGGAGGAATCTCAATGGAAGAGATGCTAGTGCCCATCGTCACCCTTTCAAGCAAGTGACACATTATTATATATACACGCGCGCAAGCGCGTGTTCCAGTCTCTTGAGGCTAGCCGCCCTCATGTCCCCCTCATGTCCCCCTCAGGTAGCCCTCAAGCCGCCCGCCGGTTGAGCATGAGCCTCCCCTCCGGTTGCTTTTTCTTCCGTCTGGTGCCTTTCCTCCCCTCCGGTTGCATTCCCTCCCGTCGGTTTGCCAGCCATTCCCTCGGGTCCGGTGCATTGCTGTACCACAGCAATGGAAAGCGGCGGTCGCCATGTTGAAAAAAGCTGGCCGCAGGGGCGCTTGCTGCTGTCCTAAACCGCCCCTCTGGTGTCCTAAACCACGCGAATCTCAAAAAAACCGCTTTTTTTTGAAAAAAAGTCGCTGAAATATTTGCACAGTCCAGAGAGCGGTTGTAATTTTGCATCGCTTTTCGGCTCACGAGGACCTGTTCCGAGTTGAGCGGTTTTTTTGACGCCTTACCGAAAAGGGGGCGCTCAGGGCCG
>ONIY01000079.1 GCA_900318065.1 uncultured Prevotellaceae bacterium
CAAAACCGCCATGCTTAAACCTTATGCTCGAGTCTGAGTTGTTATTCACATAAAGAACCTCGTAGGCACACAGGTGACGGAACTTCGCCTGATTGCTGCCCTTCTTGCAGGTGAACCACATTGGCAGTGAGGCTGCGCCATTGCCGTCAATGCCCACCCGCTTTATGTTGCAAATGGCAATCACATCCTCTCCATCTATATAGGCTTCTACCCCTGTCACACCTATAATGTCATGATCACGGTCACGATCGACCGGCTTGGGCAGCACCAGCTCGAATGAGCAAGTCTTGCCGTCGCTGCTTATATCAGAAACGGTGGCGGGACTATCGCCTTGATACACCTTACCGTCTTGGCGCACAAAAATCTGTATCTTGTCCCCTTCTTTCCACTGGGCATTCAGATTGAAACCGTCAGCCGCTGGCACGCCATTAATAATGCTGCCAGGCCGCGAGGACGACAAGTCATCGGTGGGCATCGTGGCGGTAAACACTGCTTGGCGCTTGGCAATATCCTCTTCACATGATGTGAGCAGCGCCACAGCAATTAAACATAATAACAATTGAGCAAACCTATTCATAGCTGTAATATTTATAGAGTGAATCAATTATTTCAAGGACCTTTTTTCATCGTCTATTTAGTTTAACTGGTTAAATATTATGCAAATATAGATATTATTTTCAATAAATACAAAATATTATCATTCATTTACGTCAACGTGGCGCGTGGAACGTTTTAAATGGCGCCTGCGGCGCGAGGATCGGGGATGGAGGATCGGAGATCGGTGAGGGAATTGTAGGGACACAGCCTGCCGTGTCCACTTGCGATTAATCAATGCGCGATTGCGTTAGATACTCTCTTGCCATGTGCTGGCGCACACGAAAATTAGAGAGCCTGCGGCTCTAAAATTGTTTGTTTTAAAATCTGGGCGCATGAGCGCTAAAATAATAGTTGGAAAGGGTGGAACGCAGAACGAAGAACGTGGAACGGCGGTGAGGACACAATAATCTCACAAAGCTGCACCTGTCGGTGTTACTAATTGTGGAACGTGGAACGAAGAACGTGGAACGAAGAACGGCGGTGAGGACACAATAATCTCACAAAGCTGCACCTAACGGTGTCACAAAGCCTGCTTACGCAGGAAAATATATAAATCACCGAGCTTGCGAGGCTTTGCGACCACGGAGTGGCAACTTTGTGAGAGTATCCCTGCGTGGTGGTTATTCCCTGTGAGGAAACAAATCCTCCAGCGGACAAGGCACGCCTTGTCCCTACAACGGATTTTTTAATCTTCTGAAACACAGGATAATAAAATGCGGAGAATCTGTTTAATCTGAACAATCTGTGGTTTATTTAATTGCTACCGCCTTGCCTGTGGCGCCTTCGGCACGATGTTTAAGTGTTAAGGGTTAAGTAGCGCCTGCGGCGCGGGGAACGTGGAAGGTGGAAGGTGGAACGATTTTAAGTGTTAAGGGTGAAGTGTGGAGTGTAAAGTAGCGCCTGCGGCGCGACGCCTTCGGCGCGAGAATCGGGGATGTAGGATCGGAGATCGGTGAGGGAATTGTAGGGGACACAGCCTGCGGTGTCTGCCTGCGGTGCGATGTTTTTTCGTTTAAATCATGATGAATTTACCGTAAATTGGCATCTGTTTTGCTTATAGAATTATTTTGAGTAATTTTGCACCCCGAAACACACGTTATAGATATGATAGACTTTAATAAAGATATAGACTTTGAGATGAGCGATGGTGGCGCGCATGCGATACCCATCTTTGCCGAGATACATGCCAATGGTGATGACAAGTTACTGAAGGAGAAAGAGTTGAAAGATGTGCCAGTGCTCGCTTTGCGCAATATGGTGCTTTTCCCTGGCATGACCATGCCCGTGATGGTGGGCAGGAGCAAGTCACTCAACGCCATCAAGGAGTCGCAGCGCACAGGTGAACCTTTGGCAGTAGTTTGCCAAATTGACAGCGAAGTAGAAGACCCTGACAAAAATGACCTCTACCCCGTGGGCACCGTTGCCGAGGTCATCAAGGTGCTCAAGTTGCCTGATGACTCCACCAACGTGATTCTCCACGGCCGCTCCAGCTTCGTGCTTGAGGATATCACCAGCCGCGAGCCTTACCTGCGGGGCAACATCTCGCTCTACAAGGAGAAATTCCCCAAGAAGAACGACGGGGAGTTTGAGGCTATCATCAGCTCTATCAAGGAGTTGACCTTCGACATGCTCAACAAGATGGGCGATGCCGGCCGCGAGCTCAAGTTTGCCATCAGCAACATCGACGACCCCGTCTACCTCATTCACTTCCTTGCCACCAACATCCCCTTCGATCCTCGCAGCAAGCAAGCCCTGCTGCAAGAGAGCGACATCAAGAACAGGGCCTATCACCTCTTTGGCATCCTCACCAAGGAGGCTCAACTCATTGACCTGAAAGCCAGCATCCAGCTGCGCACACGCGAGGACCTGTCGCAGCAACAGCGCGAGCACTTCCTGCAGCAGCAGATACGCACCATCCAGGAAGAGCTGGGCACTAACGATGACGACATCCCCGAGCTCGAGCGCCGCGCCAAGGAGAAGAAGTGGGACGAGAACACCCAGAAACACTTTGACAAAGAACTCAAGAAGCTCGAGCGCTTGAACCAGCAGTCGCCCGACTACAGCACACAATATGCCTACCTCGACACCATGCTCAACCTGCCATGGAACGAGTATACCACCGACAACTTCAACCTCAAGAAGGTGGAGGCAAAGCTCAACCGCGACCACTACGGCCTGGAGAATGTGAAAGACCGCATTCTCGAGCACCTCTCGGTTCTCAAGCTGCGCGGCGACCTCAAGGCGCCCATCATCTGCCTCTATGGTCCTCCGGGCGTGGGCAAGACATCGCTGGGACGCTCCATCGCCGAGGCGTTGCACCGCAAGTATGAGCGCATCTCGCTGGGCGGCCTTCACGACGAAGCCGAGATTCGCGGTCACCGCCGCACCTACATTGGCGCTATGCCCGGCCGCATTGTCGAGGCGATGATGAAGTGCAACAGCTGCAACCCCGTGATTGTTCTCGACGAGATCGACAAGGTGGGCCAGGACTTCAAGGGCGACCCCGCCTCGGCACTGCTCGAGGTGCTCGACCCCGAGCAGAACGGCCACTTCCACGACAACTACCTTGACGTGGACTACGACCTGTCGAAGGTGCTGTTCATTGCCACTGCCAACAACCTGGGCACCATCTCCAAGCCCCTGCTCGACCGCATGGAGGTGATAGAGATCAACAGCTACATCCCCGAGGAGAAAATCGAGATTGCCCGCAAGCACCTCGTTCCCAAGCAGCTGCAGGAGAACGGCTTCGAGAAGAAAGAGATAGCCTTCCCCAAGGCCACTATCGCCAAGATTATCGACGGCTACACACGCGAGAGCGGCGTGCGCGAGCTCGAGAAGAAGATTGCCAAGGTGCTGCGCAAGGTGGCACGCAAGAAAGCCAGCGGCGACGAATATCCCAAGAGCATCGATGTGGCAAGCCTCAAGGAGTTCCTGGGCGCGCGCGACTTCAGCAGCGACCGCTACGAGGGCAACGACTTTGCCGGCGTGGTGACAGGACTGGCATGGACTGCCGTGGGTGGCGAGATCCTCTTCATCGAGAGTGCCCTGTCGCGTGGCAAGGGCGAGAAACTCACCCTCACCGGCAACCTGGGCGACGTGATGAAGGAGAGTGCCATGATTGCACTGCAATACCTCAAGAGCCACAGCCAGCTCTTTGACATCGACTACGAACTCTTTGACAAATACAATGTGCACGTGCATGTGCCTGAGGGCGCTATTCCCAAGGACGGTCCCTCGGCAGGCGTGACAATGGTCACCTCGCTCGTGTCGTCGTTCACCCAGCGCAAAGTGCGCGACCATGTGGCGATGACTGGCGAAATCACGCTGCGTGGCAAGGTGCTGCCCGTGGGCGGCATCAAGGAGAAAATCCTCGCCGCCAAGCGTGCCGGCATCACCGACATCATCCTGTGCCGCGACAACAAGAAAGACATCGACGAGATCAACGACATCTACCTCAAGGGACTTAACTTCCACTTTGTCAACACCATCAAGGAGGTAATCGACTTTGCCCTCCTGCCCGACAAGGTGAAAGATGCAATTGAGTTGTAAATGGGGTGCTGTGCACCGATTATTTGTGTTTCGCACGATTAGTGCACTCTACCCCTGCCTAAGCCCTAACCAGTCCTAACGGACTTTTATCGGACACAAATTAAAAAAGATGACCTGGTGCAATCACTGCGCTGGGTCATCATAGTAAAACGAGTATATGAAATGAAAAAAATGTATTGTGTATTTAAATATATATAGTAAGATTTCTTTATTTCATTATTATTTTATCAGGCATTCGCCAGTCATGTCGGCTGGTTGCTCGAGGCCCATAATCTTCAGGATTGAGGGCGCCACGTCGGCAAGGCGTCCGTTGGCAACCTTTGCGTCCTTGTTCTTGGTAACATAGACAAAAGGCACTGGGTTGAGCGAGTGGGCAGTGTTGGGGGTGCCGTCGTCGTTGATGGCGAAGTCGCAGTTGCCGTGATCGGCGATGATAATCACCTCATAGTCGGCTGCCTGTGCCGCCTCGACAGTAGCGCGCACGCAATTATCGATAGTCTCAACCGCCTTCTCAATGGCAGGATAAACGCCTGTGTGTCCCACCATGTCGCCGTTGGCATAGTTAACGACGATGAAGTCATATTTCTTGAGCGCTATAGCCTCAACGAGCTTGTCCTTTACCTCATAGGCACTCATCTCGGGCTTGAGGTCGTAGGTAGCCACCTTGGGCGAAGGCACGAGGATGCGGTCCTCGCCTTCAAAAGGCTCTTCGCGGCCGCCGTTGAAGAAGAATGTCACGTGGGCATACTTCTCGGTCTCGGCAATGTGCAGCTGCTTCTTGCCCTGGCTCGAGAGATATTCGGCAAGAGTGTCCTCCACGTTCTCCTTCTTGAAGATAACGTGCACGCCGGTGAACGAGGCGTCGTAGGGCGTCATGCAGTAGTACTGCAAGCCAGGGATGGTTGTCATTCCCTGCTCGGCCATATCCTGCTGAGTGAGCACGATGGTGAGCTCCTTGGCACGGTCGTTGCGGTAGTTGAAGAATATCACCACATCGCCTTCCTTGATGCGGCCATCAACGGTGGTGTTGACAATGGGCTTGATAAACTCGTCGGTAACACCCTCATCGTAGCTCTGCTGAATGGCCTGCACCATGTTGTCGCTCTTGCGGCCCTCGCCGTGCACGAGCTGGTCGTAGGCGAGCTTGATGCGGTCCCAGCGCTTGTCGCGATCCATGGCATAGTAGCGTCCTGTGACAGTAGCCACCACGCCGGCACTGTGGGCGCAATGCTCCTCGAGCTGTGCCACAAATCCCTTGCCGCTCTCGGGGTCGGTGTCGCGACCATCCATAAAGCAATGGATGAACACGTTGCTCAGCCCATAATGCTTGGCAATGTCGCACAAAGCAAAGAGGTGCTCAAGCGAGCTGTGCACTCCGCCATTGCTTGTCAATCCCATGAAATGGATGCCCTTGCCAGTCTCCTTGGCATAGGTAAAAGCGCTCACAATCTCGGGATTGCTGAGAATCGACTTATCTCGAATAGCCTTATTGATCTTCACGAGATCTTGATACACGACACGCCCACCACCTATGTTGAGGTGTCCCACCTCGCTGTTACCCATCTGGCCGTCGGGCAGTCCCACGTTCTCGCCGCTTGCCTGCAGCTGGCTGTGAGGATAGGTCTCTAGCAAGTGGTCCCAATAAGGAGTTGGGGTCGAGAAAATGACATTACTCTTGGAGTGATTGCCAATTCCCCAGCCGTCAAGTATCATCAATAAAGCTCTTTTACTCATTTACTTATATCGAAAAATGTCAATTTCTAATAGCAAAAAAATGCGGTTTTATCATTTTAGGGACTGCAAATATATAGAAAAATCAGCGCATTACAAAAATAAAGCACAAGTTTTTTATTGATAGCCCCCAAAAAACTCATTCAAGTCACGTAGCAACGGGCACAATAGCGGCAAGTTTCATTGCCATTGTGCAGCGCAAAACACCCTTGGCATAGCTGCCAACAGCCATGCCACAGAACAAAGTTTAGAGAAAAAGGCGAGCCGCCAGTGCTGGCGTGTTATTTTTTCTCGGGAGCGTCTTTCTTAGTGAGCTTGTCGGTCAAGAAGTCTACGGCGCTGTCAACCACACCCTCAACCTTGTCGTCGAGCGAATCGGGAGTGATTTTCTTGCCAATCTCGGTAGCTTTCTTCTTGATTTCCTCGGGGTTCTTGAGAAGATCACCTGCTTTGTCCTGGATAAAATCTTTTGCTTGGTCAATTAAATTCTCAGCCATAGTAGTAATGAATTTAAATGGTTATTGGTTCTTATTAATAAGTTTAGTGTAAGCATCGCTTGCCACTTTGAAGAGTTCTTTTTGATTGGTGCTCAGCTTGCCTTCCTTGTCGAGTGCCTCGATCTGCTTTCCCAGGTGGGCAAACGCCTTCACCTTAGCCTCATCGAGTTTGCCATCTTGCTGCGACGACTGAATCAATGCCACCAGCTCGTCGTTGTACTGCTTGATGAGCTTGTCGGTGGGAGTCTCGGGGGTGACGGGCACCTTGGGAGCCTCCAGTTTCTTTTTCTTGGGAGCCGTAGCGCTGGCACTAGCGTTGCCGTTGCCCACCGCGCCAGGCATGAGCACACTGGGTGTAGCCGCGTTGTCCTGAGCCTGAGCCACACTGTCGGCAACAGGTTGCCCCTCGCTGCTCTGGCTCACGTTGCCCGACGTCGAGCCGTTGCCACCACCATTACATGACACTGCCGCGAGAGCCAGCATCACCGATGCAAATAAAAAATATCTTTTCATAACTAATCTACAATAATTTGTTGCAAAGATAGTCATTTTCTTTAAACTCTCAAACATAATAGCCACAAAAAACATGCACGCACCCCATCAATTATGGCAATTATTCCCGCCATTAAGTGACAGCGAGCTCCTCATGCAGCAGGCAATAAGCAGGCAATAATGTGAATTCTAATAGCAAGTGCGAAATTAGTCAAAATTATTGATATTTTTGAAGAAACTTGATTTTGGTGTATCGAAATCAAGTTTTTTTCTTGGCCTC
>ONIY01000081.1 GCA_900318065.1 uncultured Prevotellaceae bacterium
CTCTTTCAAAAGAATGGCCCCAACAGTTGATGGCAGTGGCAGATTTTGGAGTAAAATAGGCAATTTGGTCGCTTTGACGCCAATTTGGTCGGTGTAAAATGGTTGTTTTCGCTCAATTTGCGATACCTTATGCAAATTAATAGTATCTTTGTGGCTAAACTTCGCAATAAGATACCGAAACATATGCAGGAGGCACTTATCCTCAAACTTATCATATTGGCCGTGGAGACTATATTGATTGCAGTCATCATCGCTCTGGTGCTGTCTTTCAGCGTGACTAAAAAGCTGATGAAGCACAATGCCAATCTGATTGACCAGGTTAAGGAAAGCGACAAGCAGTAGGCATCAACCCAGCAGACCCTCTATGAGAAGGAGCGTGAACTGCTGAAAGCCGACGAGCAGTTCATGGGTTGGATAGGCGCGCAGATTGAGAGCCAGGGACTGTACAGGAGCCCCAACGTGACGCTCAAGGAGATATCCAAAGTTCTCAGCTTGACCCAGCGGCGCATCTCTCAGGTCATTAAAACCCGACGAGAAGACAACACGCTGGCCGAGTACTTGAACACCAAGCGTCAGCTGGAAGGTTGTCGCCTGCTGGTGGAGCAGACTAACTGGACGGTCGACGCTGTAGCCCATGAGGCTGGCTTTGGAGGCACGACTACCTCCCGCACCATATTCGGGAACCGCTTTGGTATGTCGCCCAAGCAATACCGCGAGAAAAAGCGCCTAATGGACTGACTTGTGGTTGCAGATGATGCGATTTGCCAAGAAGAGCAGACTATTAACAATCAAATATAATATAAACCAAATGAGACATTTAGTAAAAACTACACTTGCAATGCTGGTGCTGACCATGTGCACCGGCATCATTACCTCATGTTCGAGCGATGACCCAGGCAACGGCAAACAGCATCGAGACTATGACCTTGATGTCAAAGTCGTGCAGACACGTAGTTGCCATGCCCTAAAGGATGTGAAAGATGACATCCTCAATCTCCATTTCAATCAGATTATCTTTGAGTACACCTCTGTGGGGCCCGACATGAAGACGCCGGTGCGGTTGACAGGCGTCATCTCGATGAATCCCGCCGTCTTCAACAAGGAGGCGGCTCCGCGTGCCCTCATGTTCTACAACGAGTTCACGACAGCCAAGCATGGCGAACGCACTTCACAGAATGAGATTGACGACGTGGGTTTCTATATGAACAAATTCCAGAACCTGATCGCCGTCTCATCCGACCTGTATGGCTGGACATTGACCGAGGATAAGCCCCAGGCCTACTGCTGCCCGGAGATTACCGCCCAGGAATCGATTGACTGCTGGGATGCCGCAATGATGGTCTTGAAAGACAAGGGCTACGCCATCGAGGGCCTGCACAAATTCAACGTGGGCTACTCCAGCGGCGGTTTCTCGGCCATTGCCTTGCAGCGCTATGTGGACGCGAATCGTCCCGACCTGCATTGGGACCTCACCGCTGCCGGTGCTGCCCCCTTTGACATCTGCACCATCTATGAGAACTATGTGGAGAGTGATTTCTCGGGTTACATCTGCGCTCTGCCGCTGATGATAGTCGCCTACAAGGAGACCTACCACATGGACTTCAGTTACAGTGATGTGTTCAAGGAACCGCTGGCCAGCCACATTCAGGAGTGGATCCTCTCCAAGGACTACGGCACCTGGGATATCAACGGCCTGATAGGCACCGAGAAGATCAGTGATGTGCTGACACCTGCCGCTTGTAACTACAAGAGCGGAGTCGGCAAGGTCGTCTATGACAAGTTCCGCAGCAACTCGCTGTGCGGCCCCGGCCAAAACTGGCAACCGAGCAAAGACACCAAGTACTTCATCATGCACAGCTCTGGTGACCTATACATGAACTATCTTGCGGGCGTTGAGATGGCCGATTACCTCAAGAGCAAGGGCTGCCAGGTGGAGACCGACTTTGACGACACGGGCAACCACGTGTACTATGGTCTGCTGACATTTACCGGCGACACCATGCTGCGCATGGAGGAAATCTTGAACAGCAACGACAATGTGACTCGAATCAAGGAACTGTTTGACCAGGTCAAGGGCTATATCAGCGACCTGAACGGCATCGGCCTGTAAATAGTTTCTAGGACTTATGCAAAAAGTGAAAAAGAACAATTATTCATTATTTAAATAATCAAAAATAATATGAAGAAATTATTATTAACATTCATGTTGGCGCTTGCTACGATGTGTGTGAGCGCCCAATCATTTGGAGATGTGCCAGCAACGGTCGATCCCAATGATGTGACCATTCTCAAGAAGAGTGTGATGGTAGTTGCTCAGCACGACTCTATCGTGAAAGTGAGAGACGGGGGGAGGGTTTTCACCCCCGAGGAGTTTGAGCAGTTATCAAAAGAGCCCAAAAGACTTCGCGCTGCTGTAGTCCCCGGCGAACAGTGGGGCCCTGATGACGGTAGTGATAGTAAATCTCTCGGTTTTGCGAATTATATCTCTGTATTCCTATACACCTATAAATACCCGTCGGTCGATGCTGATGGCAATGTCATCTACCTCTCGGCTCTCATGGGTGTACCATGCGTCCCATGGGCCTCCTGGGACCATGGCATACCCAACAACCTGATTATTGGTTGCCACGAGACGATAACGAGTAACTTTGAGTGTCCTTCGGAGTGGAGCAACTACGGGTTCATGTCAACAGCTACGGGTAATGGCATGATGCTGTGCTATGCTCAAAATAATTATGTGCGTCAGCCATGCAATCTGGTCATCATACCCGACTATGAGGGTTATGGCATCACTAAAGACCGCGCTCACCCTTATTTGTACCAAGAGTTGACAGCCCGTCAGGTGGTGGACGGTGTGCGCAGTGGTCTTGCCATGTATCAACACCTTGTCGATATCGAGGAGGTCGATCCCTTTGTGCCCAACTGGCAGAGTGTGGCTATCGGTTACTCGCAAGGCGGCTCGGTGGCACTGGCCACGCACAAGTTCATTGAGCTTAATGGCCTTGCCGACGAACTGCACTTCGCTGGCTCGGTGTGTGGCGACGGCCCCTATGATCCCGTGGCACACTTGCGCTACTACATGCAAGATAACGGTGAAACCTACGATGGCAATAATAAAACAGCTCACCGCAAGGAGAAGGTGTCAATGCCCATCGTGATGCCGCTTATTCTCAAGGGCATGTGCGACAGCAATCCCTTGATGAAGCAGCACTACGTTGACGATTACCTGAGCACGAAATTCCTGCTCACCGAATCGATAAAATTTCTCGAGGCTAAGGCCAACGACAATGAAGACGACCAGTACAACACCGATCGCATCAATAAAGAATATGTGAAAATGATGAGGGAGGGTAAAACCGGGTCATATACCAAAAACTATCACGATAGCGAAGGGTCGTTCACCTTAACCAAGCATCTTTCGGCCGAGGAGTTCCAGGATGTGATGGAATTCTACGATCCTGGGATTTTTTCTAAGATGCAGGCACATGGTAAACTTGATAGCATTATGACACCTATCTGTTTGGCTTACTTCAGAAACCTTACTGCCGACACACCAGTGCCCACCGAGCCTGGTGTGATGGAAGACCTGCACCGTGCCCTCGAGAGCAACAACCTCACCAAGGGGTGGACTCCGCAGCACCGCGTCGCATTCTTCCACTCAACCTACGACACCGTAGTACCCTACGAGAACCTGCTCTCGTTCATCCGCAACCAGCAAAGTCTCACTTACTACTTCTTCGAAAATGACCGCAGCCGCACTACCGCAGCCGGAGTGACCTGCACAACTGCCAGCGAAGATAAGGCCAATGTATATATACGTGACGCCACCTGCACCAATGACCACGTGGGCGCCGGCAAAGACTTCTTTATGCTTGGCGCCTCGGGGGCTTTTGGTCTTGTAGGACTCTCGCCCGACATGCGGATGATTCGTTGGGTCTTAACTGGTAATGATGAATAATTCTTTAAAATGCAATAATAAAATGAAAAAGTTTATTTCCCTGTTCTTAAGCATGCTGTTGCCCATGGCAGTAATGGCTGCTTACATCGAAGAAGGAACGATTGATATTACAGTGGGCGGCTCCACCCGAACTGTTCCGGTTCAAATCGACTATTTAAATCATGCCGTCATCCTGGGCAACGGGCGCAACGCCTGTATACCGCACTATTTAGAAGGGACTGTTTTCATTCCTGGAACTCACAAGGTTCAGGGCTATGACTTTGCTGTAAATGTCGGGACCTATGCCTTCCGCATGTGCAGTGGCATCACACAAGTGACGATTGGCGAGGGCTCCACCAGCATTGGTGACTGTGCCTTTGTGGGATGCTCTAAGCTTGAAAAGGTGACTCTGCCAGCATCGCTCTCCCGTGTGGGCCGTGCCGCATTTGCCGGACTCAAGTCCCTAAAGTACATGGAGTGCAAGGGTAGCACAGCACCCACTTGGAGCTATAACGATGTGTTTTACTTCTATGGCAGCAAGCGCGGCACGTCAAGATCGGGGCAAAACCGCACGCTCTATGTGCCAGCACAAGCCATTGACAGCTACAATAACACCAATTATGGAGACACCATTGGCTGGAAAGACGCTTTTGCACGCATCTATGAGCGCACCTCCGATGCCGTTGCCATCAGCAGCAAAGCCGAGCTCAAGACGTTCCGCGAAAAAGTGAACAATGGAACGACATTTGAGTACTATGATGGCGCCACCTCATTTGAACTCACTGCTGATATCGAGTGGGACTTTGACACCGACGGACAATGGATACCCATTGGCACCACAGCTCACCCGTTTGACGGATGCTTTGATGGTAATGGTCACAAGATTACGGGCCTGAAGATGAATGCTACCTCTTATTGTGCCGGACTCTTTGGCTATGCCGACAATGCCTTTATTCACAATCTATATCTGGAGAATCCTCAAGTCTATGGCACGGATTATACGGGTGCTGTATTGGGATATTGTAACAACTATACCCGCGTAAGCGATGTGCTCGTCACCAGCAATGCTGGAAGCGGAGATTTCACTGTGCGTGCAACTGGTAGCGCTGGTGGCATTGTGGGATTTGTTAAGAATGGTGTGATAGAGCGCTGCTACTTCGAGGGCCGAGTGTGGTCCCACCAAGGTTGGGCTGGCGGCATCGTGGGTCACATGCAAAACGGCAAAGTTGAAGACTGCGCAGCTGGTTCCTATGTGGCCAACCTACTCAATTCAGATAACTGGCGCCTGGGTGGCATCGTGGGTGGCACTTATGGCAGCTACACCCCCGGACAGGTGAATGTCACCATCAATCGATGCCTGGCTTGGTCTAACTTCATTATTGAGGGGAATTACTCACCCGGTGAAAAAATGAGTTATTCCGGTTGGATTCTGGGATATGCCAGTGTGCCCACCGAGATTACCAATTGCGCCTACTATGTAGATCCCGATAAGCGCAGTTATGAAATCTACGGAGGTAGTACCGAGAATATTAACGTCTATTGCGATAACAACGCAATCAATGGTGATAATGCGACCTACACTACCTTCAACAGCCTCATGGAGCGTAATACTGAGCCATACTTGGGCCATGAAAACTGGTACTACTTCACTGAGGGCTTTGAGAACTATCCCGTACCCTTCAATCTGAAGGACCTGTATCTTGCCAACATGGTTTACGACATCGATGACAAGGGCATCATTTATCTGCCTGTGCACGACGAGAACAACCAAATCGTTGCCTACAAGGTGAAAGGCTATGACAGCAATGTTCCGCTGGATACGTGGGACGGCGAATTAACGATACTGGAAATTCCCCTAACACACAAGGATAAGCCAGTAACTGAGATTTTGCCCAAGGCATTCGCCGGCCAAACCGGTTTGGATATACTGCAAATTGGCCATTCTGCCATCAATTACGACTCTAATGTTACAGCCATCGGCGACTCGGCATGTATGGCCTCGACCCTCAAATATATTCTCCTGTATTGCCCAAACCTGACAACCATTGGCAGCAGCGCATTTGAGGACTGTGACTCACTGCGTGAGGTTAGACTTCCCAATAGTGTCACCACAGTGCACAAGCGCGCCTTCCGCGGCTGTGACGAACTCTTCCGTTTCTATATTGGCAGTGGTTTTAAAGACCATGACGACAATTTCATTGCCTATTGCCCCAACCTCGATGGACTTTATTTGGAAAGGGTCGGAAATACCTCTCCCAACAGCAATGGTTACCTTGTGGTCAACAACATGCTGCTGCACAACGTGGGCAATTATCGCAGTTATGTAGTTGCCTGCGCACCGGGTGCGAGTGGCGACGTCGTGCTGCCTGTGGAATACCTCACCAATAGCGAAGTCAACATCTTTGGCAGCTCATTTGCCAGCTGCGACAAGGTCACCAGCGTCACCATCCCTGCGAGCAAGAAATACTCTATGGGCAAGGGCGTCTTTGACGGGTGTCACAACATTCGCTATATCGACATGCGAGGCGCACAACGCTTCGAGAAGGAAAATGGCCAGCCATTGCCTTGGAACGTGGAGCGCAACGACCCCCAAAATTCATTTTATGGCCTGAGCGAGCGCACCATCATCTGGACCGATGTAACGACCACTTGCGAGGAGAGTGAAGTAAACGTGGTTGCAGGCAATCATGCCAACTCACTCCAGCTCACCGATGGCTGGGACTTTGTGGCCAAGGCGGAATTCACTGCCGGTAGCGCAAGTCTGAACCGAGTGCTGGGCGCAAAACTCGTACGCGATGAATATGAGGAAAATGGAGAGATTATCACCAATACCTACTATGAGGGCACAGGTTTCAGCGTTTATCTGCCTTATCCGCTCACGCTCACTGGCGATAACGTGAAGGTGTATGAGCCTCTTGAAATTCTCACCGAGGACAATAACACCATCGTCTCGTTCCGTGAAGTGGAAGGTGGAGAGATGGAAGCTTACAAGCCTTACTACGTGGTAGTGGACAACGATGAGGTGTCGCTCGACAGCAACGGCGAAGTCACCGTCACACTCCAGCCCGACAACATTGACGAGTGGGCAGACCTCGGTTACATCTTCTCGGGTACGACAGTCACTATTCCTAACAGCACATTGCGCACCATGGGCGCTTATATCCTGCAAAGTGACAATATGTGGCACAGAGTGCCTGCCGACAAGGAACTTGAGAATGTGTATGTTGGACCATTCCGCTCTTACTTCCACTCGACAACAAGCAATGCCGCAGCGGTACAACGACTGTTGTCACAGTTTGTCAACAATGGCTCAGAAACCACCGATGTTGTGGTCATCAAGACTGTCGATAATAATGGAGACGAACATTATTATGATTTGAATGGCCGCGTGCTGCCTGGCAAGCCCAACAGCGGCATCTACATCCATCAGGGTAAGAAGTATGTTGGACATTAAAAACATCAATGTTATGAAGAGATTATTTTTATCAATGATTATAGCGTGTGCCACATGGGTCGTAGGACTGGCACAGGAAACATACGCAGTGGAAATTCTGCCGATCATGAATGGTTATGTTATGAGCGACAAAGCAACTGCAGCACAGGGTGAAACTGTCACGCTGACACTTGGCCATGCTCCTTCCTATACCCTGGAACAGCTCCTGGTTGAGAGTGAACTCGTCGGCGGTGGCATGTCGGATGACGGAGCTTGGGAACCGGCTATGGCTCCTGCCCACATCATGGTCCCTACTACCAAGGTCAGTGAGAACATTTACACCTTTGTCATGCCTGCCAGCAAAGTGAAAGTAACGGCAA
>ONIY01000082.1 GCA_900318065.1 uncultured Prevotellaceae bacterium
GAAGTCGATGTTCCCCATCTCTGTCGCTATAGAGGAAGACAGCAACGGCGTGCACCTTAGCGTGCTCGGTGCGAAACCGCTGCTTGACAGAGGATATTATCCTTTCCTTTTCAGACTGTCGAAAAAGCGCAACTACATCCCTCACGACGAGACGCACGCACGCGTGCACAAGGGATGGCACCGTGTGGGGCAAGGCACCGACACGCTGCACATCACCGACAGCGGAAGAGTGTCGATAAGCATCACTGCACTGAAACATGCTGATGTTGACATCGACGCTGAAGAGGAGAACTACAGGGAGGAAGCAGAATGGTTCGTCAACGACCGCGAGAAGAACGGTCTGCACGTGGCGAGCTACGGAAACAGAATCATCAAGATCCAATATCTGACAGGACATGAGGTGAAGTCGCATAAGGTGCGACTGCTCTATGGCATCGCATTCTCGAAACAGAAACCGTCACCCAGGGAGAAGTTCGACATGTCGCAACTGGTGACGGATATCGCCACTTTCCATGTGTCGACTGTGCCTTACAACCACGGCTCACAATACCGATGGGTATTCGAGAGATAAAAAAAAGGTGAGCCTGAGCTGCACCTTCACAAAGGGGAATGAGCCCGAGCTGCACTCCCGCATCATGTGTGAGCCCGAGCTGCACACGATGCAAAGGTACACATATTAAACGAATTGACAAAGAATAAACCCAAGAAAAACACAACAAAATGGAGATTTTTATTGAGATTTATAATATCATCTTTCTGTTGTGCCGATGCACTAAACAACGTGTAACTCCACAGAAGAAATTCCAAAATCTCTTGTTTTATTTGTAAGAAATTTGTTGTACCTTTGCAGTATGAGAAAGATGTTTTCACTTGCAATAATGGTGTTAATCACTATATTATCGTTTGAGTCTAACGCTCAAACAAAGAATGACTTGCTTGAAGTCTTTGCCGATAAGACTGTAAAACTCGATGGCAAAAAATTAAAGTACCGAGAGGTGCTGACCACTCCTCAAGACACAGCTCAACCCATTCTTGTCATCTATCTGCATGGCGGTAGTGGAGGCGGAAGCGACAACAAAAAACAGATAAAAGTGCCTGCTGTGGGCAAGATATATGATTACCTGAACGCGAACAACGTCAAAGCATATTTTCTTGTGCCGCAATGTCCGAGCAACGCTTCTTGGAACGGTGATGCACCCCGGCAACGCCAGCGTGGCGGTCGCCCCTCGCCCGGTGAGCGTCGCCCTCATGAGCCACAAAAAAATTGCGAAGCGTATAATAAGTATGTCAAGGCTTTGGCCGATTACTATGTGACTGAGTTTGGCGTGGATTCAACGCGCATCTACGTTTTCGGCTCGTCGATGGGTGGCCAGGGCGTTTGGTATCTGCTTGCCGATAACCCTAATTACTTTGCAGCCGCTATGGTGGCTTCGGGAGCATATAGAGGTTTTAATATTACAGCTTTGGCAAAAACTCCCATAATTTGTACGCGTGGCACGCAAGAATCCAGGGTTAATCAAGTGAAACAATTGATTGACGACATCAACCTTTACGGTGGAAATGCCGTTTTCCAAACGTTAGAGGGGTTAGACCACCACGAAGCGACATCTGCCGCATTCACTCCCGAGAGGATTGAGTGGGTGCTGTCGCATAAGAAGAAGCCATAATAACTCTGTCTTTTACAGACAAGGCACAACTCCATAATTTTGCGGAAACAAAAACGCAGAATTATGGAGTTGAATTTTAATAGTGTATAAATGTCACGCAAACCGAATGCTGAAGCAAGCTCGCTTGGCTATGCTGAGGTGCCGCTGACATTCAACTCAGTTGAAACTATCCCCAACCTTAAGGCCTCGGCGGCATTTTTTCTCGTCTTCGCTCGAACAGCTAAAGGGCGAGGTTGACAAATAATCTTGAAGTATTGTTATGAGGATTGATTATTAATGATGTGCTGTTGAAAGTAGGTATGCGACCACGCAGCATTGGCACAATCCGTGAGTTTGCGTTAGTTTGCGAAAAAAAATATTAATTTTGTAGCTCAAAATTGATTGTTTTATGGCAAGTATAAAAGAACGCTATGCGCGCTTGCGACCAAGTATAAAAGAACGCTACGCGCGCTTTCAATCCTGGAAGCAGAATGGCCCGGTATTCAAGGTTAAGGAGTCGACCGGCCACATCTGTGCTTGTTGCGGCTACGAGTACGAGGGCAACTACTGCCCCGTGTGCGCCCAGAAGGCAGGCCAGCGACGCATCACCTGGGGCGCCCTGCGCGAGAGTGCGCTCGACCTCTGGGGCCTGGGCACACGCTCCATGCCTTTCTCCATCTGGCAACTGATTTTGCGGCCGGGCTACTTCATTGCCGACTATATCAGCGGAAAGCGTCAGGTGAGTTTTCCGCCCGTCAAAATGCTGTTTTTCGTCACTGTTATCATCCTGCTGATTGAGAACATCTTTGGTGTCACGCAAGCAAATATGAAGATCGACCTCGACGACGAAATCAGTATTTTTAGCATCACCATTATCACCATCAACTGGCTTGAAGAGAACCGCGCTTGGGCATCGTTGATACTGCTCTCGTTTTTCATCATTCCCACCTACCTCATCTGTCGCGAGTCGCCACGCTGCAACCGCCACACGCTGCCAGAGAGTTTCTTTATCCAGGTGTTCATCGGCGTGCAGATGAGCGTCTGGGTCTTGCTGACCCGCGTGTTGCCTAAAGATAACGTGGCTTCAGATGCAATCATCTTGCTGATAATGCTGGGCCTAGTGTGGTTCCGTACTTATTATCAGCTATTTGGCTACAGCGTGTGGGGCACGTTGTGGCGAATGGTTGCGGTGTGGTGGAACGGGGTGATACTGCTGCTTTCAGCCTTGATTTTCGAGTTGGTTGGCCACACGCTATGGACGACAAGAGCCATGAGCAACGAGGTGCTTGGCGCCCTCGCCTTCGGCTTGATCTTACTGATGCTGGTCGGTATTGGGCTGCCGATAGCATGGTACATTGACCATCGCCGCGCCAAGCCCGCTACTACGAGTGTGAATCAAACGGCCGAGCCTAACGAAGCCGAACAGTCGTGAAATTATGAAGTAAATCATGTCTTTTGCAGAGCCACCTAATCAATCTGCTTTTGCGGTGTAAAATCGCAAAAGATTATGATTCATACCAGACAACTATCAACTCTCGCTTCTGGTTTTCGGTTCGAGACCGGAAAGTAATCCATCTCGCTCGAGACCGTCGGCAAGCGCTTGCATGACATTCTCGACCTGCTGCCACTGCCAGCCGTTGGTCAATGGGATTTTCAAAATGTACACACCCCTCAAGGGTGCTGTCGCTCACATCACTACTTGGGCGAGCGCAATCGGTTGCCAGCCTCGGTGGCGATGCGGCGCGCGGTCTTGTCGGGGATGCCTGGCTTCTCAATGATAGGTTTGAAACCTGTCTTGGTGCGCTTGAAGTGTCCATTTTCCTCAACGCGCACCACCATGTCATTATACTTGACGATGAGATATTCGGCCAGTTGATTCCATCGGGCAATCATTTCGTCGCCCTTGGTGCAGCCATAGGCGGTGAGATAGTTGACCGCCGCCTGCTGGTCGTTTTTGCACAGCTCAATGGCTCGAGCCTCGATTTGCGGCTGCAAGTCGCGGTAGCTCTGGTCGAGCGAGTCGCGCACAGCCTTGAGGCTGGGCATCATCAGGCTGTAGCGCGGATACACCATGTTGGCCACCCAGTTGCACACCCAGTAGGCATTGTCGCGACTGAATGTCACACAGTCGGCCCCCGGCGTGTTGTAGCACTTGGGTTGCCGCGTACTGCAGCAATAGATGGGCGTATAGGGGCTGGTGTGGCCGTCATCGTTGGCCCACCACATGAGCCCACCCACCTGGCGTGGCAGCCACGAACGCATCTGCGCTATCCACGAGAATGCGCTCTGCTGCGTTGCGATGGGACGCTCGTTGAAGTGCTTCACTCCATCTACTTTATAATATAATGGGGTAGGGCGGTAAGGCGAGTCATACAGGCCCGCTCCCGGGTCGTTGGTCATGTCGAGCGCCGTGCCGTCGTAGTGGTCGCGCAGGCATTCCTGCACATCGGCAACACTGAGTTTGCGATTTGGCACAATCCACAGGGGCATCGGCTTGGTGTTGAGGTCTTCGCCCAATATGAACGGCAGATACTTGTCGCCAAATCCCTCGCTGTAGCGGCGATAGATACTCCACACGCGTGCCTCGCAGATGCGGCGGCCACTGAAGTTGTCCTCGGCGTATGCGTCAAAGAAGCTGAAGTCGCGGTCCTTGCCGCTGAACCACCCCTTGCTGCGCGCAAAGGTGATGCAGTTCTTCGAGAACATAACGTTCTTCTTATCCTTCTGGTCAAAGGTGCGGATGCGGCTCTGGTTGGCATGGGCGCAAATGGCATCGTCGGGCACACGCAGGGCTACCCACGCCACGGCCTTGCTGCCTGCACCACAGCCCACCATCTCCATGATCCATGCCTCGTCGGGGTCGCAAATGCTGAACACCTCACCCGAACTGCAATAGCCATATTTCTCGGCCAGCGAGGTCATCACTTCGATAGCCTCACGCGCGGTCTTGGCGCGTTGCAGAGCCAGGTCCATGAGCGTGCCATAGTCGATGAGACCCGTCGAGTCGACAAGCTCAGGACGGCCACCATAGGTGGTCTCGCCGATGGTGACTTGCCACTCGTTGATATTGCCAATCACACTGTAGGTTACCGGCGCCTCGGGTATCTCGCCGTGATACTCTTTGCTGTCGCGGTCGATGATGCGACGCATCTCGCCAGGGGCATGGGTGCCGGCAGGCAGATAAGTCAGGTTGCGGAACGTGCCGAACGAGTCGGCGTTATAGGTACACATCACTGAACCATCGGCACTGGCTTTCTTGCCCACCATCAAGCTCGTGCATGCCATGGCTGCCGCAGTCACCGCAGTCGCAGCCATCAAAGCAATAATTCGTCGTGTCATATATGTTCTGTTATATTAGTTTCCAGCCACAAAGGTAACAAAAAATTGTGTAAAGCCTTCTACAATTGGATATTTTATGAGTGGCTCAACGTTTAAGATGTTTTATACGGATGAAACTATTGCAGCAGTTTATGACAATGCAGCAGTTTATGACAATGCAGCAACATCAAATGCAACCAAGAATTACAAAATTACGTACCTCAACACAAAAGTTTCTCTTGGACGATTGGCAATGGTTCATCTTTTTGACTGAGGGGTAAAAGTCTGTCTTTTATGCAACCGACAGAAGTGAGAAATAAAGGCAGGTGGAAACCGAATAATGAGCAAATATTTGGTTTTTTATGGAAAAAACCTTTACTTTGCGAAGTTGAACTCCACAAAACTATTTATTATGAAAGGAAAACAGATTTGCAAGGCGCTAAAAGAAATCAGGCTCAATATTGCACAGGCCAATGACATCGAATATACTCCCGCTGAGTGTAATCACAAAGGAGATTGCTCTGGTACTTGCCCTCAGTGTGAAAAAGAATTGCGCTATATTGAGCGCCAACTGTTGCGTCGCCAAATTCTTGGCAAGGCAGCAGTAGTTGCAGGTCTTGCCATTGGAGCAACAAGTATTGCGCCTGCAATGGCACAGACACATCATAATGTGCCAAAAGTTGAGCAAAGCAAAGAGAAACTGAAGCCTGTTGATTGTGCACCAAATGACACTGCCGCAATAATTGTGCGTGGAACAGTTATTGATGAAACTAATGAGCCATTGATTGGAGCAATTATTCACGTCCTTGATGAAAAAGGAAAAATAACAAAACTCGGTACTGCCACTGATTATTACGGACAGTTTGCAATTCGGGTTTCAAAAGGAAGTAAAGTACAGATAAGATATATTGGTTATAAGATAGTGACAAAGAAATTCAACAAGCCAGAGGAAAATCTCGTTATAAAATTGA
>ONIY01000083.1 GCA_900318065.1 uncultured Prevotellaceae bacterium
GTGCATTTTGTGGGCATGGCGCCTCAAGAACGTGCCTTTGAAGTGGGCGCCTCGGCACCTGTGGCACAACTTGGCATCATAGTACTATCCACCCAATCTACAACCCTAAAGGAGGTGACTGTTACAACCCAGCGTCAACTCGTGACAACCGAGATTGATCGCCTCACCTACGACGTGCAGGCCGATGCCGACAGCCGCACGAGCAACGTGCTCGACATGCTAAAGAAGGTGCCAATGGTCTCGGTCGACGGCAAAGATGATATCCTGGTAAAAGGCTCAACGTCGTTCAAGGTGTATCGCAACGGCCATCCCGACCCTGCACTGAGCGGTCAGAACATGAAGGATGTGCTCAAGGCAATTCCCGCCAGCTCCATCAAGAAGATAGAGGTGATTACCGACCCGGGAGCTAAATATGACGCCGAGGGCACGGAAGCCATCCTCAACATCGTGACGGTGGGTGCCAATGGCTCGTTGATGCAGGGCGTGATGGGCACAGTGAGCTTGTCGGTCGACAACACTGGAAGTCCTAACGGTAATACCAACTTTGTCACACAGATTGGGAAAGTGGTAGCCTCGGTAAACTATGGCTACACTAATAAGAACCGCCACTACGACCACAATATCATGGAGAGCGAGCACAGTTATGCCAGCACGGGCAACTCATTATATAGCCACAACGAAACGCGCGGCACTTTCAATTTCCACTATGGCAACCTCAGTGCCAGCTGGGAACCCGACACGCTGAATCTTGTTTCACTCTCGTTTGGCGGCTACTACTATGGCCATAGTGCCGATGGTCTCAACAACGCTCGCATGACCGACCGCGATGGGAACGTTCTCTATAAGTACACAACCACCGGTCGTGTCCCCAAGAGTGGCTCCTATGACCTGCATGGACGAGTTGACTACCAGCACACGATGCGCAATCCTGGAGAGATGCTGACCCTCAGCTACATGCTTTCTACCAGTCATAATAACCTAAAGAGCATCAACTCATTCAGCGACATGCTCAACTGCCCGTTCCCCTACACTGGACAAAGCACCGACACCAAGGAGACCTTTGCCGAGCACACATTTCAGCTTGACTGGACTCGCCCATTCGCTAAGCATCACACTATCGAGACAGGTGTGAAGTATATCAACCGCTTCAACACGAGCGAGGGAATTTTTGGATTTGATGGTGCGCCCGAGATGAATAACACCACTCTCTTCAACCACCGCACCCATGTGGCAGCCGCCTACTTGAGTTACCGTTTCAGCAAGAACAACTGGTCGGCCCGAGCCGGACTGCGCTATGAGTACAGTCGCCTCAATGCCGAGTTCCCCGATGGCATGCAGAATAATTATCACCGCAACTTGAGTGACTGGGTGCCCGACTTGAGTGCGAGATATAAGTTCAACGATGCGCATAGCCTCAAGGTCAACTACTCCACAAGCATCCGTCGTCCTGGTATCAACTATCTGAATCCTGCCGTTGAGGAAGATCCCACGAGTCGCAAGTTTGGTAATCCTCACCTGGGCAGCTCGCTCAACCATTCAATTAGTATGACCTACATGAAGGTTGGCAGCAAGCTCACCTTCAGCCTCACTCCAAGCATCACGTTCAGCAACAATCGCATAACAGGCGTTCAGTATACCGACGGAGATGTGCTGGTCTCAACCTATGCCAACACTCTCAAGAGCAGATTCTTTAACCTGAGTGGTTTCATGCAGTGGGCAATAGGCCCAACCACAAGTTTCACACTCAATGGCAGCGTGGGGAATTACAACTACGAGAGTCGTGATCTTGCCCTCAAGAATAATCGATGGGTTGCGTTCTACTATGCACAACTCACTCAGCAACTGCCATGGAAGTTGAGGTTCAATGCAACCTTGAGTGGCCGCAGTGGCGGCATCGATGGGCTCTATGGACACTACACGGGCACTATGTATTATAACTTTAGCTTGCAGCGCTCATTCCTCAAGGAAGACCGCCTAACAGTGAACTTGAGCACTGCAAACCTCTTCAATTCCAGTAAGTTCAACAAAATCACCATGTACACCACCCAGGGCGACTACACAGGTCGGGACCGCTACTGGCAGTTTTTGCGCGAGTTCAGGCTCACTGTGACTTTCCGCTTTGGCTCCCTCAAGGCAAGCGTGAAGCAAACAAGCAAGACCATCGAGAACAATGACCTAATAGGCGGCTCAGGACAAGGCGGCAAGTGATTAAAAAGATGTTTTTGCCGAAAAAAAAGAGAGAAGCGAGAAAAAATAGCTAATTTTGTAGCATCTAATAATCATTATTACATAGTCTCATATCAACTCAAGTTCCCTGAAGTGGCATAACCACTTTAGAAACTTGAATTCAATAACAAGAATTCATAACAATGAAGAAATTGCCATTAGTCATATTTGTTTTTATAGTTTTATGTGCGTTATGCTCAAGCGTGTGTAACTATAGAAGCACCGAGAACAGGATAATGCGAGATGTAAACAATGCCTTGAAGCTTACTCTTGCCGAGATGCCTACCAACGTGGTCAATGCCGATACCATTAGTTGCTATCGCAATCATCTCACCATAGCCGAACTCAAGGACACGGCATGCATTGCCATGACAGCTGTGAGCAGGGCAGGCAGGCAGGAGACGCAGATGGTGGCACAGGCCAATTGCGGCTTCATGACTATACTGATGCTTTCTGACCAACGAGCGTCGGGGGCATTACTGCTGGCCGGCATTCTGTGGATGATGTGCAGCCTGTGGTATATGCGCAGGTTTAAGCCTGAGTTGTTTGTCGCTGGTCTGAGTTATGGTGGCATCGTCTTTGCCAACGACAAATTTATCACCGCTAAGGGTGCCCCTATTCATTTCACCCCCATGCAGCATTCCCTTATGGAAATGTTTATGACCACCGAATCTCATTCGCTATCCAAACAAGAAATCTGTGACCGGCTGTGGCCCAAGAAACCCGATGCCAGCGACACACTTTACACCCTTATCAAGCGGGTGAAACCCATCCTTGAGGCCAATAGCAACCTGAAAATCGAGTCCGATAGAGGTAAAAGTTATATATTGAGGCTCAAATAGTTAGGTTGGTGTCAGGTAAATGTCAGACAAATGTCAGGTAATAAATCTGACATTTTTCTTTTTCCATAATACTTTTGCATCATCGAAAATCCCTTTAAAAGATTGATGCAAATGAAACAATTATTTTTACTCACTATCCTTTGCCTTTCTTCATTCGCAGCCTTTGCCCAGAATGAAGACACGACAGTCACCCTTGACGAAGTCGTCGTCAAAGCCCCCAAGGTCGTCAGCAAGCCCGATGGGCAGATGATATTCCCCACCGATGCACAGAAGAACGCTTCAAACAACGGCTACAGCATTCTTCAGAAGCTCTCGTTGCCCAACCTTCGCGTTGATAATGTGGCACATTCTATAACAGCAATAGATGGCCGAGGCGGTGTGCAACTAAGAATCAATGGTATCATCGCCGGCAAAGAGGAAATGCTGGCACTTGACCCCAAGCTCATAAGCAAGATTGACTTCGTCGACAATCCTGGTGTGCGCTATGGAGAAGATGTGGCCTACGTCATCAACATCATCACCAAGCGCAATGACTATGGCTATACGCTGGGTGCCGACGTTACGCCCACTCTCACCTCTTGGCAAGGTGATGGCACAGTATATGGCAAGTGGAACTACAAGAAGAGCGAGTTCTCTGTATCCTACAATTTTAGTGGTTATAAATTGAAGGGAGCAAAGGCTAATGAACTGGCCCAGTATACCTTGAATAGTGGTGACATCTATACTATAGAGCGCAATGATGCAGAGACCCTTAGAAAAGCTCGCAGCCATGACGTGAAGCTGACCTATAATCTGGCAGACTCTACAGCCTATGTCTTCCAGGCATCCTTGAGTGAGAGTCTGAACAAGATTCCAGGCAATTATTCTATCAAAGACATTGTTGATGGCACAAAGCGATACAGCTCTACCAGCAGAGAGAGCGGCAATTCTAATTCTCCGGTCCTCGACTTGTACTTCTTCGCCCAACTCACCCCGCGGCAGTCAATCGCGGCAAATGCCGTTGGCACCTATATTGCCACTAAGAGCAGCAATTACTACGATGAGGGAGCACCTTATCAATATGACGTGAATGGCAAGACGTTCTCGGCTTTATCTGAGATAGTTTACGAAAACCGGCTGAAGCCATTTACCTTATCGGCTGGAGTGAACTATCGCTACAAATACACCAAAAATGATTATACTGGCGATGCCTTCGCCTTGACAGAGCTGAATCAGAATAATGTGTATGCGTTTGGCGAGATAAAGGGCTCACTCAAGGCCCTGCGCTATTCATTTGGCATGGGAGCAAGCTACATCCACTACAATCAAAATGAGCACAACTATGACTTCTGGACATTCCGCCCCAAGGCGACACTGGCTTATAGTATCATGAATGGGATGCAGCTGAGCTATTCCTTTGAGATGAAAGAGCGTGCTTCGCGCATCGCCATGATAAGTGATGCAACAATTCAGACTAACAGCATGGAATATACCGTTGGCAACCCCGACCTCAAGCCGTCTCGCGACACGGAGCACTCATTGCGTCTGTCCTATAACGATGATCGCTGGAGCGCATTTGCCGAAGGTTTCTACCGACATTGCAACAAGCCCAATATGGCACTCTATGAGCGTACTGATGATGACAAGTTCATCTATACGCAGATAAACCAGAAGGCTATAAACGTGTTGAATGCAATGGCCTACGCAAGTTATTGGGTCCTCCCCGAGAAACTGCAACTTTATGCCAACGGAGGCATGATGCGTTGCTTCAACTATGGCTTCGACTATACGCATTGCTACACCTCGTGGTTCTGTTCAGCAGGCATCACAGCCTATCTGGGGGATTTCACTCTGCTGGCTTATGCCAACAATGGCTATCGCTTCCTGGAGGGAGAGACAAAAGGGTATAGCGGAGCTTATACAGCCTTGCAATGCGCCTACAACTATAAGGATTGGCAATTCTCACTCACGTGGTCAAATCCTTTTATCAATAACTACAAGTCGAGCGAGAGCGAGATTCTGAACAAAAATCTTTACAAGCATCTCATCGTCAACAATAGAGACAGCGGCAACAGCATCTCGCTCAACATTTCATGGAGATTATCCAGAGGACGAAAACATCAATCGGCCAATAAAACCATCAATCTAAAAGATACCGACAATGGAATCATAACCCG
>ONIY01000060.1 GCA_900318065.1 uncultured Prevotellaceae bacterium
GATTGACCGCTACTTCGACCACGTGAACCGCAACGGTTACTTCATGCGCAAGCGCAGCCAGCAGGAGAAGTACTGGATGTTTGAGACCATCAACGAGCAACTCAAGGCTCGCTTCTACAACGACCCCGAGGTGGAACGCCTGCTGCAGCTCAAGCAAGAGATGGTGCTCGCAAGCCAGCAGTCATCATTTGTGGCAGCAACCGACGTGCTCAACTTCTACTACGACAAGCTCACAAGCCAGAAGGACAAAGGATAATGCACAATGCACAATGCATAATGCGCAATTCATAATTCATAATTCATAATTGCCCCCTTCGACCGTTCGACCGTTCGAATGCTCGAGTGCTCGAGTGTCTCGTTCCCTGTGTCGCTGGGCGGACATGGCACGCCATGTCCCTACAAAATGTCCCAATCCCCAATCCACGATCCCCGATCCTCGATCCCCGCGCCGTAGGCGCTACTTCTCAGAGTCTTGGTCGTGGTGTGTAGCCGCCTTGTTGTTGCTGGTTGCCGTTGCGATGGATGCCGGCATTTTCCAGGTCGCTAGGGGTCACCTGCTGGAACACCACGTCGATGGGCTCACTGCGGTCGACCACTACAGCGGTGTAGGGCCTGAAGGTGTAGCCCGTCATGTGCCCTTCGGTGATGAGGTAGGAGAAATAGAGTTTGTCGCCTATTCTGCGCAACCACAAACTTGTGGGCGAAGTCGATATTGGCATGCGCGCCTGTCCTTGAAGAAAACACTGCATTAAAGTCTTGCTGGTTGTGAATCACCAGGCGCTGAGTGCCGTTCCTGAAATTGGAATTCACGTCACACGAGTTTTGCAGCGACGTGTAGTTGGCCATCACACCGCCCAAATTCACTGCACACGACGACAGCAGCACTGCCACAGCCGCCATAAGCGATATTAATAACGTCTTTTTCATGTTGTAAAGGAGTTTATTGGTTTATGGTTTATTGTTTATAGTTTATGGAAGACAAGTTTTGTTTATGGTTTATAGTTTATGGTTTATGGAAGACAAGTTTTGTTTATGGTTTATAGTTTATGGTTTATGGAAGACAGCGTTGAGACTATAGGCACTACAACCACTAAACTGAAAACTGATTACTGATTACTTTTCGCATCTTCGTCCCAGTAGTATTTTCGCTTGGGGTTGCGGGGGAACCATCCCTTGTGCACTCGTTCTTGCTGCTGGAACACCTCGAGAATGCTCCAGAAGCATGAGAAGGCAGTCACGCCGAGCAGTGCCGAGACAAGCACATTGTCTATGAGCAGCGTGAGCGCTATCAGCACTATGCCGGCAAGCATGAAAGCCCACCAGCATCGTGTGCCACAGTGATATTCTGCTTTGATAACAATGGGATGAAAGATGCCTATTATCAAGAATGTGCCCAGGCCTATTATAAGACCCAGCAGATGATAGCTCTCAAGAAATTCCATATTCTTTTTTGGTTTATGGTTGATAGTTTATAGTTTTCTTGGTTTATTGTTGATAGTTTATAGTTTATGGAAGGCAGTGATGAGATTAGGGGCACTGCAATCTCACAATCGGTCGGCAGGTCGCAAGGCGCCGCCTTGCGAAAAAACTGAAAACTGACTACTGAAAACTGATTACTTTACATTAAACTCCATTGTCACTTTCTCCTTAGTGATGTCGATAGTGACTGGGCAGCCCTCGATGAGGGGGTAGTTCCAGCTCTCGTCGTGGCCAGTGGGGAAGTCGTAGCAGATGGGGATGTTGTAGTCCCTGGTGTACTCGGCGATGAACTCTGGCACCGAGTTATAGCCGCGAGAGGGTGGGCAGCCGTCGAAGCGTCCCACCACCAGCGCCTTGATCTTGTCCATCACGCCACGCAAGATCAGGTGCTGGAACATGCGGTCGATGCGCGAGTAGGGCTCTTCCACCTCCTCGATGAAGAGGATGATGTCGCGGCCGTCGATAAAGCGACGATCCAGGAAGTCGTAGGGGGTGTCGGCGATATCGCCATAGACGCACATGTTGCCGCCAATGAGCAGACCACTAGCCTTGCCGGGCTTGTTAAGTTCGTTGCCGGGCACCTCATATCGTGGCATCTTGCCCATGAGCATGTCGCGCAGCCACAGGCTCAGCTGGTCGGTGCCACCGGTCTTTGCCAGGTAGCCGCACATGTTGCCATGGATTGCCATGTTGCCGGCGCGCACCTGTGCGCTCAAGTAGCCAGTGATGTCGCTGTAGCCCACAATCCACTTGGGGTATTTCTTGAGGCTGTCGAGTGGCAGCAGGTTGAGGCAGTTGGCAGCGCCATATCCTCCACGCGAGCACACGATGGCCTTGATAGAAGGGTCGCGCAATGCCCACATGATGTCCTCGACGCGCTCCTCGGGAGTGCCGGCATAGGTGTGGTAGCTGGAGCGTGCATGCTTGCCCTCCACGGTTTGAAATCCCCACGATTGAATCGCCTTGGCGCCCTTGTCGATGATGCTCAGGTCGGTGGGCACGCTCGATGGCGAGAGAATAGCCACCTTGTCGCCCTTCTTGAGGAACTCGGGTGCTTCGGGGTTGATAATCCTGCCCATGCGTGGGCCATGATGTGGCGAGCGAGGCCCGCGGTGATGTCTAGGCTGAGCCAAGCCAGCCACAGCAACCATTGCTATAGTCAATAGTAATAAAGCTTTTTTCATTTTTTTCTTCAAGAGTTCTGATTATTTCCAGTGCAAAAATAGCAAAAAAATAGAAACCAAGCGTAATAGTTAGGAAATTTCATGTTAAGCGCAACTCTCTTTTTATTGTCCTTGCTACTCTTGCATACTATCTCCCGCCACATTTTTTTCACAATTTTTATATAAAAAAACACCATTATAACATCAAATGTCTGTAACTTTGCAGTTTGAATTAAGGAAACTACAAAAAATAAAGACAATAATGGACAAATTAAGCTACGCACTGGGCCTGAGTATGGGCCAGAATTTCAAGGGTTCAGGAATCCAAAATATTAATGCCGACGACTTTGCCGACGCACTTCGCGCTGTCTATGAAGACAAGGAGAAGAAGATGAGCTACGACGAGGCCAAGAAGGTGGTGCAAGATTTCTTCACCGAGCTGGAGGCCAACGCCGGAGCCATGAACGAAGAGCTTGGCAAGAAATTCCTCGAGCAGAACGCTCAGCAAGAGGGCGTTAAGGTGACCGAGAGCGGTCTGCAATACCTCGTGCTCAAGGAAGGCAACGGCGTGAAGCCTGGTCCCGAAGATGCTGTCACAGTGCACTACACTGGTCGCCTGATCGACGGCACAGTGTTTGACAGCTCGGTAGAGCGCGGCGAGCCTGCCACCTTTGCTGTGGGACAGGTAATCCCTGGCTGGGTCGAGGGACTTCAGCTCATGAGCGAGGGAGCAGCCTGGCGACTGTTCATCCCTTCCAATCTTGCCTATGGCCCTCACGGCACTGGTCCCATCCAGCCCAACAGCACTCTCATCTTTGACGTGCAACTCATTAAGGTGAACAAGAAAAATTAATAACAATATTCTAAAAACACATTTAAACGACATTATGAAAAAGTTATTTTCAGTGCTTATGGTAGCCCTCACTCTGGGCGCTATGGTAAGCTGCAACAATGGCGGCGCTGGCAACAAGAGCGCAGCTAGCAAAACCGAGGACTCTATCTCTACCGAGATGGGTAAATTCATTGGTACTAACCTCAAGGCTCAAATGGCGCAAGATCCTCGCGCACAGGAAGAGCTCGACAAGGCCGAACTGCTCAGAGGTATCGAGGCTGTTCTCAACTGCGACACCACCAAGAAGGGTAAGAGCTACCTCAATGGTCTGGCAGTGGCTTTGCAGATGATTTATCCTGGCATCTCTCAAATCGAGGGCCAAGGCATCAACATCGACCGCAGGGCTTTCATCAATGAGTTCAAGAAAGCGTTCAACAGCAAGGACTCGGTTGACATGGCAACTATCCAGAACATGCAGCCTCGACTCATGGCTATGATTGACCGTGCCACCAAGGCTAAGGGAGCCGAGAACGATAAAGAGGGCCAGAAGTATATCGCCGACCAGATGAAGAAGGACAAGGGTTTCAAGAAGACCGCTTCGGGTATCGCCTACAAGGTGGTTAAGCAAGGTACTGGTGCCAACTTCAACGACAGTGCTACAGTCGACGTAGTTTACGTGGGCCGTCACGTCAATGGCAAGGAGTTTGACAACTCTAAGGGCAAACCAGTTCCCTTCAACCTGAAGATGACAGTTCCTGGCTTCCGCGAGATCATCTCTCTCATGAATCCAGGTTCTAAGGTTATTGCTATCATTCCTGGCGCACTCGCTTATGGCGAGCAGGGTAACCCACAGGGTGGCATTGGTCCTAACGAGACTCTTGAGTTTGAGATTACTGCTCAGGGCATCCACAAGGAAGACCCCACTCAAATGCCTGGCCGTCCCGTGCCTGCTCCAGCACCCTCACCAGCCCCCAAGAAACCAGCAAAGAAGTAATTTCTAAACGGTTATAAATAATAGAGTGGTAAAGTGCATGTTTTTTCAACATCAAGAAAAAATTGCCCTTCACCACTCTACTATTTTACTGCTAGACTATTCTACTACATTACTGTAAAACTACTTCACTGTTTTACTATTCTACTATTCTACTATTCTACTGTTTAACTACTAAACTAATTTACTACTCCACTATGAGAAAGATATTTTTCACAATAATGGCGATTGCTTGTGCATGCACCATGACACTTAGCGCACAAGAGCCCGACCTGGAGGCTATCGCCAAGGCTAGAAAGGTGAAAGCCGACTCTCTGGTAACGATGATGGCCAAGGTCTATGCCACACAGGCAGCTATGAATCACCCTGGCAGCGAGGCAAGAGCCACACTGCTCAAGGCCTTTGATGAGTCGTTCAACCTCGAGAAGCAGGACGAGCAGTTCAAGGAAGGCAACAGTATTGCCACCCAGTTCTTCAAGCAAGCCGAGGGCATGAAGACCCACAGCGGCATTGACATGAGCCGCAAGTTATATGCCCAGGCTGTAGTCGAGAGATTCAACGACACCACTGCCATAAACATGAACGAAGAGGTGAAAGCCATCAACGACGAGGCTCGCCGCCTTATCAACGAAATCATTGGACTCAAGAAAGACAGCGCCGCAGTGGCCATCAATGCCCCTCACATCGCCGCCAAGAGCGACTCGCTGAGCCGCAACATGGGCCGATTCTTTGGTCTACAAATGAGGCACATGTGCCTGCAAAAGGGCCTCAACGATGCCCAGATGGCAAGAGTGCTCGAAGGCTTCAACAGTGGCATCAACGTTGACGAGACCAACAAGCCTCTTATCGACGGCCGCATGATGGGCACCGAGTTCATTGGCATTCAGGAGAACATTAAGAAGCAACTGAGCCTGAACCTGAACAAGGAAATTTTCTTCAACACTGTGAAGGAGGTCCTTAGCGATTCAAAGGTTCCCACCCAAGAAGATTTTAATGCTATTAATAACCAGACCAACGCTTACTTCCAGGCAGTATCCAGTTTTGCCAAGGAGAACAGTCCTGAGGCACTCACCCAGAAGGGCTTGGGCAAGAAGTATATCGACAACCTGATGGAGAAGGATCCCAAGTATATCCAGGCACCTTCGGGACTGGTATACAAGGTTCTTGCTGAGGGCAAGGGAAAGAAATTTGAGGCTACCGACAAGATTAAGGTGATGTACAAGGGCACTCACGTCGACGGCAAGACCTTCGACGAGAGCAAGGAACCTGTGACATTTGCTCCTAATCAGGTGGTTCCCGGTTTCCGTGAGGCACTGCTGATGATGCGCCCAGGCGCCAAGATGATTGCTGTGCTGCCTCAAGACCTCGCCTATGGTGCACGTGGCGCCGGTGGGGCTATCAAGCCATTTGAGACTCTGGTGTTTGAGATTGAGACTCTGGGACTCGACGAGGCTGCTGCAAAAGACGCTAAGACACCTACTGTCAGCCAAAAGCCAGTCACTAAGGAGGTAAAGGCCGCTAAAGATGCCGCCAAAGACACTCAGGTTAAAACCGGCAAGAAAGCTAAGAAAGCCAAAAGCAAAGTGACTGGAAAGACTAAATCTTCTAAGAAGAGGAAATAGTCACGACGCTGTTGCAAAACTCCGAGAGACGACCTCGAAGAGGAACTTCAACAGCGACAATTGTCTGTGTTGTGTGGTTGTCAATAGGGGAGTGTCTTGAGTTTCGTAACACCCTCTATTAATATCACATCCATGTAAATAGCCCCATTGGTGCGACAGATAACAAGTTGAAAATCATTCTGTCGCCCCGATGGGGCTACTTTTTTGGGGTTGCCATATTACACAGGGGTTCCGTGCTTTGCACTCCACACCCTGCCTAAGCCCTTACCAGTCCTAACGGACTTTTGTTGGGCACAAATATAAGGCAATTTGGGGGAGACAAAGGTTGAACCAGAGTCAATGTAGGGACAACGCGTGCGTTGTCCGAAAAAAACAGCGACTCCACTGATTATCAAATGTCTGACCTTAGCGGACAAGGTACGCCTTGTCCCAACAAAATGAGAATTCTGTGAGTTTTGCACCCCCCAGTTATTATGCCCATTCTACACTGCTGGGAGGGCGGTGATGGTGTTGAGGATGTCGAGGGCCTGGACCACGGTGGTGACATCGGCGATGAGCATTGAGCGCTTGCCGTTTTTCTCACGCAATTTGCAGCGCAATGGGTTTTGCTGCAGGTAGTTGAGCATGCGCCCAAACGCTGGCGACTGATAGTAGGCCTTGTTCTCATCGCCCACAAAGAAGGCATACATCTGCCCCTTCATGAGGGCTATCTTCTCTATACCCAGCCGCCTGGCGACGCGCCGCAATGGCACAATGCGAATCAGCTCCTTGCCCACATTGGGAATCTCGCCAAAGCGGTCACGCAGGCGTTCCTCAAAGTCGTCGACATCGCGCTGGCTCTCCATGTTGTCGAGTTCGCGATAGAGCGATATGCGCTCGTTCTCCTGTGGCACATAGTCGGCGGGGAACATGAGGGTGAGGTCGGTGTCGATGACGCAGTCGGCAGCAAATTCCACCTCGCCATCTCCATCAACAAGTGCCTGTTCTTGAGCCTGTTCCATATAGGTGTCGGCAAACTCTTCGGTCTTCAACTCCAGCACAGCTTCCTTGAGGATCTTCTGGTAGGTCTCAAATCCCAGGTCGGCGATGAAGCCGCTCTGCTCGGCGCCCAGCAGGTTGCCAGCCCCGCGGATGTCGAGGTCTTGCATGGCGATGTGGATGCCGGCACCCAGGTCGCTGAAGCTCTCGATGGCCTGCAGACGGCGGCGCGCCACAGTGGTCAGTGGCACTCCAGGTGGCACGAGCAGGTAGCAGAATGCCTTGCGGTTGCTGCGTCCCACACGTCCACGCAACTGATGCAGGTCGCTCAGGCCATAGTTCTGGGCGTTGTTGATGATGATGGTGTTGACGTTGGGCATGTCGATGCCGCTCTCTATGATGGTGGTTGCCAGGAGCACGTCGTAGTCGTGGTTGGTGAAGTCGATGATGCGTTGCTCAAGTTGCTCGGGTGGCATCTGGCCATGTGCCACTACCACGCGTGCGTCGGGCACGAGGCGGTTGATCATCGCTCTGAGGTTGAACAGTGGCTCAATGCGGTTGTTCACAAAGAACACCTGGCCGTTGCGCGAGAGCTCGAAGTTGATGGCCTCGCTCACCACGTCGTCGTCGAGAGCGTTGATGCTGGTGAGGATGGGGTAGCGGTTGGCTGGCGGTGTGTTGATGGTGCTCAGGTCGCGCGCTCCCATGAGCGAGAACTGCAGGGTGCGCGGGATGGGTGTGGCACTCATGGTGAGGGTGTCGACGTTGACCTTTAGTTGCTTGAGCTTGTCTTTCACAGCAACGCCAAACTTCTGCTCCTCATCAACCACCAGCAGTCCCAAGTCTTTGAATTTCACCGTTTTGCCAATGAGTTTGTGGGTGCCAATGATGATGTCTATCTTGCCCTCGGCAAGGTCGGCGATAATCTGCTTCACGTCCTTGGGCTTGCGAGCGCGGCTCAGGTAGTCGACGCGCACGGGGAAGTCCTTGAGGCGGTCTTTGAAGGTGTTGTAATGCTGGAAAGCGAGCACTGTGGTGGGGACGAGGACGGCGGTCTGCTTGCCGTCGACAGCGGCCTTGAAGGCGGCGCGTATTGCCACCTCGGTCTTGCCAAACCCCACGTCGCCGCACACCAGGCGGTCCATGGGCTTGTCGCGCTCCATGTCGGCCTTGACGGCTTGCGAGGCGAGGAGCTGGTCGGGGGTGTCCTCATAGATGAACGACGCCTCCAGCTCTTGCTGCAGGTATCCGTCGGGCGAGAAGGCAAAGCCCTTCTCCTGCCGGCGCTGGGCGTAGAGTTTTATCAGGTCGCGCGCTATGTCCTTGAGGCGTCCCTTGGTGCGGCTCTTGATGCGTTCCCACTTGCCAGTTCCCAGCTTGCTGAGCTTGGGTGGCACGCCTTCTTTTCCGCGATATTTTGAGAGTTTGTGCAGCGCGTGAATTGAAACGAAGATCACGTCGCCGTTGAGGTAGGAGAGTTTTATCATCTCCTGCATAGTGCCGTTGATGCTGGTGCGCAACAGTCCCTCAAAGCGTCCAATGCCGTGATCCTCATGGACGATGTAGTCGCCTGTCTCTATCTGGTTCAACTCCTTGAGCGACAGGGCGAGTTTGCCCGAGCGTGCCCTCTCGCTCTTGAGGTTGTACTTGTGGAATCGGTCAAAAATCTGATGGTCGGTAAAGACGCACATCTTGAGGTCATCGTCGACAAATCCCTCATGCAGGGTCTTCGACACCGGGGTGAACTGGATGTTGTCGTGGCGGTCGTCGAAGATCACGCGCAGGCGCTGTATCTGCTTCTCGCTGTCGCTTAGTATATATAATGTGTAGCCTTGCTCCAGGAAATGGGTGAACGACTGGCTGATGAGGTCGAAATTCTTGTGGTAGATGCCCTGTGGCGAGCAGTGAAGCGAGAGTTTGGCGTCGCCGGTGGCACGGCTCTCGCCATAGTAGAACTCGAGCCGGCGCATGCCCAGCGCCGATGCTTTGAAAGCCTCGGGGTCCACCACCTTGAGCATTGCGTTCACGTCGCTTTCCTGCGCCTCGATGGCGCTCTGGCTCATCGACTCGCTGGCAATGGCCTCGATGCGCTGGAGCAACCAGTCGATGTCGCGCACCACGAGCATGGTGTCGGGGCCTGCGTAGTCGAGTAGCGACACGCCAGCGCCCACTGCCTGCGACGATGTGTTGTTGATGATGCTCACACTCTTGAGCCGCTCAAGCGAGAGCTGTGTCTCGACGTTGAAGGTGCGTATGCTGTCAATCTCGTCGCCAAAGAAGTCGATGCGGTAGGGATACTCGTTGCTGAACGAGAACACGTCGAGGATTGAGCCTCTCACCGAGAACTGGCCGGGCTCGTACACATAGTCAACCTCCTGGAACTGGAGCTCGCGCAGCTTGATGGCCACCTGCGTGAGGTCGACCTCCACGCCCACCTCAAGGGTGATGGTGTCGCGGTCGATGTTCTCGCGTGGCGCCACTTTCTCGGCGAGCGCCTCGGGGTAGGTCACTACCCATCGCAGGTCGGGGTCGTTGTGCCACCGGTTGAGCACCTCGGTGCGCAAGATTTCCTGCGGCGCATCGACCTGTCCATACTTGATGTCGCGCTTGTAGCCCGAGGGGAACACGAGCACCCGCTGCTCGCTTGAGAGCTGGCACAGGTCGTTGTAGATGTATCCCGCCTCGTCGAGGTCGTTGGCAACAATGAGATAAGGCACGCTGCGCTTGGGCAGGGCAGTAAACACGACGGCGGCCGCCGAGCCTGCCAGTCCGTCAATCACCGTCACATGGTTGCGCTTGCCCGAGACCATCTTCTTGATGGCAGTGCTACGGGCTTGCGAGATGACTTGCGCGGCAAGGTCGCTCAGGTTGATATGAGAGGGCATTTTTATTTCTTTGAGGACTTCTTCTTGGGTTGAGGCTTGGCTTGTGATGTTGCCTTGGCTGGGGCGATGTGCAGGATCGACTCATACTCTCCAGGCTTGTTGAAAATCTCGCTTGCGCGCTTGGTCACCTTGTCGAGTTTGAGCGCATAGATCATCTGCCCACGCTGGTAATAATAGTTCTTGATGATTTCCTTGGCGAGGATTTTCTCTATGTCGTCGCGGTGCAGGTCCAGGTCTTTGTTGAGGTCGTGCTTGAGGAGTTTCTCCAGTTTGTCAAACTCGGCGCGGGTCTCGTCGTTGAGGTAGCCCTCGGTCTCGGCGGTCTTCTTCAAGGACGCAAAACTGGTCTCGCACACCTTGTCATACTGGAACTTGCTGGGGTCGATGAACGACTTGAAATCGTTGAAAATCTCGTCGGTGATGGTGAAATCCTCGGCAGCGGGAATGGTGGGATGCTCCGAGGCATATTTCACTGCATAGTCAAACGCCCACCCGTCGCGCACGATGTTGTAGGCAAGGCGGCTTGCCTGGCCAGGCTCAATCTTCACGTCGGGGGTGATGCCGCCGGCACTGGTCACCTCGCGGCCATGGGCGGTGTAATATTTTTGAGAAGTGGTGTCGGCAACGTGCTTGGGAGTGCCGTCTTCGTCTTTCTTGGAGTAGTCAATCTCCTGGATGAGCCTGCCGCTTGGAAGGTAGTATTTCGACACTGTCACCTTGAGCAGTGCGTCAAAGGGTAATTGCCTGGTGGCTTGCACCAGTCCCTTGCCATAGGAGCGGGTGCCAAGCACTACGGCGCGGTCCAAGTCTTGAAGCGCTCCGGCAGTGATCTCGGCAGCCGACGCCGTGCCACCATCGATGAGCACAGCAAGTGGTATCTTGGTGTCGACGGGCTCCTCGGTGGTCTTGTAGGTGCGTTCCTGCTGCTTGGTCTTGCCGCGAGTTTGCAGCACCTGGGTGCCTTTAGGCACAAAGAGACCCACAATCTGCACAGCGCTCTCGAGCAGTCCGCCGCCATTGCCTCGCAGGTCGAGGACTATGTTTTTGACCTCGGGGTTGCTCTTGAGTTCGAGCAACGCCTTCTTCACCTGAGCTGCCGATTGCTCATTGTAGGTGTCGAGTGCTATGTAGCCTGTGTTGCCATTGGTGACGGCATAGTAGCTCACTGGGTCGACCTTGATTTTCTCGCGTGTGATAGTGAAGGTCTTGATGCTGTCGGGGTCATACTTGCGTGCCACCACCAGCGTCAGCTTTGTGCTTGCCTGGCCTTTGAGCAGCTCGCTCACCTTGTCGCTGTGCCTTCCCACCACCGAGTCGCCGTCGATCATCACGATGCGGTCGCCGGGCTTCAGTCCAGCCTTGGCGGCAGGGCTGTTCTCGTTGAGCTCGATGATGTAGACATTGCCGTTGCGCTCATAGATGAAAGAGCCTATGCCGCCATATTCGCCTGTGGAGATCACCATGAAGTCTTCACGCGCCTTGGCGGGAATATACTCGGTGTAGGGGTCCACGTCGTCGAGCATGGCGTTGATGGCTGTCTCCATCGACTTGGTGACGTCGAGGGAGTCGACATAAAACGTGTTCAGTTCCTTGAACAGACTGTTGAAGATGTCGAGATTGCGGGCAATGCCAGTGTCGCGCGCGCTGCTTGACTGCTGCTGTGATTGTGCTGCCAGGGGCAATACCAGCATAGCGCAGGCTGCCACGAGGGTTATTATTTTTTTCGTCATATTTTGAGTGTTTCTTTTTAGTTATTTCTTTCGGACTGCTAAAGTACTACATATAGTTGAAATAGACGTCTAAAAAGACCTTAAAAAACGCTTAAACACCATTTTTTTTAAATATTTTTGCTAAAAGTGTTGCACAATTCAAATATTGGATGTAATTTTGCACCGCAATTCTCGAAAAGTCGAGTTAAGTTTATTTTTTTGCTTCAATAGCTCAGTTGGTTAGAGCACCTGACTGTTAATCAGGGGGTCGTTGGTTCAAGTCCATCTTGAAGCGCATTTTTTCATAATTAGATAATTTTAGGGTTAAACATTTGCTTCAATAGCTCAGTTGGTTAGAGCACCTGACTGTTAATCAGGGGGTCGTTGGTTCAAGTCCATCTTGAAGCGCATTAGGGCATCGATCGAAAGATTGGTGCCCTAATTGTTTTTCAGCATTCTCTCATCATCTCAACTCCTCCGAAAACCGAATTTCAGAAAAAACGGACAAATAGAACCGTCCCTTTTGTCCGATTTTTGGTTTTATTCGTTGTTTTTGTTGTTTTCGTTGTTTTCGTTGTCGATGGGGGTGAGGTAGGCGTCGGCTGCTTGTCGCAGGTTGTCGCGCATGTAGTCTACCACCTTTTGTGGCGAGAGCACTCTCAGCCCTGGACCGTAGCTCATGAGCACTGAGTAGAGTTCGAAGTTGAGCACCACCTCAATTTGAAAGATGCAGCTGCCGTCCTTGTTGCGGTTGCCAATCTGCTGCTGCGATTTGTGCAGCGGCTTGGTGAGCACATATTTGCTCTGCTCACGGTTGGCCCAGAACGTCACTTTTTGCGGCTTGTTGTTGATGTTCTTGGTCACGCCTATCACGTCGTCGAAGAAGTGCTCGGTGTCGAAGTGAGGGTTTTCCTGGTAGGGCACGTCGTCGACGGGCTGAATGCTGACGATGCGGTCGAGCGCAAGGTTGTAGAGCACCATGTCGCGGGCGCGTGAACCAAAGAGGAACCAGCGGTTGCGGAACTCCTTGAGCAGGTGGGGGAAGATGACGAACTCCTGCGGGCGGCGGGCGTTGAACGACTGGTACTCGATGCGCAGCGTGTGGCGGTGGGCGATGTGGTTGTAGAGCGGGTTGAGGAGTTTGAGCCCCTTGAGGTTGGGCACGTTGTCGAAGTTCACGATGGGTTTGTGGCCGTTGCGCGTGATGGCGAGTTTGTCCTGTAGACGGCTCACGACATCGGCCATCTCGCTGAACTGCTCAAAGTCCTCGAGTTGTCGCAGCATGTCGACGGTCTCTTGCAGCGCTTGCAGGTCGCTCGTCGAGAGCGGCATGTTGAAGATTGAGTAGTCGCGACTGGCATAGCGGTAATACTTGTGGTCGTAGACCTCGATGGGGGCGTTGTAGCCCAGTTTGTCGCTGCGCATCATCTGGATGTCGGCCTGCACGGTGCGCACCGAGACGCCCTTGGTGATGCCTTCCATCTCATAGAGAGCCTGGCTGCAGGCGTCGACGAGGTCGTCGAGCGTCCAGCGGCGATAGGGGTTGCGCAAGCAGTTGTCGATGGTCTTGTAGCGGATGAGCGCGTTTTTGTTGACTGGCATAATCTTGGTTTATGGTTTATAGTTTATGGTTTATGGAAGTAGGAAGTGAGAAGAAAGTATAGTAAGTGCTCTCCACTCTCCACTCTGTACTCTCACGGCAAAGATACAAAAAAACTGCGCAATGTATTTGCGTAGTGGGTGAAAAATGAAGAAAAATGCACTTTTTTAGCGTTTTTTCTTGCACTACGCAGAAATATTGCGCACTTCACATCTTACTTTGCACCGTGAATTATAAAACAACCACAACTATGGAAGTAAAGATTATCAACAATCGTCCAGTGAAGATTTGGACAAGCAATGTGGAAGAGAGTGCTATGGAGCAGATTGCCAATCTCACCATGCTCCCATTCCTGTATCACCATCTTGCCATCATGCCCGACGTGCATGCCGGCATGGGGATGCCCATTGGTGGAGTGCTCGCTACGGTCGATGCGGTGATTCCTAACGCCGTGGGAGTCGACATAGGCTGCGGGATGTGTGCCGTGAAGACATCGTGGAAGGTGGAGGAGATAACTGCCGAGGTGCTGCGCAAGAAGATTATGCGCAGCATCCGCAAGGCGATACCTCTGGGTAAGGACCACCACAAGAAGGCTCAGGACGAGAAGTTCATGCCTCAGGGCCACGACATCGACAAGATGGTGGTGGTGAGCCGTCAGTATATCTCGGCAACGAAGCAGGTGGGCACGCTGGGTGGCGGCAACCACTTCATCGAGCTGCAGCGCGACGAGGAGGGCTTCCTGTGGGTGATGATTCACTCGGGCAGCCGCAACCTGGGCAAGCAGGTGGGCGACTACTACAACCGCCTCGCCGCCACGCTCAACGAGCGCTGGCACTCGGTGGTGAGCCCCGAGCTGCGCCTTGCGTTCCTGCCCAAGAAGACTCAGGAGTTTAACGACTACTGGGCCGAGATGAAGTACTGTGTGGACTTTGCCCTGTGCAACCGCCGCCTTATGATGGAGCGCATCAAGGAAATCCTTGCCGACGTGCTGGCGGGCATCGAGTTTGAACCCATGATAGACATTGCCCACAACTATGCCGCTTGGGAGCACCACTTTGGGCACGACGTGATAGTGCACCGCAAGGGTGCCACGCTGGCGCGCGAGGGCGTGACGGGCATCATCCCTGGCTCGCAGGGCACGGCATCCTATATAGTGGAGGGACTGGGCAACGAGGAGTCGTTCTGCAGCTGCTCGCATGGCGCAGGCCGAGTAATGAGCCGCACTCGCGCGGTGCAGACGCTCTCGCTCGAAGACGAGATCAAGCGCCTTGACGACCAGGGCATCGTGCACGCCATACGCACCGTGCACGACCTGGAGGAAGCCGCCGGCGCCTACAAGGACATCGACGAGGTGATAAACAACGAACTCGACCTCGTGCGAGTCAAGACCCGCCTCCTGCCAGTGGCAGTGATCAAGGGGTGAGATGCGAGAGTATAGAGGTGAGAGGGAAAAGTACAAGGTACAAAGTACAAAGTGGAAGGCCCTTTGTCCTTCGTCCTTTGTCCTTCGCCCTTTGTCCTTCGTTCTTTGTCCCCTTAAAACAAAAAAGCGCCACACACATGTGGCGCTTTTTTGTTGTTGCTAGCAGCGATTACGCGTTCTTGATGAGCGTGCCGGTGTTGCCCTTGAGGGCCTCGCGTGCTTTTTCCAGCGAGGTGATGAGGGCAGTGCCGCCAGTGGTGTTTTCCACGAAGCTGATGCACGACTCCACCTTGGGCAGCATGCTGCCGGGAGCGAAGTGTCCCTCGGCGATGTACTGGCGTGCCTCGGCGATGGTCATGCTGTCGAGGTCCTGCTGGTTGGGCTTGTTGAAGTTGATCGACACTTTCTCAACGGCAGTGAGGATGACGAGCATGTCGGCATTGAGGTCGAGCGCGAGTTTTGCGCTGGCGCGGTCCTTGTCGATGACTGCTGCCACGCCCTCATAGTCGCCAGGTCCCTTCTCCATAACGGGGATGCCACCACCGCCAACGGTGATTACCACGCTGTGCAGGCTCACGAGCTGCTCCACGATGGGCAGTTCCACAATCTTCACAGGAATGGGCGAGGGCACCACGCGGCGATAGCCACGGCCTGCGTCTTCAATGAAGGTGTAGCCAGTCTCGGCAACGATGCGATCGGCGTCTTCCTTGCTGTAGAACATACCCACGGGCTTGGTGGGTTTCTGGAAAGCGCTGTCGTTAGGGTCGACAACCACCTGAGTGACCACTGCTGCGCAGGGCTTGTCGATGCCACGACGTGCGAGCTCGCGCTCCACTGCCTGCTGCAGGTGATAGCCAATGTAGCCCTGTGTCATGGCACCACACTCTGGGAAGGGCATCGCTGGAGTGCCACCGCCGTTGCCGGCGCTGTACTCGAAGGCGAGGTTCACCATGCCCACTTGTGGTCCGTTGCCATGACCTATCACTACGTCATATCCTTCCTCAACGAGGTCGACGATGGTCGAGGCAGTGCCTTTCACCAGTTCGAGCTGCTCTTGAGGAGTCTTGCCCAGGGCGTTGCCACCCAGAGCTATAACTAGTCGTTTGCTCATAATGCTTATAAGGGGAAGAGGGGAGAGGTGAGAGGGAAGAGCAGACAAAACGCTCTTCCCAGGTCACTTATCCCAAATCGTTCATTTTATTTCAAAGTTGCGAACATCACCGCCTTGATGGTGTGCATGCGGTTCTCGGCCTCGTCAAACACCTTAGATTGTGGGCTGCGGAACACCTTGTCGGTAACCTCCATCTCCTTCAGGCCAAACTTCTCGTGGATCTCGCGACCTACCGAAGTCTCGAGGTCGTGGAACGAAGGCAGGCAGTGCAGGAAGATGGCGTTCTTGTTAGCGTTGGCCATCACCTCGTCGTTAACCTGGTAGGGGCTCAGCAGTTTGATGCGCTTCTCCCACAGTTCGGCGGGCTCACCCATCGATACCCAGATGTCGGTGTAGATAACGTCGGCGTCCTTGGTACCCTTCTTCACATCGTCGGTGAGGGTGATGGTGCAGTCATGCTCCTTGGCAATCTCGCGGCAGGTGGCAACGAGAGCCTCGTCGGGCATGTTGTCCTTAGGACCGCAAGCCACGAAGTTGATACCGAGCTTTGCCGATACTACCATCAGTGAGTTGGCAACGTTGTTGCGGGCATCGCCCATGAAGACCATCTTCAAGCCTTTGTAGCGACCAAAGTTCTCCTCGATGGTGAGCACGTCGGCGAGCATCTGAGTGGGGTGGAACTCGGTAGTGAGGCCGTTCCACACGGGAACACCAGCATAGCGGCCCAGGTCCTCAACAATCTTCTGGTCGAAACCACGATACTCGATACCGTCAAACATGCGACCAAGCACCTTGGCAGTGTCCTCAAGCGACTCCTTGTTACCCATCTGCGACGAAGCAGGGTCAAGATAAGTAACGCCCATACCCAGGTCGTTGCCGGCTACCTCAAACGAGCAGCGAGTGCGGGTAGAGGTCTTCTCAAACAACAGAACGATGTTCTTGCCAGTGAGATACTTGTGGGGGGTGTTGGTGCGTTTCAAGCGCTTGAAATCTTTAGAGAGCTCGAGTAAGTACTGAATTTCCTCGGTAGTGAAGTCTAACAACTTCAAGAAATTTCTTCCTGATAAACTTCTTGGCATAGTTTTAAATTGTTTTATAGTTAATAAAATGTGTATTTTGAAATTTTGCCGCAAAGGTAAGCATTTTTCTCTCAACAAAAGAATTATTTAGTAGAGTTTTTTGAATTTTGTGGCAAACTACAACTCAAACTACAACTGCAACATCTCACCAAGCCGCCAACCAAGCAACTCGTTAGTGCCATTTACAGCAAAAACAGACATAAAAAACCAGGATAACTCCTCTAAATGTTGAAAAAAAAGTGACATTTAGAGGAGTTATCGGTGATTGTGATGGAGTTTTTGTATAATCAGAAAGCAAGAATCACATTATTGGGCCACCCCACCAGCGTGATTTTGCACCACGTTTCTTGCCTCAAAAGGGTGGTGTGTCGTCGCACTGTGCGGCTGAGTGTCTTGTTACAGGCTGAGTCTTGGCTAAATGTCAATACCTTTTGCGTCACAAAAGTGCCATTTATGGCATTTTTTTGTCATAAAATTTGTTTTTTTGAGATAAACATATTTATTTTGCGTCACAAAAGTGCCATTTATGGCATTTTTATAACATAAACAGTATTTTTGTTATGAGAATAAATCGTCCATATTATCTTGACCGTTTGATAAAGAGTAAGCACAATGGTTTAGTGAAAATCATTACCGGCATTCGCCGTTGTGGAAAATCGTTTTTGTTGCTTGATATTTTTCATGATCACTTAAAATCGACTGGTGTTGATGAGTCGCATATTATAGAAGTGTCTTTAGACGATTTGTTGTATTTTGAGCTTCGTGACCCATACAAGATGTTGACTTATATCAGGGAGCATATAGTTGATGAAGAGCAATACTATGTTATTCTTGATGAGGTTCAGATGATGGACAAGTTTGTTGATGTTCTTAACAGCTTGCTTCACATTCACAATGTGGATGTATATGTCACAGGCAGCAATTCACGGTTCTTGTCATCTGATATTGTGACTGAGTTTAGAGGTCGTGGCGAGCAAATTCATGTTTATCCTTTGTCGTTTCAAGAATACTGCTCGGCCTATAGTGGCGACCGTCGTGATGCTTGGAAAGATTATTATACTTGGGGCGGACTGCCAAAAATCATGTCTCTTGACGATGATGAGAGAAAGGAAGAATACCTGCACGATTTATATAAGACTGTTTATCTGCAAGATGTGCTTCAGCGCCATCGCATAAAGAACGAGCATGAATTTGAGGAACTGATATGTATTCTCGCATCTTCAATAGGTGGAGCTACCAATGCCACAAAACTCTCTAACACCTTCAAAAGTGTGAAACACGTGAATATTTCGAGCAGGACTATCGGTGCCTATATTGATTATCTGCAAGACGCCTTTATGATAGAGAAGTCCATAAGATTTGACATTAAAGGGAAAAAATATATAAATGCCAATGCCAAGCATTATTTTGTTGATTTGGGTTTGCGCAATGCCATTTTGGATTTTCGTCAGCAAGAAGAGACCCACATTATGGAGAATGTCATTTATAATGAGTTGCGCATCAGGGGCTACAGAGTGGATGTGGGAAGCGTTGTGCTGAAAACAACTAACCGAGAAGGCAACACTGTTAGGAAAGTTCTGGAGGTGGATTTTGTTGCCAACAAAGGCAGCAAGCGCTATTACATCCAGTCGGCTTATGCAATGCCTACTTTAGAGAAAGAGACTCAGGAGAAGCGCTCACTCATTGCCTCAAACGACTCGTTCAAGAAAATCATTGTAACAGCCGATGATATAAACCCCAAGCGCGATAGTAATGGAATTTTGACTATCAATATCTTAGATTTCCTTTTAGATTGTAATAGCTTGGACTTTTAAGATGAAAGCACTTCCTTTGCTTTAAAGTCACAAAAGTGCCATTTATGGCATTTTTTTGTCATAAAAGCGATTTGGTGCTGTTTTTTTGTGGTATAATATCTGATTTCTGTTTAGATATTTGTAACAATTGTTTTTGGCATTTTGAGTAATATTATGTAACTTTGCACGCACAACCATTACACGAACTTATCTATCTATAAAATAATTAATAAAACTAATCATGAACAATTCAATTATCAATTTTCCACTTCCAGCTAATGAGCCAGTAAAGGCTTATATGCCTGGATCACCCGAGCGTGTAGCATTAGAAAAAGAACTTGAGCGCCAGAGCAAGCTGGTTGTAGAAATCCCCATCATCATTGGTGGCAAGGAGATTCGCACCGGCGACATGGGCGAGGTGACCTGCCCACACGACCACAAGCACGTGATTGCCCGTTATCACAAGGTGGGCAAGAAAGAGGTTGAGATGGCAATCGAGGCCGCTATGAAGGCTTGGAAAGAGTGGAGCTGCACTCCCTGGACCACCCGCGCAGCTATCGTGATGAAGATGGCCGAGTTGCTTGCCACCAAGTACCGTCCCATCATGAACGCCGCCACCATGCTTGGCCAGAGCAAGAACTTCTTCCAGGCCGAGATTGACTCGGCTTGCGAGACTATCGACTTCTTCCGTTACAACGTGCACTATGCATCTAAGATATATGGCATGCAGCCCAAGGACGGCGTGGCACAACTGAACCACACCGAGTATCGCCCACTCGAGGGCTTTATCCTGGCTGTGACTCCATTCAACTTCACCTCTATCGCCAGCAACCTGTGCATGACTCCCGTGCTCATGGGTAACGTGGCACTGTGGAAGCCATCGACCACTGCCTTGCTGAGCAACTACTACCTGATGCAGCTCTACAAAGAGGCTGGCTTGCCCGACGGCGTAGTCAACTTCCTGCCAGGCAGCGGCGCCTTGATTGGCGAGGTTGCAACCGAGTCGAAGTACTTCTCGGGCATCCACTTCACCGGCAGCACTGCCACCTTCAAGTCGCTGTGGAAACAGGCGAGCATGAATGTTGACAAGTACATCTCTTATCCACGCCTCGTGGGCGAGACTGGCGGCAAGGACTTCATCTTCGTTCACCCCAGTGCCGATCCTAAGGCCGTTGCCACAGCAGCCTTCTGCGGAGCCTATGAGTTCCAGGGCCAGAAGTGCTCGGCAGCATCACGCATGTACATCCCCAAGAGCCTGTGGGCAGGCGTGCTCGACGATATGAAGGCTATGGCAGCCGAGGTTAAGATGGGCGACGTGATGGACCCCAGCAACTTCATCAATGCCGTTATCGACAAGGCTTCGTTTGACAAGGCTAAGTCTTATATCGACTTCGCCCGTGAGGCCAAGGATGCCAAGATTGTGATGGGTGGCAACTGCGACTGCAGCAAGGGCTGGTTTGTAGAGCCCACTATCATCGAGACCAGCAATCCTCACTTCAAGTCGATGGAAGAGGAAATCTTCGCTCCCGTGCTCACCGTTTACCCCTACGACGACGAGAAGTGGGAAGACGTGGTGAAAGACTGTGATGAGACCTCTCCTTATGGCTTGACAGGTGCTGTGTTTGGCCGCGACCGCATGGCAGTAGAGAAGATTACCGACGCTCTGCGCTACACCGCCGGCAACTTCTACATCAACGACAAGCCCACAGGTGCTGTAGTGGGTATGCAGCCCTTCGGTGGTGCACGCGCTAGCGGTACCAACGACAAGGCCGGTGGCGAGTTCAACCTCATCCGCTGGATTATCCCACGCGTGATCAAGGAGACTCTGGTATCGCCCACCGACTACCGCTACACCTATATGAAGTAATCACATTTCTATTCTATAAAACAACTAATTCAATCCCTGTTCCGCAATCGCCTTTTATAAAAAGAGCGGTTGCGGAAACTGGGGAGAGATATTATTTATGGACAACAAACAACTAAAACCTTGTGAGGTAAACGTTAGTTCCGAGACTGGCCGCCTCAGGGCTGTGCTGCTGCACAGGCCAGGAGTGGAGATAGAGCGCATGACACCGCTCAACGCCAATGCCGCCCTCTACAGCGACATCCTCAACAAGCCCATCGTCGATGAGGAATACCGCAACTTCAGCGGTGTGCTGGAGCGCTGGACACAAGTCTATTATGTTCAAGACATACTCGAAGAGCTGCTCAAGGATGAGAATGTAAAAGCCAAGTTGCTGAGCGACAGCTTGCGAGGCTGCAACCAGAAAACTGCTAAGGTGATTGCCGAAATCGCTGGCGACGACCCCCGCAAGCTCGCACAGGTGCTCAT
>ONIY01000062.1 GCA_900318065.1 uncultured Prevotellaceae bacterium
GCTCTTTCAGCATCAATGGGCTGCGCCTCACCAATGCCAAAACAAGTTTTGCCGCTGGCTTCGGCTTGCACCATTGGTCTATCTTAGAGGGGGAGTTGTTAATGCGGTGATTATCAAATAGTAAATTCATCGAACTCACGTCAAAATATTCCCCTCCCCTATCCTCGTTCCCTAAAGAAAAAAGGATGCCACCCGCTAGCGGGTAGCATCCTTCGTTATAGAAAGCCACATCAAAGGGATGTGATGAAACTCCGATAAATACAGGATTTGAGGGTATTCCAATCTTTGTAATCCTCTGGTCGCGAAGACACCACTGGGTGGTTGAGGCCCGCCATTGACTAAAATACTTTTCTCGGCATTTCATAAAAATTTGAAGAGTATCCCAATCAGCTTTGATGCGGCATTATTTCAAAGTTCTCTTTTCACTTGCAAATATAGCAAGAATTCCCTTAATGGGCAAATTTTAGTAGTGTTTTTTCAAAAAAGTGCCCTAAAAAGGTCAAAAAAATATTCGTGAGCGATAAAAATGGCGACTTCTCCTGCAAATCATTGATTATATGTCAATTGAGTTGGCTTCAAAATAAGGGTACTTTCTTTGAGAAAGTGTTGCAAAAGGATGAAATTGCGTCATTGTAGGGACAACGCGTGCGTTGTCCGAAACCAGCGAAACTGCTGATTACCAAACGTCTTCCCCTGGCGGACAAGGCACGCCTTGTCCCTACAGAATGAGAATTCTGTGAGTTTTGCAACAACCTCAGTTGTCACTAGTTTCAACCTTTTGCAACATCACGGTCATATCTCTTGCCAGTTCGTTTTAATAGCATCTTGTGATGGCACAAAAAAATTATTAGTGTCCGATAAAAGTCCGTTAGGCCCAACATCAGCCCTACGGGCTTCAAAGTAAGCCCCAATAACGACAAACAACAGTTATAAGCTTATTCTCAGTTAATTATAAGGATTTGACAGATTTTTATCGGACACCAATAAAAAATGAACTTCATCTCGTGGGAGAGGAAGTCCATCTTTTTTGAGGTAAGTTTACTCGCGGTTGTGTTGCTCGTTGTGTGGTAATCCTTGATTACTGAGCGTTCTTAGCCTTCTCGACGATAGCCTTGAAAGCTTCTGGGTTGTTCATAGCCAGGTCGGCGAGCACCTTGCGGTTGATCTCGATACCAGCCTTGTGAATCAATCCCATCAACTTAGAGTAAGAAAGGTCCTCCAAGCGTGCGGCAGCGTTGATACGCTGAATCCACAGCGCGCGGAAGTTGCGTTTCTTGTTCTTGCGGTCACGATAAGCATAGGTCAAACCCTTCTCCCAAGTGTTCTTGGCAACGGTCCAGACGTTCTTGCGTGCGCCGAAATAACCTCTTGTAAGTTTAAGAATCTTTTTACGTTTTGCTCTTGAAGCAACGTGATTTACTGATCTTGGCATTTTTTTTAATGAATTGTGAACGTTAGCGGCAAACGTATTTGCACTTTGTGGCTAAACATTCGGTTAATAAAAATGATAAAAATCTCTTGTTGATTAAAAGTGTTTTAGAAACTTAGCTTAAGTTGTGTAATCGTCGATTTACTTCTTAACGAGCAACTCGCGAATAGAGTTGAGGTTAGCTTTGTCAACGATGCTCACCTTAGTGAGGTTTCTCTTCTGCTTCTTAGTCTTCTTTGTCAAGATGTGACTCTTGTAAGCATGCTTTCTTTTAATCTTACCTGACCCGGTAAAGGTAAACCTTTTTTTGGCACCGGAATTAGTCTTAACTTTTGGCATTTTTGAAATAGTTTTAAAAAAAATATTATTAATCAAGGGACTAGGCACTTACCAAGCCTAATGCCCCGTTCTTCTTTCTTGAGAAATGCAGAACCATCAATCTTGAGTAGTTGCCTGGTTGTCGTCCTGGGCAACATCCTCGTCCTTGGGTTTCTCGGCGTCCTTCTTCTTAGTGGCAGGCTTCTTGGGCGATAGCATGATAGTCATGCGCTTGCCTTCGAGCACCGGCATCTGGTCGACCTTGGCGTAGTCCTCAAGGTCGTTGGCAAACCTGAGCAGCAGCACTTCGCCTTGCTCCTTGAAGAGGATTGAGCGCCCCTTGAAGAAGACGTAGCTCTTGACCTTGGCACCCTCCTTGAGGAACCCAATGGCGTGCTTGAGCTTGAAGTTGTAGTCATGCTCATCGGTCTGTGGTCCAAACCTTATTTCCTTGACCACCACCTTAGTAGCCCTAGCCTTCTGCTCCTTGAGTTTCTTGCGCTGCTGGAACTGATACTTCTGGTAGTCCATGATTTTGCACACAGGCGGGTTGGCCATTGGTGCAATCTCAATAAGGTCCAGCTCTAGTTCCTCGGCAATCTTGAGTGCTCTGGCGATGGGATAAATACCCTCCTCGACATTGTCACCCACAAGTCGCACTTCGGGAGCGCGGATGTCGTCGTTGATGGCGAGCTCTTCACGGTCGGGCTTGCCACCGCGCTGGTTACGGTTTTTCTTGCCTCTTGGGCCACCGTTCATGGGCTTTTTAGGGCCACTCCTAAATGGTTTTTTCTGCATTCAAAAATATTATAAGTTTATCATTTCGTTCACTTCTTGAGTGATTTCGGCTGCAAAGGTAGTAATTTTTTCGGAACCTTTGTCAATTCCGCCCTGTTTTCTTACCGAAACTTCTTCATTTGCAGCTTCTTTTTCACCCACGATGAGCAAATAAGGTATTCTCTTGAGCTCATTGTCACGAATCTTGCGACCTATTTTCTCGTTGCGGTCGTCGATGATGGTGCGCACGTCGGCATCGTTGAGCACTTGTGCCACATGCTTGGCATAGTCGTTATACTTCTCGCTGATGGGGAGGACGACAGCCTGGTCGGGGGCGAGCCACAACGGCAGCTTGCCGGCGGTGTGCTCAAGCAGCACAGCCACGAAACGCTCGAGCGAGCCAAAAGGTGCTCGGTGAATCATGATGGGGCGATGCTTGGCGTTGTCGCTGCCGGTGTACTCGAGCTCGAAACGCTCGGGCAGGTTGTAGTCGACCTGGATGGTTCCCAGCTGCCAGCGGCGTCCCAGAGCGTCCTTGACCATGAAGTCGAGCTTGGGGCCATAGAATGCTGCCTCGCCTTCTACCTGCTTGGCGGGCAGGCCCTTCTCCTGGCAAGCCTCGACGATGGCTCTCTCGGCACGCTCCCAGTTCTCGTCGCTTCCCACATACTTCTGCTTGTTGTTGGGGTCGCGGAGCGAGATTTGTGCCTCATACTCAAAGCCGAAGACGCCGAGGATGTGGTTGATGATGTCCATCACGCTCAGGAACTCCTGCTTGAGTTGCTCGGGGGTGCAGAACAGGTGGGCATCGTCTTGTGTGAACGAGCGCACACGGGTGAGGCCGTGGAGCTCGCCACTCTGCTCATAGCGGTAAACGGTACCAAACTCGGCAAAGCGCAGAGGCAGGTCCTTGTAACTGCGTGGCGAGGTGCGGTAGATCTCGCAGTGGTGAGGGCAGTTCATGGGCTTGAGCATGTACTCTTCGCCCTCCTCGGGAGTGTGGATGGGCTGGAATGAGTCCTTGCCATATTTAGCGTAGTGACCGCTGGTCACATAGAGGTTCTTGTTGCCAATGTGTGGAGTGATGACCTGCTCGTAGCCATATTTCTTCTGGATCTTGGCGAGGTAGTCCTGCAGGCGGTTACGCAATGCGGCACCCTTGGGCAGCCACAGAGGCAAGCCCTGTCCCACGCGCTGCGAGAAAGCAAAGAGTTCCATCTCCTTGCCAATCTTGCGGTGGTCGCGCTTCTTGGCCTCCTCGAGGAGGACGAGGTACTCGTCGAGCATCGACTTCTTGGGGAACGAGATGGCATAGACGCGCAGCATCTGCTTGCGGGTCTCGTCGCCACGCCAGTAGGCCCCGGCAAGCGAGAGCACCTTGATGGCCTTGATGGGCGCTGTGTTGGGGATGTGAGGACCACGGCACAGGTCGGTGAAGGCACCTTGAGTGTAGGTGCTGATGGTTCCGTCTTGCAGGTCGTTGATAAGTTCTATCTTATAGGTTTGTCCAGTGTCGCCAAAGAACTTGAGCGCGTCGGCCTTAGAGATGTCGGCACGCACCACGGCCTCTTTCTTAGCAACGAGCTCGGCCATTTTCTTCTCAATCTTTGGGAAATCGGCTTGAGTGATCTCATTGTCGCCTGGATCGATGTCGTAGTAGAATCCGTTCTCGATAGCTGGACCAATACCAAATTGAACACCAGGGTAAAGTTCTTGCAGCGCCTCGGCAAGCAAGTGTGCCGAAGTGTGCCAGAAGGCATGCTTGCCCTCGGGGTCATCCCACTTGAAGAGTTTTATCTCACCATCGCTACAAATTGGTCGAGATATATCCCATTCCATGTCATTGATGCTAGCCGCGAGCACTTGGCGTGCCAATCCCGAGCTGATGCTCTCGGCAACTTGCAGTGGAGTTACCCCACTTTCATACTGTCTTACACTTCCGTCAGGAAATTTAATGTTGATCATAAAATTGTTGTTTATTTTTTAATTGTTACTTGTGCCATACAAAAGCACGTTCTAATTCAAACTGCAAAAGTAATACATTTTCTCCAAACTGCAAGCAAGTGAGCTCAACATTTTTATCAACAGATAAAAAACTGCGATAAAAAACTGCTGCGAAACTGTTGCGAAAAATGGCGCAGAGGTGGGTGAAAGAAAAAAGAATGAAAGTGATGAGGTGAGCAAAAAAGTTATCAACAACCGTTGGTGGTGTCGTCACAAATTAGTAACTTTGCACGATGATTTCAATTATACAACACATAGAATACTTGATGATGTATAACGACTGTGTGGTGATTCCCGGCTGGGGAGCACTCATTGCCAATTATGCGTCGTCGAGTGTTGAAAGCGTTAAAGTTGCGCGTCCTGGCAGGCTGATAGGTTTCAACTCCACCATCAGCCACAACGACGGCATGCTCGCCACGTCGCTCATGCGTCGTCACGGCATTGGCTATGAACAGGCGTGCTCGCTCATTGCCGACAATGTGACAACCTTCCGCCGCCACTTGGCTGGAGGCAATGAGCTCGCCTTTGGCCGCTTGGGATATTTCAAACTTGGTGATCAAGAGAAACTGGAGTTTGTGCCCATGACTCAGGTGGCATCGTGCGACGAGTTCTTTGGCTTGGAGAATGTGCCCATCCTCACTCTCGAGCAGCAGCGCAGCGCTGGCAACGATGCTGTGGTGCTGGCAACTGTTGCGGTGAGCTGGCGTGAGCGCATGAAGGTGGCAGCATCGATAGCCGCAATGGTGGCAATGGGACTGCTGCTTTCTACTCCCATCATAATTGACCGGTCGGCCCAGACAGCCAGTCTGAATATTGCCGATGTCAAGACCGCTAATGTCCCCAAGAGCACTACCCCACAGGTGACAATGAAGCCGGCTGCGCAAGCCAAGGCAAGTGACCGTCAGTTTGTGGTAATTGACGATAAGGGAGTCGAGAAGCCAGTCAATGCAACTATCAATCAAGAAGAGTCGCTGGCATCGCCCCAGAATGAAGAAATGCCCAGCAGCGGTAATTTTCTTCTTGTCATAAAATCCTGTGATAGCCAAAAACGTGCCGAGAGCAAGGCGCGCTACTACAGCAAGCATGGCGTTGATACCTGGATTGTGTATAGCGGCAACAAGTACAATTTAGTTGCTGCCCAGAGCGACAGCAAGAAGGAACTCAGGCAAGCCAAGAAACGGCTGCCCTCGAAGTACAGGTCTGCAAAGATTATGGAACTGGAATAAATTCCTGAAACCCAGTAAATTCCTTTTCACGCAATAAAAGTGGCACTCGAGTTAATCGAAACTCTTGTGCCACTTGTCAATATATATAACCACTTAAATTTATATTGTTTTACCAGCCGTGTCCATGGTGTGGATTGTGATGTGGACGGTGGTGTGGCGGTGGAGGTGGTGGCGGTCCAGGACGACCGCGATAAGGATAGTCATAGTAATATCCATCGTCGTACCAGTAGGGGCTGCACGATGTTGTTGCTACCGATGCCACCAGCGATAGCAGTATGGCTAGTAGTAATGTCTTGCGCTTTTTCATCTTATTTTTCAGTTTAGAGTGAGTTATTGTTATTTTTACCCATTTGACTACCCAAAATGGCAAAAGTTTACCCCTCACCAGTAAAATGGCAAGGGGAATAGATGAACAAGTTGTTTTTATCGATTAATGGGATGTGTTATTGCCCCAAGTGCTGTCTTATTTCCAAGACAAATTGCCGCAACTCCTCTTCATTTCCTGCGAAGACCGATAGCGGCATGGCGAGAAAAGTGTAACTGTTTTTCTTAAACCGCAGCACAAGACAGTTGCTCAGTGCTGTGGTAGAGGCGATGTCGCTCCACGGGATGACGTGCTGCTGCATCTTCTCGCTTGAGAAGTCGAGTTGCAGTCCTGCGCTGGTGATTGTTGCGGTCTTCTCGAGTATCGACCATCGCGACTCGGGAGTCAAGGCGTAGTAATATAATATAGGTAAAGAAATCATCACCATTGCCATAGCCACAATGAGCGCGACATAGGCAAAGCGAGAGTCAATGGCTGCCAATCCCAGGCACACCACTACCGGCAGCAGCAACAGCCACCAGCGGCGGGCGAAGAACAGGCGATAAAGAATCGACATGTAGGTGCCCGAAGATATGGAGTGCTCAGGTATCAATGCTCAGAATTTGCTTTGCTTGACTTCTTGAGCGTGGTTTTGAGTTGCGACTTCAAGGCATTGCGTTTCTCATATTCACGCTTGTACATCTCAAGGTTCTTCTTTACCAGTTGCTGGCAGTAGCCAGTGCCTGCGTTGTTGTATAGCTTGCTCAGGTTCAGGTAGTGCTGTCCATTGCCACGCTCTATAGAGAACACTTGCGCCTTGCGTTCTTTCACGATGTCGCATTGAGGGCTGTGATTGTCGGGCGTGGTGCCATTGAGTTCTACAGGCACACCACCAGCTGCGCCTAATCTTGCGGCAAAAGTTTCGGCACAGGGAGGATAGCCCAGCGCAATCCACATTGTGGTGAGTGCTGGAGATTCGCCTGGCGACACCCCTTCGATGACAATCGATGCTGTTGAAAGGCGGCGTGGAATGAAATCCTGGTCCACAATCCACTCGTCGCCGCTATGGGTGAAGTCCTTGCCAAGAAGACTGTGATAGAAAGTGCGGGATATTTCCTCGGTGAACAAAGCTGGAGTGAAGTCGGCAGCGGCGATGTGAGGAGCAAGAAGGTATTTTTCGCTAGTCTCTCTCACATAGCCCATTCCCTCATCGGGGCGACCGCTATAGGAATAGTTGGTGCGCGTGAGCACTCCATTGGGAGCGTCTTCAAGGTTGAATCTCTTGAAACTGTAGTTGCCTGTCTCAAAATAGGCTCCATGGCCTTGCGCGTCGATGACGCCAAAGTTGGCCTCCACGCCCAGCGGCATGGGCAACGACAGCAGCAGTTGCTCAAAGTCATCGACTGTGGCGCAGTGCTCCAGCGCAAGTTTCATGACCACTCCCTCACGATCCATCTGGCTCTCGGGGATGTCGTCGTTATTGAGATTATAGGACGCAGTGTTCATAATGGCAAATCCCGTCTCGTTGAACCCCGTCCATGCGGCAGTGTCGCAGGGGTCGGTAGCGTCGAAAATTGCGACAAACTCATAGCAGTTGTCATGTGCCTTGATGAGTTCCACACGATTGTCGGGGCAACCGGTGTCGCGGTGTTTCCACAGTAAAGGCCTTCCACTGGCAGTCTTGCTGCCCGATATTATTGCCGACGTGCAAGCCAGAGCGCCAAGTGCGCCTGCTAATAAAAATGCTAGTATTAATACCTGTTTTTTCATGTTTTCGTTGAATTTATTGCCCCAAAGTTAATACAAATTCGGTTTCTCAACAAAAAAATTTGCCAATTTGAAAAAAATAACTACCTTTGCACTTGAAATAAGCACACGTCTCACCCTTAAACAGGTTTTATCCACATTTTTTTGAGAAAAAATTGTGTGCGTTTTCCATTTTCCACAATTATTTATTTTATCACTTATTATCTCGATAATCATTTCCCACCGAGTGTAGCTTTAGTTATTTATGTGTGCTTGGCGCATGCTGTATTGTGTGTATTGCAACCATTGACGAGCTACCTGTGAGTGAGAATTTTCAAGATTATTATTTAAACCAAATCTATGTATAATATTGACGAACTCAATTTAATGAATGAGGCCGAGTTGAGAGATTTGGCCAAGTCAATGGGATTAAAGAAAGTCGCCTCAGTGCCCAAGGATGATGTGATTTACTTCATTATCGACCAGCAGGCTATTGATGCAGCCCAAAACGCCCCCGATCCCTCGAAGCGTCGTCGCGGCAAAGCAAAGAAAGAGGCTGCCGACTCATCGCCCCAAGAACCTAAAACCAGAAAAAAGAAAGCGGCTAAACCCGCCGAAGAGAAAAATAAAAAGCCCAAAGAGCTTGATGCAGCCGTGCCACAAGTGCCAGCTGCCAGCGAAACTGTTATAGATACTGCCAAAACTCCTGCTGAAGCAGCCGTTGAAGCCCCTGCCAAGCGCAAGCGCGGTCGTCCTCGCAAGAGCGAGCAAAAGGCAACACAAAAGGAGCAACTTCCTGGTCTTGAGGAGGCTCCAGCCGAAGCTACAGCACAAGAGCAGCCTGTTGCCGACACTGCCAGCCCTCAGGAGGAAAATGATGGTGAAAAGAAAACAGCGAAGCGTGCTCGCCGTGAGCGCATAGAGCGCAACAATGTTGTTCAAGAAACTATCGACTATGAGCAGCAACCTGTAGAAATCGCTCCTGGAGCACCTATGGATGCACCAGCAGTTGAGCAACCCATGGCCGTTGAGTCTCTTCCTGAACAACTTCCTGAACCACAAGAGGCAGGATCCTATTACGACGACCAGCAGCCCTATCCTGAGCGAGATGGCGAATATTTCATTCCTGGCCAGGAAGGCCCCATGGAACAAGAAATGAACATGGAGCTACAAGATCCTAATGCATTCATGTTCAATCCCAATGAGGATGACTTCATGAGCCTGTTCAACACTAATCCTAATGCATCGGGCAAGAAAGTGAAGCGCAACTCAGGTGATCAAAGAGATAATGGCAAGTTCTACGGAAACGGTACCATGACCTTCAAGCCACGCACTCCCGAGGAGAGAGAAGAAGCAGCTCGCCGCGCCGAGGAACAACGCCGCATTGCTGCCGAGGAGGCTGCCAAGGCGCCAATTATCATTCAGGAGCCAAAGGCCGAGAAAGAGCCTCAGCAATCTAAGCAGTCGAAGAAAAAGAAAGGCAAGGGCCAACAGCAGCCCGAGTCGTCACTGCCCTACTCCGAAGTTACCTACAATTTCGATGGCATACTCAATGGCATTGGCGTTCTTGAGGTCATGAGCGACGGTTATGGTTTCTTGCGCTCAAGCGACTATAATTATCTCACCTCGCCCGACGACATCTATGTTCCACAGGCGCAAATCAAGAACTATGGTCTCAAGACCGGCGACGTGGTTGAGTGTACTATTCGCCCGCCCAAGGAAGGAGAGAAATATTTCCCACTGGTTGACGTGCGCCTGATTAATGGCCGCACGCCAGAGTTTGTGCGCGACCGCATTCCTTTTGAGCACTTGGTGCCCTTGTTCCCAAACGAGAAGTTTGACCTGGTGAGCCACACCCGCCCCAACATCTCTACCCGCATCGTAGACATGTTCTCACCCATTGGCAAGGGACAGCGTGGCCTCATCGTTGCTCCTCCCAAAACGGGTAAAACAGTGCTCCTGAAAGACATTGCCAACTCCATCTCGGAGAATCACCCCGACACCTATATGATAATCCTTCTCATCGACGAGCGTCCCGAGGAGGTTACCGACATGGCCCGCAGCGTTAAAGCCGAGGTTATTGCCTCAACTTTTGACGAGCCTGCCGAGCGCCATGTGAAGATTGCCGACCTGGTGCTGCAAAAGGCAAAGCGCATGGTTGAGTGCGGACATGACGTAGTGATCTTGCTCGATTCAATCACTCGCCTGGCTCGCGCCTACAATACAATCGCTCCTGCCAGTGGCAAGATTCTGAGTGGTGGTGTTGACGCCAATGCCCTGCAGCGTCCCAAGCGCTTCTTTGGCGCTGCGCGCAACATTGAGAACGGAGGCAGTCTCACCATTATCGCCACAGCCCTCATTGAGACTGGCAGCAAGATGGACGAGGTAATCTTTGAGGAATTCAAGGGTACCGGCAACATGGAGTTGCAGCTCGACCGCAAGCTCAGCAATAAGCGCATCTTCCCCTCGGTCGACATTATGGCGTCGAGCACTCGTCGCGACGACCTGCTGCTCAAGCAAGACACCCTCAACCGCATGTGGATATTGCGTCGCTTCTTGAGCGACCGCAACTCGGTCGATGCCATGGAGTTCATCAAGGACCGCATGGAACGCACCCGCACCAACGAGGAACTCCTGCTCACCATGAACGATTAACATCACATTTATATATACTTTCTCAAGTTTCTATAGTAATTGTGAGATACCAATCATCAAAATATCAGGCGACAAACTCCCTTATCCCTGAATAGTCGCTTGTGTTCATACTCCCCCTAACCCGCTCTTTCAGCATCAATGGGCTGCGCCTCACCAATGCCAAAACAAGTTTTGCCGCTGGCTTCGGCTTGCACCATTGGATACACACAAAAAAGTGGTCTCAAATGCGAGACCACTTTTTTAGTATGTGTATATGTTAACAGCAATGATTACTTCACAACCTTGGCAGTTGTAGTAGTGCCATCGGCATTGCGGGTAACAACGATGTTCACGCCCTTGAATGGACGATCGCTCACGCGACCCATAGCGTCGATGTATTGTACCGAAACAGCATTGCTGGTGTTGATGGTGCTGATAGCTTGTGGAGCGTCGGCCTCAAGAACAACAACCTCAGGAACATTCTCCAGGTCTACATCCTCGAGAGTTTGAGCAACATAACCATCCTTAGAGAAGTTGATGTCGTAAGTTGCACCCTCAACTGGAGTGATTTCCATAGTGTAAGCACCCTCGGCGTCGGTAGTGGTGGTGTAGGTAGTAGCCTCACGCATGCCATCGGTAGCGGGCTCGTTAACAGTGAGAACAACGTTAACGTCCTCGATGGGGTTGCCTTCGGTATCCTGAACAGTGCCAGTTATAGTGATGGGCTCAACAACTGGATCAACATTCTTAGCATAGATAAGAGTCATCTTAGGCAGGAATTGGAGCATATTATTGTAGCCCGAGCCACCCCATTGTGCATAGGCAGTATTAGTCTCCTGGGCTACACCATAGAAGTAAGTGCGGTGCCATGAGCCTTTAACGGTAACAAGAACCTGAACAGCAAGGTTTCCGCCCTCGTAGGTGTAAGGCTCTGCCAGCTCAAATGCGAGTTCGGTTTCGCCACCAGCAAGTGTGGTAGTGGCAACGGTGGTGAGCTCAGTAATCAGGTTGCTTGGGATAGCAATTGAACTCTCGGCCTCAAAAGCAGTCTCCTCGGTAGCCTTGAAGCTTAACTCCATAGTGGGAGTGCCAACAGCCAGAGCAGCGTCGGGATAGAACTTCACACCAGTGATCTTAGCACCAACGGCCTCGGTGAGCATGTTGGCTGGATAAAGCATTTGAGAGAAAGTACCTGCATTGTCGCAATAGTAGCCATAGATAGGAGCATACTCGCTCTTGTTATCGCCGTCGCACACTGTGAGGATAGCCTCATTGGGGCAATTGCCGCTCAGTGCAACAGTTAATGTGCCAGCCTCGCCGCAATTGATGGTCATTGTGCCAGTGTACTCACCATAGGCAGTGGGAGCAAATGTTACTGGTATAGTAACACTCTCGCGAGAAGCGAGCTCGGTAGCCTCATAAGTGGTGCTGAAAGGAGCCTCAAGACCAGTGATGGCAGGAGTGAAGGCATTGGTGCCTTTGTTCTTAAGAGTTACGTTCATTACCTTCTCGGTGTCGATGTAGGTCTTGCCGAAGGCGAGATTGTCAACACTAACAACTGCCTCATAGTCGGCAAGCTCGGCGGGAGTGTAGGTGAATGTGGTCTTAGGCATGAAATTATAAGTATAAGCACGGCTCATCGAGACATTCGACTCGGTGTTTACTCCTACAAAAGGATTAGACTTGTAGTTTCCTGCAGTCTCAGTAACTTTGCACTCAAAGACCAGGTTGCCACCATTGTAGGTGAATGGAGTGTCAAATACAAATTCAACCTCGGTGAGTCCTTCCTCAGGAGAAACTTGATCAGATTTCACAACAGTGAGTCCTTCGATTGCGATTGCTGCAGCAAAAGAAGTTTTGTCGGTTGTGCCAAGAGAAATCTGCACCTTAGTACCGTCAATAAAGAGAAATCCTGCTTCATTGGCATGATAGAACTTGATGGAAGAGATTGTGCCGCCTTCCATGTCCTCAATCATTGAAGCTGGATAGATAACTTGTGTGGTTGTGCCCTCGGTGTCCCACCAGGGGGTGTTCAATGGAACGTTGGAACTTTGAATTGTTCCATCGGCAACAGTGAGTGTTGCAGGCTCTTGAGCACCAAGTGCAAGAGCGCTGGCAGCTATTACTGCCAGAGAAAGTAAAAATTTTTTCATTTAAATAAAGTTTGATGTTAATAATAAGAAAACATTTTTTTGGGTTTTCGCTCGCAAAGTTACAAATTAATTTCTAATATAGACAATATTATTGCCTAAATAAATGCATGTTAATGTTTCGTTAGATGTGATTCACACCTGTCCATCACTTTTTGTCGCGGTCGTAGTGAGGCATCTCGTTGGGGATAACCATAGAGATTTCTACCATGCCGGCGACTTTTCCGTCGACGCGCCAGGGCGATTGATAAATCATCTTGCGCTGTCCGTTCTTGGTGATGGTGTAGGCGTTGATAGTGTCGCTTTCCATCATGTGGCGAATCATCGCCTGGGAGCGCTCGTTATGGCAAGGGAAGAGGTTCTGCCCCACCATCGACTTGCCACCCTTGTTGAATGTCTCGCGTGATTTCTCGTTCATGTAAATCACTTTACCCTCGGTGTCACACACCGTTACTGCGCAATGCAGTCCTTCGGCCCAATCTAGTGTCATAGTTTTTTTGTTTTTAGTTATCAGTAGTCAGTTATCAGTTATCAGTAGTCAGTTATCAGTTTTCAGTTTTCAGTAGAATAGTTGAGTAGTAAAGTAGTTTAGTAGTTGAATAGTTGAGTAGTACTCTCATCTCTTCCCTCTTTCCTCTTTCCTCTTTCCTCTTCCCTATAATCTCGCCACAGTCTTCCATAAACTATAAACCATAAACCAAGTTCAGTTATCAGTTATTTTTTCTTTTTGCAAGCGTTTATTAGTGCGATGAAATATCGCTCGGCTTCGTAGAGTGGCATGAAGTTGTCGCTGTCGGGTTCTTGAGCCATGGTCTTGCGAATGGCCTCCTCGGGGTGGAACTGTACTCCCAGAGCGAAAGACTTGTCGATGCGCTCTATCACTTCAATTATTTTCACACCTTGAGTCATGGTCACTCCAGTGACCTTGAGCTGAGTGCCGCTCACGTCGCCCACCACCTGATGATGCCATGACGGCACACCTTCGATAATGTCGCTGAGGGCAATCTCGTAGATGAGCGACGAATGGTCGGTCACTACTACGTCATGGGGAGTGTAATGCCTGTTGCCATTCTCATCGCGCAGTGAGCGGTGCAGGTTGAGATATTGCTTGCCAAGTTGGTCAAAATAGACCCCCAGGTCTTGAATCATGTCGGCTCCCGATGCCACTGCCAGCATCTGCATGCCCCGGCACAATCCCAGCACTGGAATGTCATGGTCGAGGCAATAGGTCATGGTGAGGTATTCCGAGATGTCGCGAGTGGCATTGCAGTAGTCGCCAGCAATACCATGCCACGGCTGCGGATTGCGGAACAGCGTGGAACTGATGTCGCCACCTCCCAGGAACACTACCGCATCCACTCCCTCAAGCACCTGGGCGGCATTAGAGCTGTGCCAAGTGTCGCGCTTGAGCTGCTGGGCGTAGATGGGCAGCAACACTCCGTCCTGGTCGACATACTTCGCCTGCAATTTAGTGCTGTCATAGTCAAAGCCATCAGGCCTCACTTGTCCAAGAACAACAGCCTCACCCCCCGAAATCTCTATCGACTGGATTACTCGTGCGCAAGCACTCGGGTTAGGCTGCCAGGCAAGTCCCACGCGCACCTTCTTCTGCGCCTGGCATGCCAGCGAAGACATGACAATCGCCAGGATTGCCACCACACATTTTATTTGTTTATTGCTCATCATCGCTTGCGGGTGTTGAAGTGGCAGTTTCGGGCTTGTTATGCTTAATGCGCCATCCTATAGCGGCAATGATAAGCGACATTACGGGGCATAGCATGTTAAAAAAACAGTAAGGCAGATAGGTCAAAGTGGGCACTCCCAGCACTGTGGCCTGAGTCATGCCACAGGTGTTCCACGGCACGAGCACCGATGTCACGGTTACCGAGTCCTCGGTAGTGCGGCTCAGCAGTCGTGTCTCATAGCCCAGCTGCTTGTAAACCTCGCGGAACATGTCGGCGTTGAGGACGATACTGATGAACTGGTCGCCGGTGGTGAGATTCAGGAGAAGACCAGTGCCCACAGTAGAAGCCACCAGGCTGAAACGTGTCCTGATCCAACTGATTACCATGCGGGTAATGCTCTGAATCATGCCGCTGGCAACCATTGCCGCGCCAAAGCACATGGCACACAAGATGAGCCAAATGGTGTTGAGCATTCCTGCCATGCCACCTGTCGAGACCAGGTCGTTAAGAGCCGAATAACCAGTGTCGACAGCAGTGGCGCCATAGAAGGTGATTGCCAGTCCCTTGGTCAACGCCGCGGCAAGACTCAGTGATGCGTCATCGGCAACCTGGCACAATATGTGTGGCTGGAGGATGAGCGCCATAATGCCTGCAAGAATCGACGAGACAAAGAGCACTATGAGCGATGGCACCTTGCGCGCAATGAGCACTCCAGTTATCAGTGGCACTATCAAAGTCCAGAGCGAGATGTTGAATGTTGATGACAATCCCTGCGTGTACTGCCCCACCTGCATGGTGGCACCTGACTCGTGTCCAAATCCTGCAAACAAGAAAATCACCAGCGATATTGTGAGCGCAGGCACTGTGGTGTGCATCATGTAGCGGATGTGCACAAAGAGGTCGACACGTGTTGCCGAGGATGCCAGGATGGTGGTGTCGCTCAGTGGCGACATCTTGTCGCCAAAGTAGGCTCCCGAGATGATTGCTCCAGCCGTCCATGCCTTGTCAATTCCCAGCGCCTCACCCACTCCCAGCAGTGCCACACCAATGGTGGCAACAGTAGTCCAGGAACTGCCCGAGAGCAGCGAGACAAGTGAGCATATCACACACGTGGTGACAAGAAAGAACTTGGGCGACAAAATCTCGATGCCGTAATAAATCAGAGTGGGCACTACCCCACTTATCATCCATGAGCCAGCAAGCATGCCCACCGACAGCAGAATCATCAGTGTGACAAAGATGTCTCCCATGGTCTTAGCCATTTGTTGCTCAAAGGCTTTCCATGGCACGTGATAGAACACCATAGAGATGAGCACGCACACCGCCATGCCCAGTATCAAGGCAATCTGGCTGCCGCCACTCAGCGCGTCGCTGCCAAAGAGGTTGATGACCACCACCAGCATGCCTATGAGCAGCACAATGGGAATCAGCGACACGATAGCGCTCGGTAACTTTTTGTTCTCCATATATGTAATCTATAAAGCGCCATCGGCAAGTCGCCAATGGCGCTAACGAACTTTAGTAGGCCCATGGGGAGTCGAACCCCAATCGAAGGAACCGGAATCCTTTATTCTATCCATTGAACTATGGGCCCGGGTCGATTTTTTCTTTATTTGCGGTGCAAAAATAGTCAAATATTTGTATCTTTGCAAAAAAGAATCCAATAATATGACAGTAAAAATTGAAGATAGCTGGAAGCGAGAATTGGCCGACGTGTGGGAGAAAGACTATTTCAGACGACTGACCGACTTTGTGCGTCAGGAGTATCGCACTCGCCAAGTGTTTCCTCCAGGCAGGCATATTTTTGCGGCATTCGACACAACACCATTCAACGAGGTGAAAGTAGTGATCCTGGGTCAAGACCCCTATCACGATGTGGGCCAGGCCAACGGATTGTGCTTCTCGGTCAACGATGGAGTGCCATTTCCCCCATCGCTGCAAAACATCTTCAAGGAGGTGCATGACGACACTGGCGCACCCATTCCTGCTAGTGGCGACCTGTCGCGCTGGGCAAGACAAGGCGTGCTGCTTCTCAACTCCACCCTCACGGTGCAGGCTCATCGCGCTGGTTCCCACCAGAATCAAGGATGGGAACAATTCACCGACGAGGTGATAGCCCATCTAGCCAGCCACCGCGAGAATCTTGTGTTCATCTTGTGGGGAAGCTATGCCATAAAGAAAGGCGCATTCATCGACCGTAGCCGCCACCTGGTGTTGACCTCGCCCCACCCGTCACCCCTGAGCGCTTATCGTGGTTTCTTTGGCAACCACCATTTCTCACTTGCCAACGACTACCTGCGCCAGCACGGCAAGACACCAATCGCTTGGTAATGCATTTTTTGCCCTTAAAAAGCATAGTATTTGAGAATAAATCACTAATTTTGCACCTTGAAAATAATATAAGGTAATAAAAGAAAATATGCAGAAGATTAGAAACGTCGCTATCATTGCTCATGTGGACCACGGCAAGACCACTCTTGTCGACAAAATGCTTGCTGCTGGCAATCTCTTTCGCGACAACCAAGTTGTTGGAACTCAAATTCTTGACAGTAACGACCTGGAGCGTGAGCGCGGCATCACAATCCTATCGAAGAACGTATCAATAAATTACAAAGACTATAAAATCAACATCATCGACACCCCGGGACATAGCGACTTTGGTGGCGAGGTGGAGCGCGTGCTCAACATGGCCGACGGATGCCTCTTGCTCGTTGACGCATTTGAGGGCCCTATGCCACAAACTCGCTTTGTGCTGCAAAAGGCCATCCAGATAGGTCTCAAGCCCATTGTGGTGATCAACAAGGTGGACAAGCCCAACTGTCGCCCCGATGAGGTTCAGGAAGCGGTGTTTGACTTGATGTTCAATCTCGATGCTACCGAAGACCAGCTCGAGTTCCCCACCATCTTTGGCTCGGCCAAGAACGGATGGATGAGCACCGACTGGCGCCAGCCCACCGACAACATCACCGCAGTGCTCGACGCAATCATTGAGCACATCCCTGCTCCTAAAATGATAGAAGGCGATGCTCAGATGCTCATCACCTCACTCGACTACAACACCTACGTGGGCCGAATTGCTGTGGGGCGCGTTCATCGTGGCGAGCTTCGCGACGGCATGGACGTGGGACTGTGCAAGAAAGACGGCACAGTAGCCCGCCAGCGCATCAAGGAGCTGAGGGTGTTTGAGGGAATGGGCCAGAAGCACGTTGATAGTGTCCAGTGCGGCGACATATGCGCCATCATTGGCCTTGACGGTTTTGAGATTGGCGACACAGTGACATGCCTCGACAACCCCGAGCCACTGCCCCGCATTGCCATCGACGAGCCCACCATGTCGATGCTCTTCACGATTAACGACTCACCATTCTTTGGCAAGGACGGAAAATATGTCACCTCACGCCACATTCACGATCGCCTAATGCATGAGCTGGACAAGAACCTTGCGCTTAAGGTGGAAAAAAGCGACAAGGAAGATTCCTGGATAGTCTTTGGCCGCGGTGTGCTCCACTTGAGCGTGCTCATTGAGGAGATGCGCCGTGAGGGCTACGAGCTGCAGGTGGGTCAGCCTCAGGTTATCATCAAGGAGATTAATGGTGAGAAATGTGAGCCCATCGAGACTCTTACCATCAACGTTCCCGAGGAGTATTCCAGCAAGATGATTGACATGGTGACCCGTCGCAAGGGAGAGATGACCTCGATGGAGACCCAGAACGACCGCATACACATGGAGTTCAAGATACCATCGCGAGGCATCATAGGCCTGCGCACCAATGTGCTCACCGCAAGTGCAGGCGAGGCCATCATGGCCCACCGCTTCTCGTGCTATGAGCCATGGAAGGGCGAGATTGTGCGCCGTGTGAATGGCTCTATCATTGCTATGGAAAGCGGCACAGCCTTTGCCTACTCTATCGACAAGCTCCAGGATCGTGGCCGATTCTTCATCTTCCCTCAAGAGGAGGTTTATGCCGGTCAGGTTGTGGGAGAGCACACCAAGGAGAAAGACTTGGTAGTCAACGTCACCAAGAACAAGAAACTCACCAACATGCGTGCCAGTGGTGCCGATGACAAGACCCGCATCATCCCACCCATTGTGTTCAGCCTTGAGGAAGCACTTGAGTACATCAAGGCCGACGAATATGTGGAAATCACTCCTGGCCACCTGCGCATGCGCAAAATCATCCTCGACGAGATAGAGCGCAAGCATCAGGCCAAGCTGCGTGGAGAAACCGAGGAATAATTGCCATTGCTGCTCGTTTATGGCTAATTATAGTTTGCAATATGTTTTACTCATTATTAATATTATGAAACTATGAAGAATTACAAGAATCTTTTAGGACTAGTAGCTTTAGTAGCTATAATTGCTGGGGCAATGTGCCCATCGGCTTATGCCAGCAAGAAGAAAAATAATGCCAAGAAAGCACAGATTGAGGCCCTGATCGATGATGGCAGCAATTACTTCAACAGTGGCAACTACCAGGCTGCCGTCAAGTGCTTTGAAGAGGCTCAAAAGAAAGGCGACATCAGGGGGATGCACAATCTTGCTGTGTGCTATGCCGAGGGCAAAGGCGTTGCTCAAGACTATAAGAAGGCTATAAAACTCTATGAGAAAGCCGCCAAGAAGAACTACATAGAGTCGCAGATTGAACTTGCCGACATGTATATACAAGGTCAAGGCACCAAGAAAGATTTCAAGAAAGCCATCAAGTGGCTCGAAAAAGCTGCCAAGCAAGCCAATGTTAATGCCAGCAGTGCTAGCGATGCCATGTATCTTATTGCCAC
>ONIY01000086.1 GCA_900318065.1 uncultured Prevotellaceae bacterium
ACGACGTCGATAGGCGGCAGGTGCAAGCGTGGCGACACGCTCAGCCGAGCCGTACTAATCACCCGAAGACTTTCCCGGGTGCCGCAAGGCGCCCCAGAATAACAAAAGAAACACGCCAAGTCGCGCCCCCTGCCGCAGCAGTGGCAGATGGTGGTGTGGCGCCAGGCCTTCCCGCTCTTGCAGCTCTTAAGAGCTCGGTTGAGCGCTTCGGCACATGAGTCAGGACAGGACCTCCCTGCCCGTTCCCGCATCTTGATGGCTTCAGGCATCACTGGCTGTCGCGCGAGTCGCGGCACAGTCCAGAAAACGACACTTAGGTGATGATAGCGTGAGGGTCCCACCTCTTCCCATTCCGAACAGAGAAGTTAAGCCTCACCACGCCGATGGTACTGCGAAAGTGGGAGATTTTTTCCTTCTCCTTTTTTCTTTTTTTCCTTTTTCCCTGCGCTGTGATACAGCGCAGCACCGGACTGAGGACACAGCGCAGCTCTGAACCAGCGACACATCGCGCGGCACCTAACCGAGGAGGCTGCGCAGCGCTTGAATGGTGGAGGTGCAACGGTCATAAAATAAAACCACCCAAGGCACGCCTCGGGTGATTTTACGTTTTGATTTGGTATATTTATATATTTCTATATAAATCGAGTGAGATGCCAAAAGGCAATATTTTTTACAAAAATAGTGCTTTTTCACTAATAAAAAAGTTTTTTGTAAGAAAAGTTATTAACAACCCAAGTTGTGAAGGACGAGTGGATGATGGTAGTGGCGATGGGGCAGTGGGGGAGTGAAAGAGGCAGATTAGGGCAAAAAAAACTCCCAAGCCGCGGTGGCTCGGGAGATAGATTGTGTAGAACCCAGAGGTTTCTTTACTTGATCACGCCAAGTTTCTTGCCCACCTTGATGAAGGCTGCGATGGCCTTGTCGAGATGCTCGCGCTCGTGGCCTGCCGAGAGCTGGACGCGGATGCGTGCCTCGCCCTTGGGCACTACTGGATAGTAGAAACCGGTAACGTAGATTCCCTCTTCCTGCATTGCTGCTGCGAAGTCTTGCGAGAGCTTAGCATCGTAGAGCATCACGGCGCAGATGGCGCTCTGTGTGGGCTTGATGTCGAAGCCTGCTGCTATCATCTTGTCGCGGAAGTAGTTCACGTTGTCGATGAGCTTGTCGTGAATCTCGTTGCTCTCCTTGAGCATCTTGAACATCTCGAGGCTGGCACCCACGATAACTGGGGCTACCGAGTTGGAGAACAGATAGGGGCGTGAGCGCTGACGCAGCATGGCGATAATCTCCTTGCGGCCAGTGGTGAAGCCACCCATAGCGCCGCCAAATGCCTTGCCCAGAGTGCCGGTAAACACGTCGATCTTGCCATATAGGTTGAACTGCTCGGCAACACCATGACCGGTGGGGCCAACCACGCCAGCCGAGTGCGACTCGTCGACCATTACCATGGCGTCATACTTCTCGGCGAGCTCCACGATCTTGTCGACTGGAGCCACGTTGCCGTCCATAGAGAACACGCCGTCGGTGGCGATGATGCGGAAGCGCTGCTCTTGAGCCTGCTGGAGGCATTGCTCGAGCTCTTCCATGTTGGCATTGGCATAGCGGTAGCGTTTAGCCTTGCACAGGCGCACGCCGTCGATAATCGAGGCATGGTTGAGCGCGTCGCTGATGATGGCGTCTTCAGGACCAAGCAGAGCCTCAAAGAGGCCGCCGTTGGCGTCGAAGCACGAGCCGTAGAGGATGGTGTCCTCGGTGTGGAAATAGTCGCTGATGGCAGCTTCCAGCTCCTTGTGGATGTCCTGAGTGCCGCAGATGAAGCGCACGCTCGACATACCAAAACCGCGCTTTGCCATCATGTCCTGAGCAGCGTTGATCAGGCGACTGTTGTCGCTAAGGCCCAGGTAGTTGTTGGCGCAGAAGTTGAGCACGTCGGTGCCGGGTTTCACTTTGATGGCTGCCCTTTGAGCAGTGGTGATTAGTCTTTCTTCTTTGTACAAGCCAGCTTCCTTGATTGCTGCCAGCTCATTGCTAAGGTGTTCTTGAAATTTACCGTACATAGTTTGAGTTTTGAAAGATTAAATAGTTGTTTTTGTTATGTTATTTAGGTCTTATTCTCTTCGATAACTACAAAGTTCTAAAAAAATTGCGACATAGAACAATTTTTTTGCCTAAATTTTATTATTTTTGATTGTTAGTGATTAATTTTGCACTCATAAACTTTAAAACAACTATTTTTTTACATTGTAATATGAAGAATATTCTTGTAATTGGGTCAACAGGTCAGATTGGTTCTGAGTTGACCATGAAACTAAGAAGCATTTATGGCAATAATGCCGTAGTAGCCGGATATATCCCAGGCGCAGAACCTAAAGGCGAACTTGCTGAGAGTGGGCCAAAGGAAGTTGTAGACATCACCAATGCCCAGCAAATTGCCGATGCCGTGAAGAAATATGACATCGACACCATCTACAACCTGGCAGCCCTGCTGTCGGCCGTTGCCGAGAGCAAGCCATTGCTGGCTTGGAAGATAGGTATTGGCGGCTTGATGAACACCCTCGAGGTGGCTCGCGAGTGCAAGTGCGCCGTGTTCACCCCCAGCTCTATTGGTTCCTTTGGACCAAACGCTCCCAAGGACGGCACCCCTCAAGACACCATCCAGCAGCCTCGCACCATGTATGGCGTGACCAAGGTGAGCGGTGAGCTGTTGAGCAATTACTACTTCACCCGCTTTGGTGTAGACACCCGTTCGGTGCGCTTCCCAGGCCTTATCTCCTATGTGACACCTCCTGGTGGCGGCACCACCGACTATGCTGTCGACATCTACTACAGCGCTGTCAAGGGCGAGAAGTTCAAGTGTCCCATCAAGGCCGGCACCTACATGGACATGATGTATATGCCCGACGCTTTGCGCGCAGCCATCGAGATTATGGAGGCCGACCCCACTCGCCTTATCCACCGCAACTCGTTCAATATCGCGTCGATGAGTTTTGACCCCGAGATCATCTACAACTGCATCAAGAAGTACATCCCCGCGTTTGAGATGGAATATGAGAACGACCCCTTGCGCCAGGGCATTGCCGACTCTTGGCCCAACCGCCTCGACGACACCTGCGCACGCATGGAGTGGGACTGGAAGCCCGAGTATGACCTCGACACCATGACCCGCGACATGATCGAGAAGCTCAAGGTGAAATTTGGTAAATAAATTGCCTTCAAAATAGAAACCATAATTGGGAGACTGGAGTTTTGCGACTCTGGTCTCTTTTTTTTGTGAAACGTGGAACGTGGAAGGTGGAATGTGCGCCTGCGGCGCGGGGGATTGGGGATGGAGGATGGGAGATCGGGGATCGAGGGTCGGGAATGGGGAAGACGAGCGGTCTATGGCTCAATTGTGCATTATGAATTGTGCATTATGAATTATGCATTGTGCATTATTCCTCACCCTCGAAGAAATACACAGGCGGGGACATCTACGCCTCCGCCTGTGAAATTTCAAGTTTTTTTCTTGAAGCCTAAAATTTACTAAACCCAAAAAAAGTGTTTTTCATGGACAAACAACAAATGTATAAAAAATAAACAAGCCTAAAACAATTTTACCTTTATGCCTATGAATTATGATGCAAAAATAAATCATAATTATAAACTGTGCAAGAAAGTATCTACAAATGGGCGAATTTTATAGATAAACGGGTAAAAAATAAGTTTTTTTTACAATTAATTATATTTTTTCGTCATTTGTCTACCTTCTGTTGATAATTGCAAGCAAAAAGTTAAGTCCAAAAAATGATAGTAAAATTGCGATTTTGTTCTTCAGGCGCACTTTAGGGTCTTTAATGCATAAAAAACGCATATTTTTTACATATTCCCAGCAGCGGTTGCGTGTGGGAAGCCACTGCGGGTCGTTGAGTGGCATGAGTCGCAGCATGTTGAAGCACGCGCTCATGTGGCGGCTGCGCACTGCTGGCAGCAGGTGCGGCGCCTGAGTGGTGACTTCTTGCTCGATTTCCTCGAGGTGGTCGAGCACATGGGTGCGCTCGAGGGTCATGGTATTGATGATGCTACCCTGGCGGTGCATGTAGTAGTAGATGGGCTGCGTGTGCAGGCTCACCACCGTGTCGACTTGCTTGAACAGGTCGTAGCTGATGGCGAGGTCTTCATAGATCATCCCCTCGGGGAAGCGCAGAGTGCTGAAAAGGCTGGCGTCGAAGAGTTTGCAGCACGCCGAGTGGTTGATGTCCTGCTGGTAGTAGATGCGGCTCAGGGCCTCGTCGCGGCTTAGCAGCTGGGCGTCGTCGCCGTCGATGGTCGCTGCTGGCGCTGGCGTGTCGCCCTCGTTGAGTTCCTGCCAGGTGCCTATCACGATGGGTGCCAGGTTGTGATGGCGCATGAGCGTGGCTATGTAGGCAGGGTGCACATAGTCGTCGCTGTCGATAAAGGTGACGGTAGAGCCCGTCATCGCGTCCAGGCCGGCGTTGCGTGCCGAGCTCAGGCCGCCGTTGCTCTTGTGTACCACCTTGACGCGGTGGTCGCGGGCGGCGTACTGGTCACACAGCGTGCCGCTGGCGTCGGTGCTGCCGTCGTCCACGAGGATGATCTCCAGGTCGTGGTGCGACTGCTCGAGCACCGAGTCAACGCATCGTGCAAGATACTGCTGCACGTTATAGACAGGAATGATGACGGTTACCATTTTATTTAATTTAGGGGAGAGGGTTTTAGGGGAGAGGGTGGCTGCGACTCAGTCGCAGCATAGGGGACCTGGCTTTTCACTCTTCACTCTCCACTCTCCACTCTCCACTCTCCACTCTCCACTCTGTACTCTCCACTCTGTACTCTTCACTCTCCACTCTCCACTCTCCACTTCCCTCTCACCTCTCACCTGTTATTACCTCACTTTCCACTCGAAGCCGTCTTTGGTGTCTTTCACGTCGAAGCCGGCTTCGTTGAGGCGGTCGCGGATGAGGTCGCTGGTGGCCCAGTCTTTCGTCGTCGCGCACACCGAGCACGTCGAAGAGATAGGTTTGGAACGTGTCGCGCAGGGTGTCGATGTCGGCTTGCGAGAGGGTGGCGTTGCCGTCGTTCACCTGGTTAATCACCTTGCAGGCGTCGAAGAGGGTGGCGATCACCTGAGCAGTGTTCAGGTCGTCGTTCATCGCCTCGGCGCATCGTGCTGCGTAGTCGTCGAGCTTGATGCTTGAAGCTTGTGCAGCCTTCAGTTCGCTCAGGCGGTGCCATCCGTCCATCATGCGCTCATAGGCTTTCTCGGCGGCCTTGAGGGCATCGTTAGAGAAGTCCACGGTGCCGCGGTAGTGAGCCTGGAGGATGAAGAAGCGAATCGTCATGGGCGAATAGGCCTGGTCGAGCATCTTGTGGTTGCCGGTGAAGAACTCCTCCAGGGTGATGAAGTTGCCCAGCGACTTGCCCATCTTCTGGCCGTTGATGGTGATCATGTTGTTGTGCATCCAGTAGTGCACCATGTCGTCGCCCTGGCTTGCCACTGCCTGTGCTATCTCGCACTCGTGGTGCGGGAACACCAGGTCCATGCCACCGCCGTGGATGTCGAAGTGAGCGCCCAGGTACTTGCGTCCCATGGCGGTGCACTCGCAGTGCCAGCCGGGGAAGCCGTCGCTCCATGGCGAAGGCCATCGCATGATGTGCTCGGGCTGCGCCTTCTTCCACAGGGCGAAGTCGGCCTGGTTGCGCTTCTCGCCCACGCCTTCCAGCGCGCGGCTGTTGTTGATCACGTCCTCGAGGTTTCGGCCGCTGAGCACGCCATACTTGTGGTCTCGGTTATACTTCTTCACGTCGAAGTAGACGCTGCCGTTGCTCTCGTAGGCATAGCCGTTGTCCATGATTTCCTTCACCAGCTGCTCCTGCTCGATGATGTGGCCTGTGGCGTGCGGCTCGATACTGGGTGGCAGCACGTTAAGCGCCTGCATGGCAGCGTGGTAGCGGTTGGTGTAGTACTGTGCTATCTCCATGGGCTCGAGCTGCTCCAGGCGTGCTTTCTTGGCAATCTTGTCCTCGCCCTCGTCGGCGTCGTGCTCCAGGTGGCCCACATCGGTGATGTTGCGCACGTAGCGCACCTTGTAGCCCAGGTGCTGGAGGTAGCGGAAGAGCACGTCGAAGGTGATTGACGGGCGGGCATGTCCCAGGTGCGGGTCGCCATAGACCGTTGGCCCGCACACATACATGCCCACGTTAGGCTCCTGCAAGGGCTTGAACAGCTCCTTGCGACGAGTCAAAGTATTGTATATAAAAAAGTTATGTTCCATAACAATGCACAATGCACAATTGAGCTACGCCGTGAAAAATGCAAAATGATAAATAATTGATTGCTATTTATTCTTTTCGAATGAGGTTTTCACGATTGCCATGAGAATTCTAATTAATTCTTTGCAATCGGCTAGCATTTCCTCTCCTTTATCATGGGAGATATACTCACTTTCTTGAAGCAACTCTAGCCAATATTCGGTTTCGCTTGCTTCTTTTAAGGAGATGTTCATCTTAGCCCCGAAATCAGCATCCGATTGACCTCTGATGGCTTCTCTAACATTTGCACCAATGCTTGTTGCCGAACGCAGAAACTGCTTTGAGAGCACATGTTCTCGTTTCTCTTCAATCAGATATTTATATAGTTTTATTGAGCGCAGGGCAAATGCCTTGCTTTTCACAACTATAACATTTTCGTTATCCGATTTCATTATTTTCAATTATAAGAATTAAAAACATTGTGCATTATGCATTATGCATTGTGCATTAAGGCCGCTTTCAGCGCCTTAGGCTTGCCCCTTTGGAAGTGGGAAGTCCATGATGCCGCCGGGGTTGTTGCTTGCCTGGCGGGGCTTGATCTCGCCAAAGTGAGCCTCATACTTGTCTACGTTCTCCTTCAGGGCGTAGAGCAGCTGCTTGGCGTTCTCGGGCGTCATGATGATG
>ONIY01000085.1 GCA_900318065.1 uncultured Prevotellaceae bacterium
GACGTGGGCAAGGCAGGTGTATCAATCTGCTCGGTAGAGGACATGAAGGTTCTCTTCGACGGAATTCCCCTGGAGACCATGTCTGTTTCTATGACCATGAACGGTGCCGTACTGCCCATTATGGCGTTCTACATCGTTTCAGGTCTTGAGCAAGGTGCTCAGCTTGAGCACATGGCTGGTACAATACAGAACGATATCCTCAAGGAGTTCATGGTGCGCAACACCTATATCTATCCTCCTAAGTTCTCGATGCAGATCATTGCCAGCATCTTTGAGTACACCTCAAAGTATATGCCCAAGTTCAACTCTATTTCAATCTCGGGCTACCACATGCAGGAGGCTGGTGCAACAGCCGACATCGAGCTCGCCTACACTCTCGCCGATGGTATGGACTACATTCGCACTGGTGTGAATGCAGGCCTCGACGTTGATGCTTTTGCACCACGTCTATCGTTCTTCTGGGGCATTTCGATGAACTTCTTCACCGAGATTGCCAAGATGCGCGCTGGCCGCCTGTTGTGGGCCAAGATTGTAAAGAGCTTTGGTGCCAAGAACCCCAAGTCGATGTCGCTGCGCACTCATAGCCAGACATCGGGCTGGTCGCTCACCGCTCAGGATCCATTCAACAACGTGGGCCGCACCTGCATCGAGGCTATGGCAGCCGCACAGGGTCACACCCAGTCGCTGCACACCAACGCCCTCGACGAGGCTATTGCACTGCCTACCGACTTCTCGGCACGTATTGCTCGTAACACCCAGATTTACATCCAGCAAGAGACCATGATCACCAAGGCCATCGACCCATGGGCAGGTTCTTACTATGTAGAGCGCCTCACTCATGAGCTCGTTCACAAGGCTTGGGACCACATTCAGGAAATCGAGAAGCTGGGTGGTATGGCTAAGGCCATCGAAACTGGCGTGCCCAAGATGCGTATCGAGGAAGCCGCAGCCCGCACTCAGGCCCGCATCGATAGCGGCACTCAAACTATCGTGGGCATCAACAAGTATGCTCTCGAGAAAGAGGCTCCTATCGACATCCTCGAGATCGACAACACCGAGGTTCGCAACGAGCAAGTGGCTCGCCTCGAAGAGTTGCGCAAGAACCGCGACGAGGCAAAGGTACAGGCCGACCTCAAGGCCATCACCGAGTGCGTGCGCACTGGTAAGGGCAACCTGCTCGAGCTGGCAGTAGAGGCCGCCAAGGACCGCGCTTCGCTTGGTGAGATTAGTGATGCCTGCGAGAAAGTCGTGGGCCGTTATAAAGCAGTTGTAAAAACAATTTCAGGCGTGTATTCATCAGAAGCTATTTCCGACCCCGACCTCAAGCGCGCACGTGAGCTCACCGCTCAGTTTGCCAAGAAAGAAGGCCGCCAACCTCGCATCATGATTGCCAAGATGGGACAAGACGGTCACGACCGTGGCGCCAAGGTGGTTGCCACCGGCTATGCCGACTGCGGCTTTGACGTGGACATGGGACCATTGTTCCAAACTCCCGAGGAGAGCGCTCGCCAGGCTGTTGAGAACGACGTGAACGTGCTGGGCGTTTCTTCGCTCGCCGCAGGTCACAAGACCCTCATTCCAGCCGTTATCGAGGAGCTCAAGAAACTGGGCCGCGAGGACATCATCGTCACCGCTGGTGGTGTGATTCCAATGCAGGACTACGACTTCCTTTACAAGGCTGGCGTGGCTGCAATCTTTGGCCCTGGCACTTCGGTAATGAAGAGTGCCATCAAGGTAATGGAGATTCTGCTCGACGAGGAATAATTTTCCTTCTCGACAATAGCAACTTATCAACAACCGCTCGGGCAGCCTTTCTTGCTCGGGCGGTTTTGACATTTTATTAGGCTAAATACACTCCGTTTCAAAAAAATGTTGTAAATTTGCACTTTTGGAAACCACTTGAATACAACAAACATAAAAATACATCAAGAAATGAAGAAATTAATGGTACTGGCCATTGCGGCCGTTAGTGTGATGAGCCTCCACGCCCAGCAGTTCAGCGACTTTTTCTCGACCGAGAAGTCAAGCGACAAAATCGTCTATGGCGTAAGGTTTGGCCTCAACGTCATGGGAATGAGAAACAATGTCACCAACGATGTGGTTGTGTCGGCTTTTGGTAATTTACCTTACAAACTCGACATTCATCGCCGCTCAGGCATCACTCTGGGTGCTAATGTTGACATCCCCATCCTCAAGAACCTGTGGATCAACACTGGCCTCTATTATGTTGCCACTGGCGTGAAGCTCAACTTCAAGCAGGACTTCACCAAGTCCTACGACGGTTTCTTGCCCGAATACAGTGCTAACGTCACCATGCATAACATTCGCATCCCAGTGCAGGCATCCTGGCGTTACAACATCAACAGCGACTATCAGGTGCAAGTCAACCTTGGTCCTTATTTCGCCTATGGCATTGGCGGCAAGGTGAGCGTGAAGAACGACGTTGACAAGTCGAGCCTCGGCAAGTTTGACCTTACTGGCAACCCTAAGTTCCAGATTGCACAAGACGCACCCATGGCAGGCGAAGACATCACCTCACGCGACGAGGTGAAGATCCTGGGACTTGAGAACATCAACCCCAACAACAGCAACTATGTCAATCCATTTGACATGGGTATCGCAGTTGGTGCCGGCGTGACATTCAAGCAAAAGTATTTCGCTGGTATTAACTACGACGCTGGCTTGGTCAACGTGAACGGAAAGCGCACTCGCGCGCTCATCCACAACAAGATCAAGAACCACTCGTTCACCTTTGTTGTGGGCTATAACTTCTAATCCTAGAGAAGTTACACCCTGCGAAAGCGTTAGCCCTTCACACCACACACAAAAAAAACCGCGGCGATATTGCCACGGTTTTTTGTTTTTTTCATCGTTACTGATGCGCTTTCTTTACTTAGCGGCATCCTTCTTAACGAAGCGGCGCTCCTTGATGCGAGCCTTCTTACCGGTGAGACCACGCAGGTAATAAAGCTTAGCGCGACGAACGCGACCATACTTGTTGATAACGATGCTGTCGATAAAGGGGCTCTCCATTGGGAAGATGCGCTCTACGCCAATGTTGTCGCTAATCTTGCGAACGGTGAAACGCTTCTTTGCACCCTCGCCGTTGATCTTGATAACAACGCCACGATACTGCTGAATACGCTCCTTGTTACCCTCTTTAATGCGATAAGCTACTGTGATAGTGTCGCCAGGAAGAAAACTTGGCAACTCCTTGCCTGTAGCAAACGCTTGTTCTGCAACTTTAATTAAGTCCATTGTAAAAGAAATTTCTTTAATTTTTTGTATTAAACTCTACGCAATATTCACAAGCCACTCTAATAGGCTCACGCCTAAACTTCTTGCCAGAGATTGCGAAAAGCGGTGCAAAGGTACAAAAAAATCTCATACCACCAAAGGATTATCGATTATTTTTTAATGTAGAACGTTTTAAGGGTTTAAATTGTAAGAAAAAACATTTAATCTAAATAATAATATATTTAGTATATGACATGCCTGTCATAACTGAGGGTGCCAAAGACTCCCCAACAGTTTGCAATGTTGCCGTGCAAGCCTATGTGGGTTCTTTTGACCTAACCATTGCTGCTATATTATTAATTGAGATTATCTTCAGAGTTGTGACTGTAGTGCTATATTGTTTCATCTAAATAAGTCCTGAGCCTCTACTCTTGTGGAACATGCACAGCACGAACGTTACAGCCGTTTTGTCGTGCGTAGTAATAGAGTCCTAAAGTTGTGTCATGAAGAGCATTGCCACGGAAATACAATACTATAGCTCTACTTGGCCAATTATCGCTAGAATAAGAGCGACACCAATAGTTTGCTTCAGTTCCTAATCCATGTAACCCATTATAAATCCAACCAGTAGCAGGGAAGAAAATAGCTCTGTTATTTATATCGCTTTTGAAAAGATAACCGCTCATGCCGTTTACTGTTGTCCATTCTTTTGTGCAGTTGTTAAGTAGTTCAGAAAGATGAATTACCGTTGGCATGCGCCACTCTGGCCCCAAATTTACGTAGGCTGCATCATCTTCCAGTTCGAGTTCGGTTCTTCCATCCACCGTGCCATAATCACTGTTTCGGTTGTACTTCGTAATATTATGGTCGTCACCACCATAGTACCACTTATAGTTAGATGCTTTAAAGTATGATTTGGTAGTGGTTTCTCCCCAAGCGAAAAAGTCTCCACCTTCTGCTGGGCTGTTGGCACCCACATTACAGCAGGCCCATTTTGTTCCTGACGGCAAGCCCAGGTCAATCGCATGAGGATGATTTCCATCGGGGCAGAACTCGTTGGAGAAATACAGCGTCGAGCCATCCCAATTGGCTTCCATATAATAGGCATTGCCACGCACAAGAGTTTTTGCGGAACTCAATGCGTCAATGGTGATTACAGCAGTGCCATTGACAACGGCTTTCAGCTTGGCGTTATCGATTGTGGCTTCGGATGTGCCACCAATTTTATTATCGGCAGGAATATAACATGACACTATCATGCCCGTCATGCCAGCAGGTATCGTGATTACACTGCTCTCGGCATCAGTTTGATCACCTTGAACAGCCGAAATATAATTGCCAGTAAGCGAGATTTTATCGCTATACTTGTACCAGGGAGTCATCACCTCAAATCCTCTGTGCTTGAACGTGATACTTGACTCAGTGCTGTTGTTCACGTAGAGTACCTCGTAGGCGCACAGGTGACGGAACTTCGCTTGGTTGCTGCCCTTCTTTGCGCAAGTGGCAATAACATCGTTACCATCGATATAGGCTTCCACCCCTGTAACACCTATAATCTCATAGTCATGATCTTGTTTGATCGACTTGGGCAACACCAGCTCGAATGAGCAGGTCTTGCCATCGCTGCTTATATCAGAAACAGTGGACGGACTCTCGGCTTGATACACCTTGCCGTCTTGACGGACAAAAAGCTGTATCTTGTCGCCGTCTTTCCACTGGGCATTTAGATTGAACCCTTCACCATCTGGCACGCCATTAATAATGCTGCCAGGCCGTGAGGACGACAAGTCATCGGTGGGCATCGTGGCGGTGAATACCGCTTGACGTTTGCTAATATCATCTTCACATGATGTGAACAACGCCACGGCAAAAAAACATAATAATAATTGGGCAAAGTTTTTCATAATGGTGTTGGTTGCATATGTATTGAAAGTTTTTACTCTTGTCCAACATGCACAGCACGAACATTTGCGCCATAATGACGGGGTAAATATGCCCCATAAGCACCCGTATTACCATACGTGATGCATAAGATATATGCTAAGTGAGGCCAAGTGCCGTAGTCATAATGGTGTGACCAATAGTTGCCCACTGCATCTAATCCCAATCCATCAGGGCGCCAACCAGCGAGTGGAAAGAAAATAGCGCTGTCGTTTGTTTTGCTTTTGAAAAGACAACCACCCATTCCATTCACCTTAGCCCACTCACTAGTGCAATTGTTCAACAACTCTAATAGCTGACTCAGTGATGGCATATGCCACTCTGCCCCCCATTGTACAAAGGCGGCATCATCTTCAAGCTCAAGTTCGGTTCTGCCATCTACCGTACCATAATTAATGTTACAGCAGTATTTTGTTATATTATGACTGTCTCCACCGATGAACCACTTGTAATTATGTGCCCCAAAGAGCGACTTGGGAGTGGTCTCTCCCCAAGCGAAAAAGTCTCCAACTTCTGCCGGACTATTGGCACCTACATTACAGCATGCCCACTTTGTTCCCGATGGTAGGCCCAAGTCAATCATGTGTGGATGGTTTCCATCGGGGCAGAAGTCATTAGAGAAACACAGATTTGAGCCGTCCCAGGTGACTTGCATGTAATAGGCATTGCCACGCGAGAAAGTTTTGTATGCTTTCAATGCGTCTATAGTGGTGACAACGTTGCCATTGACAACAGCCTTGAGCCTGGCATTATCAATTGCAGCACCGGTTGACTCATCTGTTATATCATGTGCAGGTATATACCATGAAACTATCATGCCTGCTTCCCAAGCATCAATCGTAATTTCATTGCTCTCAGCATCGCTTGAGCCTGCTTCATATCCTGAAAAAACATCATTAGTGAGCGCTACTTTGTCACTATACTTGTACCAGGGAGTCATCACGTCATATCCTCCGTGCTTGAACGTGATACTTGACTCAGTGCTGTTGTTCAC
>ONIY01000055.1 GCA_900318065.1 uncultured Prevotellaceae bacterium
ACATAAAGCAATACCTTAGTTAAGTGTAAAGTTGCGCATGCGGCGCGTAGAACGTGGAAGGTGGAAGGTGAAACGTGCGCCTGCGGCGCGATGTTTAAGTGTTAAGTTGCGTGTACTTTCCACGTTCCACGTTCCACCTTCCACGGCCGCAGGCCTACTGCGCATGGAAGCATTGTAAATCAGGAAAATATAAAAGCAAGGTCGCGTAGTGTGACCGTGCTTTTATATGGTATGGTAGATATTGTCTTATTTCGCGCGGAAGTATTCCGACTGCTGTTGAATGAGCTCTTTGTCGTCGAAGTAATTGATCTTCATTGCGTTGCGCACTTCGTCCATGGTCTTGACGGCTGTTTCGCGGGCTTTCTCGGTGCCACGGCGCAAGATGTTGTAAATCTCGGGGATGTCCTGCTCCAGCTCATGACGGCGCTGGCGAATGGGCTCGAGCATCTCGTTCAAGATGCTGTTGAGCAACTTCTTGCACTTCATGTCGCCCAGGCCACCACGGCGGTAGTGGTCCTTCATCTCGTCGAGGTTCTGGTAGTCGGGGAGATATTTGGCAAAATGCTCATCGCATGAGAAGGCGTCGAGATAGGTGAACACGGCGTTGCCCTCTACGGTGCCGGGATCGCTCACGTTGAGGTGATTGGGGTCGGTGAACATGGAGCGCACTTTCTGCCAAACGGTGTCGGCATCATCGCTTAGGTAGATGCAGTTGCCCAGGCTCTTGCTCATCTTCTCCTTGCCGTCGGTACCGGGAAGACGACGGGCTGTCTCGTTCTCAGGCAGCATGATGTCGGGCTCTACGAGCACTTCGCCATAGGTGCCGTTGAAACGGCGCACCAGTTCGCGAGTGATCTCAATCATTGGCTTCTGGTCTTCGCCAGCAGGCACGATGTCGGCCTTGAACAGGGTGATGTCGGCTGCTTGGCTCACGGGGTAGCAGAAGAATCCCAGCGGTATGTTGGCCTCGAAGTTGCGCATCTTAATCTCGGTCTTAACAGTTGGGTTGCGCTCCACACGGCTCACGGTGATGAGGTTCATCAGGTAGGTTGTGAGCTCGGCTAGCTCGGGGATATGACTCTGGATGAAGATGATGCACTTCTCGGGGTCAAGGCCTGCCGAGAGGTAGTCGAGAGCCACTTCTATAATGTTTTGGCGTATCTTCTCGGGATTGTCGGCATTGTCGGTCAGAGCCTGCACATCGGCCATGAAGACAAACATTTTCTCATAATCTCCTGCGTTTTGCAGTTCCACGCGGCGCCTGAGCGAGCCCACATAGTGTCCCAGGTGGAGCTTGCCAGTGGGGCGGTCGCCTGTCAATATTACTTTTCCCATATTGGTGTCTTTTGTTTATAAATTTTCAGTTTTTTCCAAAATTAAAGTGCAAAGTTACATAAAAACGCCGACATTGCAATACTTTTATGCTTAATTTGTGCTTTGCTGAATTTTGATTATTGAGAGATTTATTGGTGGTTGTCGCCAGTGAGCTTCACAGTATCGCCCAGGGTGATGCGGTGCTGCTTGTAGAGCTGTCCCAGTGCTTTCTTGAAGTCTTTCTTGCTGCAGTTGAAAATGCGCATGATATCGTCGGGTGCCGACTTGTCGTTGAGGGTCATCGAGCCGCCGTTGTGTTTCAGGTACTTGAGAATTTCGCTGGCAACATCATCCACGCGCATCTTCTCTATCTTGGCCAGCGTGACGTCTATCTTGCCGTCGTCGCGCACCTGCTTGACAAAGGCCATGTGATGCTCCCCAATGTTGACTGGATTGTAAATCTCGTTGTTGTAAATCATGCCCCAGTGCTTGCCGTCGATTATCACACGGTAGCCTATCTCTTGTTGCTGCACGATGAGCGCGTCCACCTTCTGGCGATGGTAATAGTCGGGCAGGCTGTCGCCTAGAAACTTGTCGAGTTTGGCGCTGGCAACTATGCGACCGCTGTTCTCGTCAAGGTAGACATAGACGATGTAGCTGCGTCCGGCTTGCATGCGCACGCGCTGCTCGCGAAATGGCACCAGCAGGTCTTTTGCCACCAGTCCCCAGTCGAGAAAAGCACCAATGGCATTCACCGCCTTGACGCGCATCAGGCAAAACTCTCCCACGGTGGCGTGGGGGTGCTCGGTGGTTGCCACAGGGCGATTCTCAGAGTCGTTGTAGACAAACACTTCGATCCAGTCGTCAAGTTCTTCGTCACCAGTGAGATAGCGCTTGGGAAGCAGCACCTCGTTATCCTCATCGTCAATCAGGTAAGCGCCAAAATCGACAAATCGATTTATCATCAACTTATTGTATTGTCCAATCTTCATATGTGTAGTTACTGTTATTTAGTTCTCATCATGCTCTGGCGTGGGGCAGTAGGGGAGTGCATGCCATAGTTCCACGAGCACCATTTTTGATAGGATTTTGTTTTCACTTGCAAAGTAACAAAAATAATGCTTCACTGCTTTGTTAAACTGTGTTAATTTCATGAGTTGCTTATGCAGTATTCCACGCATTTTGGTGTTTAGGGGGCAAGAAAAGGGGGAAAATGGGCGATTTGGCAGTTTTTATCGCCACTTATGTTCTTCTTTTTCAAAAACTTTGTGTAGATTTGCATGATATTTTGTTTTTTAAACTTTTATCACAATTTATAGTCTAATTGGAGATAGAAAAAATACTATAAACGAAAATATTAACTATAAAAATATTAGCATTATGAACTACAAATTTTTGTCATTAATTGGAGCCTTGTTGCTCGGCTGTGGCTGCGCTATGGCACAAGACTATGAGGACGACATCTACTACGATGGCACCTCCGAGAGCAAAACGACAAAGGTTAAGGTTGTAACAAAGCGTCAGCCTGTAGCCAATGACTACTATGCCGACCTGTCGACAACCGTCACTCCCATTTCGGGTGTGGTCAACGGTAGGGACGTGGATGAGTACAATCGCCGGGTTGACCCGCTGATGGTCGACGACACCACCTATATTGACGACGAGACGTTTGCCAACACTCGCCGTCTTGAGCGTTTCCACAATCCTGACATTGTGATTCGTTCTAACGACCCCGATCTCATTGAGTACTATTTCGACAGCACACCCACGGTGAACCTTATCGTGGGAACCGACTGGGGATATGGTCCTTACTGGGGATGGGGATATCGCTATTACGACCCATGGTACAGCTGGAACTGGGGATGGCATAACCCATGGTACTACAGCAGCTGGTATAACTGGGGCTGGTACAATTGGGGTTGGTATGGCGGCTGGTATCGTCCTTGGCACTATGGCTGGGGATGGAATCACCACCACTGGGACTACGGATGGCACCACCGTCCTGGAAGTTGGTATGGCGACCGTGGCCGCTATCACGGTGGCATCACCGGACGTCGTCCTGGCGTGAACTATCACGGCAACCGTGCCGGAACAGGACACAATGGCACTTATGGCACTGCTCGTCGTGGCACAATGGGCAACGGACGCACTATGATGAATCACGGCAACATTGGCACTGCTAGCACCAATCGTGGCGCTTACGGCACTGGCCGCAGCCCAATGACTCCTGGTAGCCGTTCGGCCATCAGAGGCGGTGCAAGCGGAGGTCGCTCGGTGGGCACCTACAGCAGCGGTAGCCGCACCTACACTCCATCGTCAAGTGGTCGCAGCTACTCTCCTTCGTCATCAGGTCGCAGCTACACTCCTTCTCGCAGCAGCGGTAGCTTCTCTGGAGGTGGACGCAGCGGTGGCTTCTCGGGAGGCAGTCACGGTGGTGGCGGTGGCTTCTCAGGAGGCGGTAGCCATGGCGGTGGCGGTAGCCATGGCGGCGGTGGCGGTCACGGTGGTCGTCGTTAATCGCAAGAGTGTGAGACGTTTCTTATAAATTTATCATTATAAATATCACGAATTTAAGATGAAAAAACTATATATAACATTATTGCTGTGTGGCGCTTCGCTCATGGCAAGTGCACAAGGAACTTTTGATGTCCTGAAAATGTCGGAGACCCAGCTCAATGGTACTTCTCGCTACATGTCGATGGCAGGTGCCTTTGGTGCCCTTGGTGGCGATGTGTCGGCAATTTCACAGAACCCTGGTGGAATAGGCGTGTATCGCAAGAGCGACATCTCGGTTACTATGAACCTCAACTTCCTCTCTTCCAAGACTCCTGGTGGTGACAAGCTCACCAACACCAAGTTCTGGTTCAACAATGTGGGATACGTTGGTTCAATGAAGATTGACAGCGACTTCTTCAAGTATTTCAACTGGGGATTCTCTTTCAATCGCATCAACTCCTTCCAGCGCCGTTATCAGGGTGGTTACAACGTGAACAACTCTCTTACCAATAAGATTGCCCAAAATTTGACTGACGGCAACTGGACTGAAGAGGACCTTTCGGTAGATAACTACAGCGGCAATATCTACTACGACAGCAATGCCCCATGGCTGGGTATACTCGCCTATCAGTCTTATCTTCTCAACCCCAACAGCGATGGCTCCCTGCAGGGTCTTGCTACCAACGGAACAACAGGCTCGGCCAACTACTATGTTGACGAGAAAGGCCACACCGACGAGTACAACATCACCCTGGGTGGTAACTTCAAGAACACAGTGTACTGGGGTATCAACTTTGGTATCACCGACCTTGACTTCGACAGCTATCAGTACTATGGTGAGGACCTCGACAATGCTATGATCTATGACTATCGCTTTAACGATGGCAGCACCACTCTGGGTTATGCCGGATATGACTTCCAGTCTTATCAGGAAACTCGCGGTACTGGTTACAACTTCAAGATGGGTGTTATTGTAAGGCCCATTAACCAGCTGCGTATTGGTGCCGCATTCCACACTCCCACCTATTATGACATGAAGGATCTCTACAAGGTGCAAAGTGGATTTGATCTACAAGTCAATGGAGACGACAATCTGTTCCAGGGCAACACCGAGACTGGCGAGGAAGGTTACTACGATGAATACCGCTACACCATCAAGACTCCATGGCGTTTCATTGGTAGCCTCGCAGTGGTTCCAAGCAGCAAGGGTATGATCAGCATGGACTATGAGTATGTGGGCGCCAACACCATGCGTTGTGGCGACGAGGGTGGTTGCAACTATGCCGACACCGAGCAAAAGATTAAGGACCAGCTGCAAGCATCGCACATCCTGCGTGTGGGTGCTGAGTATCGCGCTACTCAAAACCTGAGCCTCAGGGCAGGTTACTCTTATCAGACTTCGCCCGTGAAGGACGCTGTGAAGGGTGTTTCTAATAATAATGTCGACGTGGTATCGAGCAACTACATGTATCAGTATGACAAGAGCAACCAGTACATCACCTGTGGTCTTGGCTACCGCTACAAGAGCTTCTATGCCGACGCTGCCTACGTTCACCAAACCCGCACCAGCCAGTATCACGCTTATCCTGGCGAGCAGGGAGAGGAAGTGAAGGACAACAAAAACAAGATTGCCCTCACTATAGGTTTCCGCTTCTAATTAGGAATATTATATATACCGGCAACCCTTTAGGTGCCGGGCTAAAAGAGAGCATTTGTTGATAAAATGCTCTCTTTTGTTTTTGATAGATGGCGATTTTGTGCTATCTTTGAACCCTCATAAAAAGCTTCTTGTTATACTCAAGTTTTTATAAAAGGTAAATGACTTTACTGAGCGTGAGATATTATGTGACCAACTCCCCCTCTAAGATAGAGGGGGGGCGGGGGGAGTATGATGAATTTGTCGCATTTTCCCTTATTGTTGAATAGTTTAGGTGATGGTCACATTTTATCTCTATAATCTTTAATTGCGATATTGATGAATAAGCTGAATCTTGAAAATATCGACCTCGATAACGTGGAATTCCAGAATGCCTGGAACCTGATACGCAACACGCGGCGCTCGGTGTTCCTCACAGGCAAGGCTGGTACCGGTAAGAGCACTTTTCTCAAGTATATTTGTGCTAATACCAGCAAGGAACACGTGGTGCTTGCACCCACTGGCATCGCTGCGGTGAACGTGGGGGGCCAAACGCTGCACTCCTTTTTCAAGATTCCCTTCAAACCACTGTTGCCCGACGACCCCGACTTCTCGCCACGACGCATTCGCAAGACGTTGCGCTACTCGTCGCAGAAGGTGAAACTCATCAAGAAGCTCGACCTCATCATCATCGACGAGATATCGATGGTGCGATGCGACATCATCGACTTTATCGACAAGGTGCTGAGGGTCTACTCTGGCAACATGCGAGAGCCTTTTGGCGGCAAGCAGTTGCTCTTTGTGGGCGACATCTTCCAGCTCGAGCCAGTGGTCACGCGCGACATGAAGGAGATTCTGAGGCGATACTACCAGCAGTTTTTCTTCTTCAATGCCAGGGTGTTCAGCCACTTGGGGCTTATTCCCATTGAGCTGAAGAAAATATATCGGCAGAATGACAGCGCTTTCATTGCCATGCTCGACCGCATCAGGGTGAGCCATGCCACGAGTGGTGACCTGATGATGCTCAACAGCCGCTGCAACCCAGGCTACCATGAGCTGGACGACGGCTTCATGATAACTCTGGCGTCGCGTCGCGACACCGTCGACTCCATCAACCATGACCACATGCAGGCTCTCGACACCCCAGAGTTTACCTTCGAGGGCGTAGTGAATGGCGTGTTCCCCGATAACGACCTGCCCACAAGCAAGGAACTTGTCCTCAAGAAGGGTGCGCAGGTAATCTTCATCCGCAATGATAAGGACAACCGATGGGTTAATGGCACCATTGGCAAGATATCTAATGTGGACAACGATGGGGTAGAGGTGGAACTGGAGAATGGCGACTGCTACGTCATCGAGCCTGAGGTGTGGGAGAATGTGCAGTACTCCTACGACGAGAAAGAGAAAAAGGTCATTGAGAACGTGGCAGGAACGTTTCAGCAATATCCCATTAAGCCAGCATGGGCATTGACGGTGCACAAGAGCCAGGGACTCACCTTCAACAATATTGTCATCGACTTTGCCGGTGGGGCGTTCTCCAGTGGACAGACCTATGTGGCGCTCTCGCGATGCACATCGCTCGAAGGCATCACGCTGCTCAAGCCGCTATCACAGCGCGACATCATTGTGAACACAGCGATTGTCGACTTCAGCCACCGCTTCAACGACCAGGCAGCCATCAACGATGCCATGCTGCTGGAGAAGGCGCGCGGGCTGTACACAATGGCATCGATAGCATTCGACAAAAACGATTTTGAGCGTGCCGTTGACTGCTTTGCACAGGCAATGGAGATTCACAATGTGATTAATGATCCTGTTGCCAAGAGGTTCATAAGACTGAAATTCCGCAAGTTTGACAAGCTCAACAATAAGATTGCCACGTTAGAGGCTGTAATCGATGGGCAAAACAAGATGCTTCAAGAACTTGCCACCGAGTTCACAGCAATGGGCGACCAGGCAATGGGATATGGCGAGCTGGCACAAGAGGATGAGGTGCCCTATGGAGGTGCTAAGGCACGGCTCGACGATATCGCCATCAAGTCGGGTCTTGCCAACTATAACAAGGCGTTGCGACTGGTGCCTGGATATGTCCCCGCCACAGTGGGAAAGGCAAGGTTGCTCGACACAATAGGGGAGACCGACCAGGCTGTGGAACTGCTTGAATCGTTGCTCAAGACCAGCAAAAACTGCCTTGATGCGATTATGCTCCTTGCCCAGATATGTGAGAAGGAAAACGACACGCCTGCTGCCATCAAGGCCTACAAGCGCGCAGTCAAGGCATCGCGCACTGCCATCGCACCACACGTTGCGCTGGCGCGCATCTACGAGAAAATAGGTCTCGACGACCTTGCCGACCAGCACAGCGAAATCGCAGCGCAACTGCGCAAGCAACAAAAGAAACCCCGCCGCAAGAAGAAGTGATGGTATAAAAAACAACCAGTCCTCATTGTGATTATGAGGACTGGTTAATGCTTTAAGAAATAGTGATTACTTGTTCACCTGGAAGCGGTTGAAACCGTCTTTGAGGTGAGCTACAACCTGATTGGCGGCAGCAAGACCGGCGTTGATGTTGGCCTCGGCAGTCTGAGCACCCATCTTCTTGGGAGTGAAGAACACTCTCTCGGGGAATTTCTCTTCGAGCTCGGCAGCATTCTCAGGCTTAACATCGGCAACGTAACGCAGATCGGTGCGCTCGGCCATAACAGCAGCGAGGTCTTCCTCGTTGATGACTTCCTTGCGAGCGGCGTTGATGAGTGTGCCACCCTTAGGCATGAGCTCGAGCAATGCGCGGTTCACCGACTTGCGAGTCTGGTCGTTGGCGGGGATGTGAAGGCTCACGTACTGGTTGTTCTTGTAGAGGTCTTCTACATTGTGAACTGGAGTGATGCCGTCGGCAGTCATGACCTCGTCTTTCACGAAGGGGTCGAGAGCGCTAACCTTCATGTCAAATCCCTTAGCGATGCGTGCCACGTTGCGACCCACAGCGCCATAGGCATGGATACCCAGGGTCTTGCCCTTGAGCTCGGTGCCCGAAGTGCCGTTGTAACGGTTGCGGATGAGGCTAATGATCATACCGAAAACGAGCTCGGCAACGGCGTTGGCGTTCTGGCCAGGAGTGTTCATCACGCACACGCCATGCTTGGTGGCCTCGTCAAGGTCGATGTTGTCATAGCCGGCGCCAGCGCGAACTACCACCTTGAGTTGTGGAGCTGCGTCGAAAACTTCTTTGTCTACTTTGTCGCTGCGAACGATCAGGCCGGCGCAGTCGGCAATAGCGTTGATCATGTCTTGCTTGGTGCCTTTCTCCACGAGAACAAGCTCGTGACCACCTTGTTCAACAACTTCGCGGATGCCAGTAACGGCAGCTGCAGCAAATGGTTTCTCGGTTGCAACTAAAATCTTCATTGTTCTTGGTTTTTTGTAGAACAGTTGAGTAGTAGAATCGTGGAGTTGAACGATGCTCTACTACTTTACTGTTCTACTATATAATATAATGTGTAAATTAATGATTGTTCTCAAATTCCTTCATTGCATCAACAAGAACCTTCACGCTCTCAAGTGGGAGGGCGTTGTAGAGCGATGCACGGAAGCCACCCACGCTGCGGTGACCCTTGATACCTATGATGCCCTTAGTGCCAGCGAAGTCGATGAAGTCTTTCTCGAGCTCTTTGTATTCGGGTTTCATGACGAAGCAAACGTTCATGAGCGAGCGGCTATCCTCGTGAGTGGTACCAACGAACATGCGGCTGTTGTCGATAGCGTCGTAGAGGTAGGCAGCCTTCTCCTCGTCGATGCGCTGCATCTCCTTAACACCACCAAGCTGCTTGAGCCACTTGAGGGTCTGCAGTGCGGTGTAGATGGGCAGCACGGGAGGAGTGTTGAACATTGAGCCCTTGTCGATGTGGGTCTGATAGTTGAGCATGGTGGGGATTGCGCGGTCTACCTTGCCCAGGATGTCCTTCTTGATGATGATGAAGGTAACACCGGCGGGGGCGAGGTTCTTCTGAGCGCCACCATAGATGAGGGCATACTTCGAAACGTCAACTGGACGAGAGAAGATGTCGCTCGACATGTCGGCTACCAGGGGTACGTTAACATCGAGGTCCTTGCGAAGCTCGGTGCCATAGATGGTGTTGTTGGTAGTGATGTGCAAGTAGTCGGCATCGGCAGGAACGGTGAACTCGGTGGGGTACCACACGTAGTTATCTTCTTTAGATGAAGCAACCACATCAACCTCACCAAAGAGCTTTGCTTCCTTGATGGCTTTGTTTGCCCATGTGCCAGAGTCAACATAGGCAGCCTTTGTCTTGAGCAGGTTGTAAGGAACCATGCAGAACTGGGTGCTTGCGCCACCACCCAAGAACAGAACATCATAACCCTCGGGGATGTCGAGCAGCTCCTTGAAAAGCGCCTTGGCCTCTTCAATTACTGCTGTGAACTCCTTACTGCGGTGTGAAATCTCAAGAACCGATAGACCAGTACCGGCAAAATCGCGAATGGCATCAATTGTGTTGTCGATTGCATACTGACTCAAAATTGATGGACCTGCATAGAAATTGTGCTTCTTCATAAAATAGTTGTTGTTTTAAAGTAAAATTAATTAGTCTAACTTTTTGTGCAAAATTACCTATTTTTATTGATTCAGCAACTATAAAAGGGTAAAAGAAATTATGTTTTAAAACATAAAGAAGGTGACGTGCAATTGTCGGTTTTCGCACTTTTTGTGCGGTATTTGTGTTAATAATTTCCATTTGGATGCCTAAAAAGTGGGAATTGTTAATTAAACGACGAAATTAAACTAATTTTTGTCAGAAATTTAAATTTAATAAACGCGTGTGAAAAATGAATAAAAGTCGATTTTATGCTAAAAAACATTGCTTTAATATTTCGCTGTTCCACTTTTTTGCTTTAAATTTGTGCTGTTCTTTTGAGACAAGAATTATCTAAATAGTAATTTTTTTTAATTAATTTTCTAAATCATTTCAAACATGAAAGTTGAAAAAATTATGGCCGACCTGGAGGCTAAACACCCAGGCGAATCTGAGTATCTGCAGGCTGTTCGTGAAGTCCTTGAGTCGATTGAGGAGGTTTACAACCAGCATCCCGAGTTTGAGAAAGCTAAGATTGTTGAGCGCATGGTTGAGCCAGAGCGCATCTTCACTTTCCGTGTGACTTGGATTGACGACAAGGGTGAGGTTCAAACCAACCTCGGTTACCGCGTGCAGTTCAACAGCGCTATTGGCCCCTACAAGGGTGGTCTCCGCTTCCACAAGGCTGTTACTCCCTCAATGCTGAAGTTCCTCGGCTTCGAGCAGACTTTCAAGAACGCTCTCACTACTCTGCCTATGGGCGGTGGTAAGGGTGGCTCTGACTTCGATCCAGTTGGTAAGAGCGACGCCGAAATCATGCGTTTCTGCCAGGCATTCATGCTTGAGCTTCGCCACAACATTGGTCCCGACCAGGACGTTCCCGCTGGTGACGTTGGCGTTGGTGGCCGTGAGATTGGCTTCCTCAATGGTATGTATCAGAAGCTCGCCCGTCAGTACCACACTGGCGTTCTCACCGGCAAGGGTATGACTTGGGGTGGTTCTATCCTCCGTCCCGAGGCTACTGGCTTTGGCGCTCTCTACTTTGTAGAGCACGTTCTCCGCACTGCTGGCAAGGACATCAAGGGTAAGAAGGTTGCTCTCTCTGGCTTCGGTAACGTGGCTTGGGGTGCTGCTACCAAGGCTACTGAGCTCGGCGCTAAGGTTGTTGCCATCTCTGGTCCCGACGGCGTTTGCGAGATCCCCGAGGGTATCACTCCCGAGATGATCGACTACATGCTCGACATGCGTGCTTCTAACCGCAACAAGGTTCAGGATATGGCCGACAAGTTCCCTGCTGCTGCTAAGTTCACTGCTGGCAAGAAGGCTTGGAGCGTTCCTTGCGACATCGCTCTCCCATGCGCATTCCAGAATGAGCTCAGCGAGGACGACGCTAAGGAGCTGAAGGCTAACGGCTGCTGGTGCTGCTGCGAGGTTTCTAACATGGGCTGCCAGCCTGGTGCTATCCACTTCTTCCAGAAGAACGGTATCCTCTTCGCTCCTGGTAAGGCTGTTAACGCTGGTGGTGTTGCTACTTCGGGTCTCGAGATGACTCAGAACGCTGCTCACCTGAGCTGGTCGGCTAAGGAAGTTGACGAGAAGCTTCACTGGATCATGGAGAACATCCACGAGCAGTGCGTGAAGTTTGGTACTCAGGCCGATGGTACTATCGACTATGTTAAGGGTGCTAACATCGCCGGCTTCATGAAGGTTGCTCAGGCTATGCTCGAGCAAGGTGTTATCTAATGAGCGATATCAGCAATTGATATAACAATAGATAATATATATGCAACATGTCCGCCTCTTGTATAAGAGGCGGACATTTGTTTCAGCATTTTGTGTTTTATTGCTGGAAATGTATTACTTTTGCAGTGTAATAACTATAAAACATTTTAGTGTTATGAAGAAATTTATCATTTTGAGCCTTGTGGCTCTTGCTGGCGTCTTCTCGATGAGTGCTGCTCAGGGCGAGAAGGCCATTGGTGCACAGTTTGGCTATGCTTCTAAGCATTCAATGGTGGGACTGGGATTGAATTTCCAGTATGAGTTTGTCAACAATGTGAGAATTGAGCCCGAGTTCATTTACTACTTTGAGAGCGACCACTTGTCGGCTTTCAATGCCAACCTGAACTTCCACTATCTCATTCGCTTCAGCAACAGGTTTGCTCTCTATCCATTGGCAGGATTCTCTTATGCCAGAGTTAATCCTGAGTATGGCGACGGCTGGAACCGCTTTGGCGCTAACATTGGCATTGGCTCGGAATATTCTATCAACGAGCGCTTCGCTTTCTATATTGAGCAGCGTTTCCAAATCCTCAAGGACATGAACCAGAGCGTTACTTGCCTGGGATTCAAGTGCAAGTTCTAAGAAATCACGTCTCGAGCCCTAATTGTGGTCACCTAATGACCCCTATTGGGGTTTTTCGCCAAAGGGTGTAGAGATTTAGAGACCAAAGAAACAGCCACGACAGTCGCTTGACTGCCGTGGCTGCTTTTTTCATTCAAGAGATGGTGTGTGTGACTAGAAATTGAAGTCGTCCTTCTCTTTAGTGATGTTGCGGAACTGAAGTTTACCGTCCTCATATTCCTTGGTGGCGATGAGGGTTGGCTTGGGAAGTTTCTCGTAGTACTTCGAGATTTCAATCTGCTCACGGTTCTCTGAGATTTCCTCCAGGTTGTCGGTCTTCTCGGTAAACTCCTGTAGTTTCTTCTCCAGGTCGCTCTTCATGTTGGCCGAGATTTGATTGGCTCGCTTACCAATGATGGCTACTGTCTCATAGATGTTGCCAGTCTGCTTAGCCAGGTCAATGAGGTCATGAACTGTTGTGTTTTGTGGAGCGTTGGATTTTTTGTAATCGATAGCCATTGCGTGTATAAATAAATTGTTTGTTATTCTTGTTGTTTCTAATCTAGTCTTGTGTCTGTGCTTACTTCCGGTTCAGGAACTTGTCGGCAATCTTGAAGATGTTGTCGGCTTCCTTGCGGTTCTCGCTGTTGGGGTAGTCGTTGATGAAGGCATAGTACTCATCAACTACAGTCCTGAAGCGTTCTTCTTTCTTCTCGTCAACGCTCATCTGGGCCTCCTTGAAGCGTGACTTGAGAATGAGCATCTCGAGCTTCTCCTTGTACTTGCTGTAGGGGTAGGCCTTGATGGCGTTCTTGGCGGTGATCACCGCGCTCTCGTAGTTGTTGCCCAGGTAACTGCCCAGGTTGTAGTAGAGCTGAGCGTTCTCAAGCTCCTTGAGCACGAGCTTGTCTTGTAGCTCGAAGATGGCGCTCTGGGCTATCGCCACTTTGTCGCTGCGGGGGAAGTATTCCAGGAACGACTGGAGCTCTTCGATGGCCTTGATGGTCTCGCTCTGGTCGAGCTGGGGCTCAGGGGAGTCAAGATAATAGCCATAGCCGGCATAGTAGCGGGCTAACTCAGCATACTGCCCCTTGGGGTACTGGGTGTAGTACTGCTTGAAGTAGGACCCTGAGTTTAGGTAGTCTTGGTTCTCGTAGTAGCTCAACCCCAGCAGATACAGGCACTCTTCGCCTTTCTCGGTGCCCTTGAAGATGGGAACCAGGTCGGCAAGAATGGTGTAGGCCTGAGCATATTTCTTGTTCTCAAAGGCCTTCTTGGCATAGTCATACTTGAGGTTGTAGTCGCTGCTCTTGAGCACTTTGTTGTACTCTCCACAGCTGGCAAGCACAACTACAAGCGACAATATTATCAATAAACGACGTGTCATTTCGGTTGTAAGCATATTTAGCGTGCAAAGTTACGCAAAATTCCCCACATGGCAAGGTTTTTTGCTGCAAAAAACTTTTAAAAATAGTTTATGAAAGTTCCAATAAGAAGTGCGAAAGTCTTCTGAAAGTTGTTTTCATAAAATAATATTATGAAAAACACCGAGGGGAACGCCAAGCGGCAAGGGGGCG
>ONIY01000087.1 GCA_900318065.1 uncultured Prevotellaceae bacterium
TGCGGCGCACGTCGTGCAGGGTGCCCAGCTCCCGGCCAGGCTGCAACCGCGCCTCAAATCCTATCAACGACAGTGGCATGAACATGGCATTGCGCATCCTTGAGGCATGGGTAGTGCCCTGACGCACAAGGAATGCCAGCATCCCCAGTTTGTCGGTGTAGATGTGGGCGATGTTGTGCTTGTCGTTATACTTGATAACGTTGATTACTATGCCTTCGAGTTTCTCTTGCATGTCTGGTTCTTGTGAATAGAACCCCTTGGAGATCTCCAGGTTCTTGTTACGACTTGCGAAGATAATCTATTTCCTCCAAATTAAGTCTTAAAATCCAAAAAATCTTTGTCTTTTAGCGATTTGAGTAAAATAAATTTTGCCATTTCAAAAATTTGACCTAATTTTGCAGTCGCTTTTGAAAATCGCTCAAATAGCACGGCCCATTCGTCTATCGGTTAGGACGCAAGATTTTCATTCTTGAAAGAGCAGTTCGATTCTGCTATGGGCTACTAATTCAAAGACATACATTAAATTTTTCAAACTAAATTATGGCAAACCATAAATCATCAATTAAGAGAATTCGTCAAACTAAGACAAGAAACGAGCGTAACCGTTACTACGCTAAGACTATGCGCAACGCTGTTCGCAACCTGCGCAAGATGGAGAACAAAGAGGAAGCTGCCGAGGCTTACAAGAAGGTTTCGTCGATGCTCGACAAGCTCGGTCGCAAGGGCACTATCAGCAAGAACAAAGCTGCAAACCTTAAGAGCAAGCTTGCTAAGCACGTCAACAAGCTCGAAGTTGCCTAATTGTTTTCTCACAAGGTGCTGTGCATAGCGCCTTGTCTAGAATACATCCTAATGAAGATTTTGGCTCGACGAGGCCAGGTCTTCACATGATGGCCCATTCGTCTATCGGTTAGGACGCAAGATTTTCATTCTTGAAAGAGCAGTTCGATTCTGCTATGGGCTACCCTTGAGCGTTAAGTTCAATAACTTAGCGCTCTTAACTGCTATATAATATCAAAATCACATCAAAGGAGCACTTTGATGTGATTTTGATTGCTTTTGCCCAATTTCTTGCCGATAGAAACTTTATGGAATATATCAGTTAAGCAGTTTGCCGAAAAATATGGGTCACGTGTTCAAGGCTATTTGCTCGACACATGCCTTACAGCACAAGACCAGTTTAAAGCCTTGCTTGATTACTTCAAAATCAAGTATTGAAAAAAGAACCTCATTATTAGAATAAGGTTCTCTTGATTATAGCTATAAACACTTTTGGCAAGAAACCGATTAACTAGAATGAGGGTGAGGAATTGCCTCTTTGATAAATGTAATAAACTGTTGATTCATTGTCTTTCACTTTCCAGAATGGTGATACGATATCTAACCATTCCGTGCCCTCATCTTGGAGAATGCCATTGAAAACCATATCAGTACTATACCAATAATAGTTGCTGCCTTCTACCTTGGCCGAAATGTTGATGTAGGATTGCCCATCTTTCCAAAAGAGATTCCAGTTGCCACAGTATTTGCCTTCCTCTTCAGTTTCCCAGTCGGTCCACACCTCTTCACCGCCAACCATCACCTTTTTTCGATGCAGCCATTTTATATATCCTGTAAGCGTGCCGTCGGCCGAGAAATTTAATTGTTCAAAGGCTTTGTCATTTTCGTCAATTCGCTCTTGCCACCACGATCCAACTATTTTGTCGGCGTACTTGCTACGAAGTTCATTAGTTTTTAATTCATTCTCGCTGATAGGCTCATCTCCACCACAGCCTGTTAGCAGGATGGAGATTGAAATGATTAGGAATAAATATAATTTTCTCATACTCTAATGTTGTTTGTTTTTGTATGGTAAACGCAGTTTCAACTCGAGATATTGTGAAAATGCTCTTTTTATTTCCCTCGTGAGATGCCGCCTTCGAGGTCGTTGTTCTCAATAGTGACATCGGTGGTTTTTACTTTGTTTTTGAGTTTACCGAAACGGTAGGTGATAGTAATCCTGAAGAAGCGGCCATTAGAGGGAAGGCAGCTGTCGCCCCAGCCCACGATGTCGCCCTGGGTTGTGCGAGTCTTGTAGTGTTGGTTCTTGTGGAATGGCGAGTTGGCAGTGAGGCGCACGGTGAGTCGATCATCGCTCAGGAACGAGCGTTGAAGCGTGAAGGCATAGCGGTTCCAAGGCTCCACAACCGAATAGATATTGTCGCTTGAGCGCCCAATGTTTCCAAATGTGTAGGCTGTAACTTGTAGTTTCCATGGCAGTTTCTGTGCCACATATAGGTAATAGTACATTGAAGTTTGTCTTTGTTCCAATCCTAGTACGTCACTCTTGTAGTTGCGGTGCCAAAGGTTGAGATTGGCGACAAATGTGGTGTTCTCAAAAGGCTTCCACTGGATGTAGCTCTCCAACTGCCAACGATGCTGGCGAATCACGTTGCCGTAGGTTTGCACGCGGGTGTCGCCACGGGCATAGACGATTGTACCTAAGGCGTTGTTCACAAAGCGGTATTGAGGCCACAGCTGAATGGTGAGCTTAGAGCTTGTGTACATGTAGGGCAAACCTATCGACTGCGTACGCACACTACCTAGCTGGGCATTGCCAAACTGTTCTCCTCCAGGATAAATGCGCACTGCTGGGTTAAGATAGGTGATACCGGGACGATTGATGCTAGTGGTATAGACCAAACGAATTGACTGTTGGTCGTTGATTTGGTACTTGATGCTGGCTTGCGGCACCCAATCGCTCAGGTGCTTGTCGAAGTCTGGACTCTTGCCATTGGGGTAGTGCCCTTTCATGTAGCTGTACTCGTAGCGCAGTCCAGCTCGGGCGCTCCAGTTGCCACGGGTCCACATGTAGTCGGCATAGAGGGCGGCAATGCGCATGGTGTGGTTGAAGTCATCGCAGGTTGGTGCAAGCGAACTCTCATAAAATAGTTGCTCGCTCAGGCTGCTGTTGAGGCGGTCGATATACTTGGCACCAACCTCCAGCTTATGCCCTTCCCATAATGGGCGCACATAGTCCAGCTGCAGCGTGTGTTCAGTGAATCGCTCACGCGACTTCTGTAAAAAGCCGTCGTAAGGGTAAGGAAAGTCAACCAGATTGCTATATGTGGTCTCTTGGTCGGAGTGCTGGCGAGTGAGGGCGAGCATGTAGGATAAAGTGATTTTCTCATCCTTGCGATGGGTGCGGTGCTCATAGTCGAGACGAGTGTTCCACGAGTGGTGACTATAGCTTGGCATGTAGGAGCTCTCGGTGTAGCTATAAATGTGGTTGCCCATTGGGTCGAGCTTGGTGACATCGGCACTGCTCTGTACATTTATCTTATAGTAATATCCGCTCAATGATGCCGAGAGCAGGTTGAGGGTGTCGATGTCGAAGCTGGCATTGATATCGGCATAGTGCATGGGACCAGGATTGACCCCGTGGTTGTGCACGACTTCGCTGTTCCCCGAGTCCAAGAATGTGCGCTCAATGTAGCCATTGTTAGTTGTGATTTTCTTCGACATGTAGTGACAGCCGTAGTTCACGCTCACGATAGCCTTGCCCATCTGCGCTGCAAGATAGGCGCTGAGTGAAGGCATCTTGAGATTGTCGTAGCTGCCATAGAGCGAACCGCTGATTCCTTCCATTCGGTTGTTGTCCATCATCACAATGTTAAGGATGGCATTCACGCCCTCGGCATCCTCGCGCGCGCCAGGATCGGTGATTACCTCGATGCGCTTGATTGACGATGCGGGTATCGCTTTGAGCACGTCTTTCGCATTCTTGGTTAGGCTAGGATCAAGATGACCATTCTTGTAAATCTTGAAATTGGTATTGCCTCGCACGAGGATGTTCTCCTCGCCATCGACTGTGACCATTGGCACCTTGCGCAGCATGTCCATCGCGGTTTGCGTCTTTGAGTCATTGTCAGCCTGCACGTCATAGGTGGTGCGGTCCACTTCCTGCTTGATGAGTTGGCGTTGAGCTGTCACAGTCACACCATCAAGTATGTTGTCCCAAGCAGTGGTATCGGCAGGTGCGGTAGATGTCCAATAAGAGAAAATGCTGTCTCATATTTTATACATTTATAATAGGAAGACGCAATCTTCCTCTAAATGCGGCAACAAAACATGACTTTTTTCAAAAAACTTGATTTAGGTCAAGTTTTTTGAGAAAAACAACATACTAGAAAAGGGAGAATTTAGTAACCCATGCGTGATGTATCTACCTCTTTTCGCTTTTTCTCCTTGAAGTTGCCTATGCGGTAGATGACGGAGAGCGATGCACTGGCATAATTCATCCAAAGTCGTAAATCGTAATCTTGGTTTCCCTGTTTTGAACGTGTGGTGATGTGATTGTTGAAGATATTGTTTCCAGCAGCAATCACACTCCACTTCCCATTCTTTGAAGTCCATCGCAGCGAGGCATTCAGTCTGAACAATGGGTTGATGTCATACACGCCTTGAATAGCCCGCGACTGGAAGAATGGGTTGAGGATGAGTTGTATGTTATGTCGTTGAGAAAGTTTGACCACAGCCGTACCACGCATGATGATAGAGACTTGTTTGCGGTTGAATGGTAAATCGAAGAAGTTGCCGCTCTTGTCATGACGATAAAGACCTGTCGCACTCACATGTCCGTTAAGCCAGCTACCCACCGCGAACTGTGCCGAAGCCGACAGTCCATAGCAATTGGAGTAATCGAAGTTTGTTTCTTTCATAATGACTGCCATGCGGTCAATGGGTTGATAAGGCAGTTGGACAAAATAGTCCGGTTCCAGCATTGCAAAAGCAGTAAACGTGTATTTGCGGTTGAGCTGCCACATGAGATTTAAGTCGTAATGTGACATGGGTTTCAGGTCGGGATTGCCCCAAATCTCACTGTATACCGATGAATAGTAAATGCTGCTCATGGTGCTCCAATAGGAAGGGTATATGGCGTTGCTGCTGAAAGAGAGGTTTAGCATATTCTTGTCGTTTACATTCCACATGGCATTGAATTGTGGATAGATGCGCCACTCATTCCACTTTGTCGCGTGATATTGCTCCGCTGTTAATGAGGCTTCAAGGTTCAGAGCTTCACCAACTTGCTTACTGAAACCGGAGTAGACGTTGAGGATGCGTTCATCATAATCAACGTG
>ONIY01000089.1 GCA_900318065.1 uncultured Prevotellaceae bacterium
CATCATTGTTTGAACTTGTAGATGGCGAAGTGTTCCGTGAGTTCATTGGCGACGAGCGAGTGATGATGGGTGTCCACTACGTGCGCAAGGTGGGCAACAACGCTGCCCATAACACACCAGTCACCAAGCGAGAGTCGTTCTTCTGTCTCCTCAACATCTATAATGTGGTCGCTGCCATTCTGCTGAAGTTGAGAGTTATCAAGGAGATTGTGCCCTTCAACGATGCCTTAATCCCCAAGAGTGCGCAAGCGCCACAAGACCTTGTCACACTCCCCCCCGCACCATCTATCTTAGAGGGTGAGCTGAAGCATGCCAGCAAAGAAGCTGTCGATGACAAGACTCCTGTGCAAGAGATAGCACTTGACATCAGCGAGGCAGAGACACGCCGCCTATATATCGACCTAATGCTCAAAGAAGCCGGGTGGGAAGTACTCGATACCGAAGGTGCGATACAGCCCTCAAAGGCTTGCATTGAAGTGGAGGTCGAGGGCATGCCCAACAACGAGGGCAAGGGCTACTGCGACTATGTGCTCTTTGCTGCCAACGGGCTGCCTCTTGCCGTAGTTGAAGCCAAGCGCACAAGCGTATCACCCATCAAGGGCAAGCACCAAGCCGAACTCTATGCCATGTGCCTCGAAAAGCGATACGGCATTAAGCCTGTAATATATTATACAAACGGCTTCGAGACCTATATCATCGACGGCCTGGGCTATCCACCTCGTCGCCTCTATGCGTTCCACACCGAGAGCGACCTGGAACTGCTCATCCAGCAACGTCAGCGACACGACATAACCGACTTCAGCGTCAAGGACAATATCACCGACCGCCATTATCAGAAGATGGCGATTAAGAGCGTGTGTGAGCATTTCAATGGCAAGCATCGTCGTGGACTGCTTGTGATGGCGACAGGAACAGGAAAAACGAGGGTTTCAATATCGCTGGTCGATGTGCTTGCACGCAACGGATGGGTGAAGAATGTGCTGTTCCTTGCCGACCGAACGTCACTGGTGAATCAGGCTCACAAGAACTTTGCGAAACTGTTGCCCCACATGACAACATCGGTGCTGAACGAAGAACGTAACCCCGACACTACAGCAAGAATAACTTTCTCGACCTATCAAACGATGATTAACTACATCGACCGTGACGAGAAGCAGTTCTCGGTTGGGCGATTCGACTTGATAATCATCGACGAGGCTCACCGTTCTATTTTTGGCAAATACACCGCCATCATCAACTATTTCGATGCTCTGCTCGTGGGCTTGACGGCGACTCCCAGGGATGAGATTGACCGCAGCACTTACGACACTTTCCAGATGGAACAGGGGGTGCCAAACTATGCCTACGAACTTGAGGATGCTGTGGCCGAGGGCTACCTTGTGAACTATCGTGGCTTCAAGCGTGGTTCTCTAATCTTGAAGGACGGTATCAAGTACAAGGACCTCAGCCCCGATGAGCAGGAGCAACTGGAAAAGGTGTGGGAATATGAGCAGGCAAAAAAGGCGATTGACGGTGAGAATGCCAAGCGTGATATTCGCAGCGACGAGATTTTCAAGTATATCTTCAACCTCGACACCATCGACCATGTGCTGCAAGACCTGATGGAGAATGGATTGAAGGTGCAGAGTGGTGAGCGCATTGGCAAGTCTATTATCTTTGCCTACAACCATCGCCACGCCGAGATGATTGTTGAGCGTTTCTATGCTCTCTATCCCGAGTATGCGAGCGAGAGCAGCGAGTTCTGCGCCCTTATCGACAACTATGTTACCTATTCCCAAGACCTTATCAATAAGTTTGAGGTTCGTGATGGCAATCCGCAGATAGCAGTTTCTGTCGACATGCTCGACACGGGTATCGATGTCCCCGATGTGCTCAATCTGGTGTTCTTCAAGATTGTGAAGAGCCGTATCAAGTTTATGCAGATGATAGGTCGTGGCACACGACTGTCAAGCGATATTTTCGGACCGGGACACGACAAGGAGTGCTTCTATATTTTCGACTGGTGCCGCAACTTTGAGTATTTCGACAAGAACCCCGATGGCACTAAGGCTAAGACTGTTCCATCGCTCACCGAGAGGATATTCTCACTGCGCGCAAGGATAGCGTTCCAGCTGCAGCACCAAAAGTGGCAAGAAGATGAGTTTGCCCAGGGACTGCACCACGAGACTAAGGCAGTGCTTAAAGAGCAGGTGGCAGCACTCAACGATAGCCACATCTCGGTGAGAGAGCGTTGGGAACAAGTGAGTCATTTCAAGAATGATGATAATTGGGTTTATATCTCAGAGGTTGACGTTAACACCCTCAGCAATGACATAGCACCATTGCTGCCCAAGAACACTCTCGACGAGAGTGCCAAGAAGTTTGACGTGCTCACTATGCTCATTGAGTTGTCGCTGCTCGACGGTGATACTAGTTGTGGCAAGGCTGTGCAAAACGTGCAGACCATAGCCGAGAAACTGCAAGAGAAAGCAACGCTGCCACAAGTGCAAGCCAAGATGGGCACTATCAAAGAGGTGCTGAGCGACGTCGCTTGGCAGAATCTTTCGCTCAAATGGCTCGAAAAGGTGAGGAAAGATCTTCGAGACTTGGTGAAGTTCCTGATGGGTGGCGACAATAAGTGGTTCTCGGTTGACATTGAGGACACAATCAGCGACGAAGGTACAATCGACGGCATCACACCTCGTGTCACCTACAAACAGAGCGTTCTCGACTTCCTGTCGCAGAACCGCAACCTGCCAGTGCTGCAAAAAATTTACGACATGGAGCAATTGACGAAGGCCGACGTTGACGAACTTGAACGCATCCTGTGGCAGGAACTTGGCAGCAAAGAGGATTACAACCGCTTCACCAGCGGCATGCCATGCGGCAGCAATGTTGCAATCTTCATTCGCTCGATATTGGGAGTTGACCGCAAGAACGCCGTGCGCATGTTCTCGGAGTTCATCTCGGGAAACGAGTTGAACGCCGACCAAGAGGACTTCCTGATGACGATTATCTCCTATGTGTGCGAGAACGGTGACATCACCAAAGAGATTGTGGTCAACGAAGCACCATTCGACGAGAGGCTGGCGGTGTTCTCACCCTATATGCTGCCACTGGCCAAGTACATCGACACCATCCACACCGTCATCATCCCACACACGGCGTAAGAGGATATAATTCCATTGGCGTCCTATAAAGAATGAAAACGGCACAACTGTGGCTTTATGAGCTGGCCTACGGCCAGCATCACACGCTACCCGCCTGCCACGAAATAACGAGGAAACTGAAAAATAGAAAAAGCACTTACGAAATGTGTCGTAAGTGCTTGATTTTTCAATATCGTGGTCCCACTTGGGCTTGAACCAAGGACTCCCTGATTATGAGTCAGGTGCTCTAACCAACTGAGCTATGGGACCGCTCACGGTTGTGTTGAGCCGAAAAGCGACTGCAAAATTACGTCAAAAGTTTGAAACCGCCAAGACATTATGGCATTTTTTCTTTCAAAGTTGATTTTTTATTAGTGTTTTATTGGACACGTAGAGTCAACAAGCAAATGCATATTTTGTGACAAAGTTAAGAAAAATGTTTATAGAACTCTCGCAGAGGTGTGCTGAAATTGAGTTTTTTTCTTGG
>ONIY01000090.1 GCA_900318065.1 uncultured Prevotellaceae bacterium
AGAATGCGAAGTTGAGCCTGGAGTTGCGCAACACGTTGCTCACTCTTGCCGCCATTGTGATTGGTGCGCTTGCACTGCTGTTGCTTGTGCTCAGGTATCGGCATCGACTGCGCGAGAAGGAGAGTGAGTATGAGCTGCTGAAAGCCGACCTCGACACATCACTGTCAAGTCTTGAGAACATGAAATCGACTGTCGCCCAACTTGAGAACGGACACGACAACGGCAATAACGCCGAACTGAAAAACATCCTCGAGGAGCAGATTGGCGCTGTGCATCAGTTGATGAAGTGGTCATACGAACTTAGCAGCGATGCTTTTGTAAAGAAGTTCAACAGCCTGATGACCATGCCCAGCGGCAAGGAACAAGAATCGTTCTGGAACAATCTGCACACTATCACCAACGAACTGCACGACAATGTGCTCACAAGAGCGCAAGAGGCTGCTGGCGGCACACTGCGCGACGACGAACTGAACTACTTGGCACTCTACTGCTGCGGCTTCTCACGAAGCGTGATAATGACCTGCATGCACTACAAGAGCCTGGGCACCGTGAGCAACAAGAAAATCCAAATCGCCCAAAAACTCAACGTCCCAAACCTCGACCACTTCGTGCACAACTAATCGCGCGAAGCGGAACTAATCGCGCGAAGCGCCCCTAATCGTGACAAAGTCACAAATAATCGCGCGAAGCGCAAATAATTTTATTATCTTTGTGGCCGAAAAACTGTAATGACTTATGACAATGATTGATTTCATCACTTGGACAGCCAATCCTAACCTTCTCACGAGCCCCGTTACCGTGCGCTGGTATGGACTGATGTTTGCCATTGGATTTCTTGTTGGCTACGAGATAGTTTACCGCATCTTCAAGCACGAGGGCGCGCCCGAGAAATGGCTCGCTCCGCTGTTCCTCTATGTGGTGGTTGCCACCATCGTGGGCGCAAGGCTGGGACATGTGTTCTTCTACGACTGGAGTTACTACTCGCAACATCCTGCCGACATCCTCAAGGTGTGGGAAGGCGGCCTGGCGAGCCACGGCGGCACGCTGGGAATCATTATCGCCATCATCTTCTACAGCTGGCATGTTACCAAGAAAAGCGTGCTGTGGACCCTTGACCGCCTGTGCATCCCCATTGGCTTCGTGGGCGCGCTCATCCGCATTGGCAACCTGATGAACCACGAGATCTATGGCGGCCCCACCAGCCAGCCCTGGGGATTCCGCTTCATCGACAACATTGGCGCCTATATGCAAGGTGCCGAGCCGGTGTTCACCCAGCCCTGCCACCCCACCCAAATCTATGAGGCTCTGTGCTACCTGCTCGTCTTTGCCCTGTGCATGTGGCTCTACTGGAAGCGCAATGCCCAGGAGCGCCAGGGCCTGATACTGGGATGGTTCTTTATTGGCATCTTTGGCACCCGCTTCTTCATCGAGTTCCTCAAGAATGTGCAGGAGCCCTGGGAGGTGGGTCTGCGCCAGTCGATAGGCCTCGACCAGGGCCAGCTGCTCAGCATCCCGTTTGTGATCGCGGGAGTGTGGCTCATCGTGCGCGCCATGCGCAAGCCACGCGAGAAGCTGGAATATCCCAACGAGTTCAGCGACGCCAAAGAAAAGAAAAAATAACCACCCATAACACACCTCACAAGACAATGAAAAAATTGATTCTTTCGATACTCGTTGTGGCATGCACCATCGCCGCGTGGGCAGCCACAGGCAAGAGCGACAACCCGCTCATTTTCACCTCCATCAGGACCAACCCCATCACGCCCATCAAGAACCAAAGCCGCAGCGGCACATGCTGGGACTTTGCAACGGTGGGATTCTTTGAGGGAGAAATCCTCAGGAAGACCGGCAAGGTCTACGACCTGTGCGAGATGTTTGTCGCCAACAAGAACTATATGGACCAGGCCATCTACCACGTGCGCATGCACGGCTGCAGCCGCTTCTCGGAGGGTGGCAGCGCCGACGATGTGCTGTGGGTGCTCGCCCGCCACGGCATCTGCCCCGAGGAGGCAATGCCCGCGCCTGGCACGCTCATAGGCGACTCGCTAGCCAATTTCACCGAGTTCTTCAAGGTGCTCACGCCCTATGTCGAGACCGTTGCCAAGAGCGAAGGCTCCAAGCTCACACCGCAGTGGAAGGTGGGCCTCCAGGGCATCCTCGACGCCTATTTGGGCAAATGCCCCGAGCGTTTCACCTATCAGGGCAAGGAGTACACCCCCAAGTCGTTCTTCAACAGTCTGCAGCTCAACCTCGACGACTACATCAGCGTGACGAGCTTCACCCATCACCCCTTCTACAGCTGGTTCAACATCGAGGCGCCCTACAAGTGGCGCCAGCGACTGAGCTATAACGTGCCTCTCGATGAGATGATGGCAATGATCGACACTGCCCTCGACAACGGCTACAACGTGTGCTGGGGCGGCGACGTGAGCGAGGACGGCTTCACACGCACCGGTCTGGCGATAGCCGCCGACATTGAGCACGCTCCCGACCTCACCGGCAGCGATGCCGCCCGATGGCTCAAGCTGAGCAAGCAGGAGAAGGCCGAGTCACTCAAGAAACTGGGCGCTCACACGCCCGAACTCGTCCCCACTCAGGAGCTGCGACAGGAGCGCTTCGACAACTGGGAGTCGACCTACGACCACGTGATGCTCATCTACGGAAAGGCTACCGACCAAAACGGCCGCGAGTACTACATGGTGAAGAACTCCTGGGGCAAAACCGGCGACTACAAGGGCACATGGTACATGTCGAAGGCCTTCATCGCCCTCAACACCACCTACGTCTTCTTCAACCGCAACGCCATCCCAGGAAAGCTCAACGACGCCTATAACAACATCCTGTCTAATTCCAACTTCTAACCTCCCACCCAATCTGAGACAAGGATGGGCTGCAAAATGGTTGAGATTGCATCACTGTTTTCGGACAACGCGCGCGTTGTCCAAAGACAGCTAGAATGCTGATTACCAGAATGTCTGCCTATAGCTGACAAGGCACGCCTTGTCCCTACAGAATGAGAATTCTGTGAGTTTTGCAACAGCCTCATGTGGGGGAGGCATGACAGTTTCAGACAAAGAGGTCGGTTCCTTTTTTCCGTTTTCGGAAAAAGGGGACGGTTCCTTTTTTCCGTTTTTTAGGCAGTCATACCCTCCGCTTCCCTTCCTTGGCGCGGTTGATGGGTTTCTGGGTGGGTCGTAGTGCTAGTTTTATCTTTATGGTGGCCGTCATTGATATACAAATTTGTTGATAAACTGAACTTTTTTCTTTATTTTCAAAAAAAATCAAAGAAAAATGATAAAAAACACTACCTTTTTGGGTTAACTTTAAGAAATTATTTGTATCTTTGCGAAAAATATTAGCATTTTTCAACTAAAAACACCTTCTAGATGGAAAGAATTGACAACCTTGACAAGAAAATCTTAAAAATCATTATGAACAACGCCCGCATTGCCTCAAAGGATGTTGCACAAGAATGTGGCGTGT
>ONIY01000092.1 GCA_900318065.1 uncultured Prevotellaceae bacterium
TCATTGACAACGGAGGCACTATTGACGATAGGTATTTCCTAAAGGACTAAGTCACACATAGGGTCAGCCTCCGGCTGAGTGGATAGGGATAGACGCTATACCCCCAGTGCCGCTTGCTCTGCTCGCTGTCGCTCGCTCCGCAATCGGTACTGGGGGTTACACATGGGGTCAGCCTTCGGCTGCCTTGCCGCTGCGCCGTAAACCGAGGGTCAGCCTTCGGCTGCCTTGCAACTGCGCCGTAAACCGAGGGTCAGCCTCCGGCTGCCTTGCAACTGCGCCGTAAACCGAGGGTCAGCCTCCGGCTGAGTGGATAGGGATAGTCGCTATACCCCCAGTGCCGATTGCTCTGCTCGCTATCGCTCGCTCCGCAATCGGTACTGGGGGTTACACATGGGGTCAGCCTCTGGCTGCATTGTCTCCGTAGCATCAATGAGGAATCGACACATAAGGTCAACCTCCGGCTGTGCTACGGCATAGCTTTTCACTCCCAAGGTCTGCCTGTGGCGGACAAGGCACGCCTTGTCCCTACAAGATGAAAATTCTCGGAGTTTTGCAACGTCCTCCTCTTATTTTGTGCTTTGGTGCAGGATGTCGATGATTTGTGGGAAGAGTTGTGGGTTGGCGGCAAGGATGCTCCAGTTGCGGTCGGGGCGGAATCGCTGTGCCATGGCGCCAGCTTCATGTGCTATGAGCATCGCGGCACACACGTCCCACTCGTTGAGGTTCATCTCCCAATAGGCGTCGAGGAATCCTGCTGCCACATAGCAGATGTCGAGCGCTGCTGAGCCTAGCCTGCGCAAGCCGCGCACCACGGGCATGATGCGCTTGAAGTTGTCGAGATTGTTGTCGGGGTTGGTGGCTTTGTCGTAGGGGAATCCCGTTGCCACCACCGCCTTGGTGAGCTGTGGCGTGGCACTTGGGGCGATGGGGTTGCCATTGAGTGTGGCGCCTCCTCCCAGCGTGGCGGTGAACATCTCGCCCAGCTGCGGAGCATATACCACGCCAGCCACCGTCTCGTCGTTGTGCTTGATGCCTATCGAGACGTTGAACCATGGCAGGCCGCTGCTATAGTTGGTGGTGCCGTCGAGAGGGTCGATAACCCATTGCCACTCCCTGCTGGTGTGAGAAGAAAACCCCGACTCCTCGGTAAGGATCGAGTGGTCGGGGTAATGGGTATTAATGCAATCGACAATGATTTTCTCACTTGCCTTGTCGGCGGCTGTCACCACGTCAAAGTCGTTCTGCTTGGTGGCAATTTCCAGCTCTTTAGAGCGAAAGAGTTTCAACTGCACATCACCTGCTTGCCTTGCCATTGCTATGGCATGGGCAAGGATTGCATTATATTCGTTGTTCATATTGTTGATGTCAACCTATTTCTTTGAAGGTTTCTTGATGGGTATCTGGCGCTTGAACACCTCTTTAAAGGTAATAAGGGTCTCGGTTCTTCCCAGTCCCAGCTGCAGGAACTTGTCGTGGATGAGCTTGAGCATGTGGTCGTTGTTGTGAGCATATAGCTTTACAAACATGTCGTACTTGCCAGTGGTGAAGTAGCACTCCACAATCTCGGGTAGCTCCTTGAGGTGCTCAACCACGCTCTCAAACTTAGAGGAGTCGTTGAGGAAGATACCCACATAGGCGCAGGTCTCATAGCCCACCGACACCGGATTGATTAGCGAGATAGAGCCGTTGATAACTCCCATCGAGTTGAGTTTCTGGATGCGCTGGTGAATAGCAGCACCCGATACGTTACATTCACGGGCGATTTCAAGATAAGGTTTACGTGCATCGGTCGAGAGCATGTTCAAGATCTTGTAGTCAAGATCGTCTAATTTTGGTGTTGCCATAATTGTCTCATTTCTATTAGGTTAGTATTAAATATTTTTCATCTGCCGATAAATTGATAGAATCAAGTTAACCCTTTCGGGTAAAAAGATTCCGAAATTATTTGCAAATGTAAGAAAAAAATATTAAATAACTACAATTTATAATGATTTTTTGACAAAAAATGGTGTTTTTTTATTGTTTTCGGCAGATTCTCATATAATAATAGCAGTTTCTATTGTTTGCCGCCCCAACCCAAATTAATAGTTATCCTTTCAACAGTTGCCTGTGAGTCTTGGTGTGTCTCACATAATGCTCTTGATACCAGTCTATAAACTCATTGGGTGTGGCAGGCATGTAGCTCCAGTGGTCTAATCTGTTCCACAATATTGCCTTCATGCCCAGCGGTGTGCCATCTTCCTCTTGCGGCAATAGCCCGGGCAGGTTGTATTCTCTTGTGTAATAGTCGAGGCATCGCTGTGGTGTAGGGTTGTTTTCCATCACCATTCTCACCCAGGCTTCCTCATAGCCCCACATCAATTGGTCCACCCCCTCGGGTGGCTCCTCCTCGCCATTGTAGTAGCGGCAGTCAAGTATCAGTTCTTCTCGTGTCATAGTGACTGCAAAGATAGTAATTTTTCACTCAATGTGCACTGTCATTAGATAAAATGCTTTATCTTTGCATTATGGAAGAAAAGAAAGAACTAAAAAAACAGTATAACAATCCAGTGCTGCCTTAGAGTATTCCAAAGGTTTTACTGCAAGGGATTTGCGTAGCTGTTGTCAATTGTATCTGTGCTTCAAGGATTTAGAGATTTGGTACACGCGTGTACCAAATCTTAAATGGTCGCATTAACGCACCGTTTTGTCGTTACATGTGAAGATACACAAGACTATAACAAGGCAACGTCACACGTGGTTCCTTGAAAGAATTTGACTTCTTAGATAAATCGGAATTTATGGAAATCAATAATAGACCCAACCCCAATGAGGCTTTTCCGAATCCGAAGATTCCAAGCCTCTGCTTCATCAAGAACGTGGT
>ONIY01000093.1 GCA_900318065.1 uncultured Prevotellaceae bacterium
AATAGGAATACCATATTTATAAACCAAAATTATTAGCAAATGAGAAAATTCTTTACTCTACTCATGGCTGTGGCAATGGTTGCCACAGTTCAGGCACAGGTCCAGTTCAACGGACGTGCCACCAAGAGCCACCTCACGCTCAATCGTGAGAAAGTTAGCACTCAGCGCGGCGGTTTCCAGAACCAAATGCGCCCCAAGGCCCTGGGTAACCTCATCACCGAGCAGCCCGAAGGCGAGGTTAAGCAGTACGTGCGCAGCGGCTTTGGTTTCACCGTTAGTGATGGCACTCTTTTCACCACCACACAAGATGCCAAGACAAGTATCGTCTATGATGCCGACGGAACTACCGTTTACATCAAGAACATCGTCAACGGCATGAACTACGACTTTGGCGACTCATGGGCAGTGGGCACTCTTAGCGCCGACGGCACCACTATCACCGTGTCGCTTGAGCAAACGGTGGGCTGGAGCTGGATGTATGACGTGGGCATTCGCCTGGCATGGGGCCGCACCGTTAGCAACGATGAGGGCACCATGGTGAGCTTCGAGCGCGACGAGACAGTGACCGAGGCAGTGTATGTGATTGATGGCGAGACCATCAGTCTGCAAGGCACATCGGGCGCTACCGAGTTCCAGAACACTATCGAGGACTTCGTTGCCGAGGGCTTGACCTGCGTCTATGAGGACGATGGCGCATGGCCCGGATATCTCGAGTGGAACACCGTGCTCACCGAGCGTGAGCCAGTGCCTGTTCCCGAGATTATCACCGAGCAGCCTGCTGGCGAGTTGCACAGCTACATTCGTTCGGGCGCCAACATCTACCAGGGCTGGGACGGTCCTGCCATGGTAAATCAGTCGGGCATGGCCGATGTAGTCTTTGACGAGGACGGCGAGACAGTCTATCTGCGCGACGTGGTCTATGAAGTGGCTAGCAACGTGTGGGTAAAGGGTACCATCAATGCCGACCGCACCAAGATTACCGTGCCCATGGGACAGTATCTCTACTGGGACGAGAATGGCGAGTATGGAATGGTTCTCCAGTGGATGAGCACCAATGTTGAGACCACTACCGACGAAGAGGGCAACGAGCAGAATGTGATGACCGTCACTGTGCACCAGGGCGTTCCCGAGGCTACCTACACCATCGACGGCGAGACCATCTCGCTCGACAACTGCAGTGGCGACCCCAATGCCCAGTTCCCAAGCAATTTCATCGCTACTGGCATGGGTGTGGTTTACAACAACGACCTCACCTTCTGCGCTATGGACTTCAACACCGTTTACAACGAGTTCCACCTGGTTCCCGCTGTTCCTGCCGACCCAGTGCTCTATGAGGACTCATGGTTCGACAGCGGTGAGGAGGATGGCTACAGCTGCTTCGACTTCACTGTTCTTGCCGAGGACGTTGACGGCAACTACATCGACCCAACTCACCTGGTTTACAGCATCTTCACCGATGATGACGTGCCATTCGTCTTTGAGGCTGCCACCTACAGCTACGACCTCACCGAGGACATGACCGATATTCCTTATGAGATCTACAGCAGTGGCTACGATTTTGACATGTCGCGCATCTACTTCTATCGCACCAACATGGGCGACAACCCAATGTTCACTCAGCGCATTGGCATCCAGGTGCACTACGATGTGCCCGTGACCTCCAATGGCCGCGAGACCACCATCGTGCGCAACTCGTCTAATATCGTTTACTGGGAGCTTCCACCCTCGGCAATCAGCGAGGTTAGAACCGAGCCCACCACTACCGACGATGCCTACTACAACATGATGGGTCAGCGCTTCAACGCTGGCAGCACTCTCCCCGCTGGAATCTACATCCACAAGGGCAAGAAGATTATCGTGAAGTAAGAGAGAGAAGTATTCACGAGTTGAATTACCAAAGGGGAGGGCAAGCGTGCAACGTTTGCCCTCCTTTTTTGTAGGGGTTAACATGCTGTCGCCTGCTTGCGCAGGAATTACTATTTATACAAACCTCTATTATCTAAATAATTTGTTCACATTTAAAAGAATTGCTATTTTTGCAAAAAAAGAATCAATTATGGATTTTTCAGACGACAAAGTAAGACTTGCCCTTTATTATAAATTAAGAGATGCGGCAATTACAGTTCAGAGACAATTAGGACCATACCTGGTAGAAAAATATTATGAAAAAGCCTTGATGGTGGAACTGAAATCAATGGGTATTCATGTTGAAAATCAAGTTGAGATTCCAACTTTCTATAAAGGAGTGAACTTAGATTTGAATCTTTTTGCAGACATACTTGTTGAAAATGAGATAATTATTGAGCTAAAATCAACACCAAGAATAGAGAACTCACACATAAGGCAAATTCTTACATATATGAAATTGATGCGCAAACATTATGGACTGATTATGAATTTCGGTGTTTCTTATATGACCCAGTATGGCATCAAATCATTTATACTATCTGATTTTGATGAAATAGTCAATTCAAAAAGCAATATTGAAGACAAGACTGGATTTATTGCACTCACTGGAACATATTAAAATTTCGAGCTTGCGAGGCTTTGCGACACCGATAGGTGCAACTTTGTGAGATTATTGTGTCCTCACTGCGGAAACAATACCCGTGTTGGGATACTCTAACAGGGAAACAGCGCCCAGGCAACGGTTCTCTCACAAAGCTGCCACTCCGTGGTCACAAAGCCTGCTTGCGCAGGAATAAATAAAAAAATCTCCGAGCTT